>NZ_FRCW01000004.1:0-300000 GCF_900143055.1 Fibrobacter sp. UWR3 | reverse complement strand
AATAAAGGAACAGATTGTAAGCGGACTCGCCGCATACCCAAAGGCGCTCCGTCTGATATGGACAAACAAACTCACCAAGTACCTGGCGCTGCCCGTCGTCCTTAACATCATCGTGGTTGTCGCGCTCCTATTCTCCGGAGTCGGCATCGGGGACTGGATTAACGGCATCATCGAGCGGCACACCGAGAACATGAACAGCTGGATACAGGCCGGCATGGTCGCCATCAAGATAGTCCTCCCCATCATATTCTTCATCGTCTTCATTTTCATCGGCGGCACCATCGTGAACGTCTTGATGTCGCCCATCTACACGATGCTTTCAGAAAAGGCCGAAACCATCCTCACCGGCAACGAGTTCCCGTTCGACGCGAAGCAGACCCTGAAGGACATCTGGAGAGCACTCCTCATCGCCCTCCGGAACACGGCAAAGCAACTGCTGCTGACCGCACTCTGCCTCCTCCTGAACCTGATTCCCGTCGTCGGGAGCGTAATCTCGATTTGCCTGATTTTCATCATCAACGCCTACTACTTCGGGAGCGGCTTCATGGACTACACCTTCGAGCGCTGGCGTTACTCCGTCAAAGACAGCCTCAAGGGCACGAGCGAGCTGAAGTACCTGGCTATTGCGAACGGCGCCATCTATTCCTTGCCGCTATACCTGTTCTGCGGGGCTTTTATCGCGGCTTTCATCGGGGGCGTTTCTGCCGTAGCCGCGACAATTTCACAAATAGAGATAAAGGGAAAAACGAGGCGATAGGTAGCACCCGTAGACCATTGCCGAGCAGGGCGCAATTTGCTATTTTTACGCCCGTAAATTTATAGTCCGGGACGTTCCCCGGCAAAACAAAAAGGAACACAACCATGGCAAATAAGGTCTATAACTTTAGCGCAGGCCCGTCCGTCCTGCCCGAACAAGCACTCAAGGAAGCATCTGCTGCATGCATCGACTACGCGAACAGCGGCATCAGCATTCTCTCCATGAGTCACCGTTCAAAGCCGATCGAAAACATGTTCGCCGAAACCGAACAGTTCCTCCGCGACTTGATGGGCATTCCCGAGAACTACGACATCGTCTTCCTCGGTGGTGGTTGTTCACTCCTGTTCTGCATGCTCCCGATGAACTTCCTCGACCAGAACGCAACGGCCGACTACGCGCTGACCGGCGTTTGGGCCAACAAGGCCTGCAAGGAAGCCAAGCTGTTCGGTAACGTGAACGTCGCCTGCGACACTAAGGCTGATGTGTACAACCACATCGACAAGAACCTGAAGATGAGCGACAACGCCACGTACCTCCACGTGACTGCCAACAACACCATCTACGGTACGGAATGGCAGAGCTTCCCGAAGCCGAAGTCCGGCTTCCTCATGGCCGACGTGAGCTCCGACTTCCTCGCAAGGAAAATCAACGTTTCTGACTTCGGCGTTGTGTACGGCGGCGCCCAGAAGAACATCAGCTGCGCTGGCGTGACCGTGACCATCATCCGCAAGGACTTGCTCGGCAAGGTGAACCGCACCATCCCGACCATGCTGAACTTCCAGACCCACATCGACGCGAAGAACATGTTCAACACTCCGCCGGTATTTGCCGTGTACGTGATGAACCGCACGCTCAAGTGGCTCAAGGAATTCGGTGGCGTGGAAGCTATCGAAAAGGTGAACCGCTCCAAGGCAGCTCTCCTCTACAGCGCCCTCGACAACTCCAAGGTGTTCGTCGGTACCGCTGCCAAGGAAGACCGCTCCATCATGAACGTCCCGTTCGTGTTCAACAAGGACGTGGTCGCTGCCGACAAGGCTGACGATCTCGCCAAGGAATTCCTCGAATTCGCGAAGGCTCGCGGCCTCCAGCAGCTCAAGGGTCACCGCTCCGTGGGTGGCTTCCGCGCATCCATCTACAACGCGATGCCGGTCGAAGGCGTTCAGGCTCTCGTGGACTGCCTCGGCGACTTCGAGAAGAAGGTACTCGGCTAAGCGGCCAGACCATCCATTTTAAAAAGAGGTGCTCTTGACAGGGCGCCTCTTTTTGTGTTATTATTACAATATCAAGAAAGGAGAATAAATCATGAAATTCACCAAATTTCTATTTGCGGGCGCGTTTTGCGCAGGCGCCTTAACCACAAGCCTACATGCGGCGGAATGCAACGTCACCCACCATCAGGGCGGGGGCGGCAGCACCGACGTCTACATGGGCTACCCGGCGACAGCGCTCTACCTGTTCGAAGGCGACTACCTGGACCTCTCCAAGATGAGCCAGCGCGAGCCCGCGGTCAAGAACGCCTCCGGCACCGATACGGCATGGGTATACAGGTCCGCCCTGGATTCCACCATGATCGTGATTGTCACCGAGAAGGTGGTCAAGGTAGCACGAGTTTCCTATTCCGAAGACGAGAGCTCACGCGTCGATTCGCTTTTCAGCGTGAACCACAAAGACGTGTACAAGGACGAATTTCCGCGCCTGCAGAAGGCGGGCGTATTCAAGGGTACGGCGGAACAGGCAGATTCCCTCGTGAACCATGTATTTGATTTGTGCCAGAAGTTCTACTGCAAAGAATTGGGTTACTCCGGCTGTGAATTCAATCCGCCCGAGCTGAGAGGAAGAAACGGCGGGAAAGACGTCGATATGGTTGACATGCCTCTCGCACTTGCGACCGTTGCCGGAGAATTCACCATCCTTCTCGACACGCTGAACACGTGCCCGGACATCAAGTTTCCGCCCGAATCCACGACAGCCTCCCCCGCAATCCCGGGACTATCACAGGCAAGAATCAGCTTCGCGAAACTCGGCCAAAGCCGCTACCTGATTGCAGGCGCCAAGCCTAACGCCCAATACAAGGCGTTCAGCCTGAACGGCCAGCTGCTAAAGAGCGGAAACCTCGAAGGCAGAACCTTCGCTGCACCGGCACTCCCCGTCATCCTAATGCTAAGCGACGAGCAAAGGATTTACCTGAAGTAACGTAACTTACTTTATCTTGAACGTAATTTATTTCTGGTAGCGGGTGTACTCGCCCTCTTCCCAGTCACGCTCGTAATCTTCGCAGTCTTCCCTGAAGGATTCCGCATATGACGCGAGTCGTTCCAGCTTGACTTTTTCAAACTCAATCACGAAATACGAAACGCCTTCGCCACAATAGGAATCGGTAACATTTTTATCTGCAAGGTCTTCCCGCAGCGCCTGTTCGAATTCCAAACACATCTCGGCCTTATCCATCGGCGATATCTTGAAATAGGACTCTTCATAGTACTGCGAGCCGTTACCCGCATCGTCGAACACGATCCGTTCCACAAACCCCTTGTAGTTCGGGATATTCAACTTTATCTGGCTCCAGTTTTTGCCGTCGGAATCAACACCGATGGTCGCTTCGCAGTAAAAATCCGAGTCACCGCCTGCAGGAAAACTCCCCTTCGATTCCGCAGTTTTACCCGAGTCGCCCCCGTTTTCGGGAGAACCCGACGCGGAATCGTCGCAGGCACAGAACGCTACTGCCAGCGACAGGATAAACATGTTCAAGAACGCCTTTTTCATAAATCTCCTTTTAGCCCCAAAAAGCAGGCTTTTCCGAAATATAATATATTGGTGCACTTCGGCAAACTCAGCGCACCGGCTCAGCGACCTTATGTCGAACCACGGTTGGTGAGCTTGTCAAACCATTGGCACGGTTCTTGCAATTACTATAGCGAAAACAAGGCTGGGCCGTCAATTTGTTTCATTTTGAAACATTTTGACAGTCTAAACCGCTCGAAAATTAAACATAACGGAGATTCCCGCCTGCGCGGGAATGACAAAAAGGAAAAGGACGTAAAATGGCAACAGAGAAGATGGAATTCCAGACCGAAGTTCGCGACATGCTGAACTTGATGATCAACTCCCTTTACAGCAACAAGGAAATCTTCCTCCGCGAACTCGTTTCCAACGCGGCGGACGCACTGGACAAGCGCCGTTTCCTCTCGCTTTCAAACGCAGAACTCTTGCCGCAGGGCACGCAGCTGCGCATCGACATCTCGGTGAACAAGGAAGGCAAGCGCATCGTTGTGGAAGACAACGGTATCGGCATGAACAAGGACGACTTGATCAACTGCCTGGGCACCATCGCCCGTAGCGGCACCAAGAACTTCATCAAGAATTTGAAGGAAAGCGACAAGGGCAGAGTCGATCTCATCGGTCAGTTCGGTGTGGGCTTCTACTCCGTGTTCATGGTCGCAAAGAAGGTCGAAGTTTTGACCCTTAAGGCCGGCGAAACTCAGGGTTACCTGTGGTCTTCCGAAGGCACGGGCGAATTCGAGATTTCCGAAGCCCCGCGCGACAAGGTGGGCACCAAGATTACTTTGTACCTGAAGGACGACGAAGACGCCGAAGACTTCGCAAGCGAATGGAAAATCAAGGACATCGTCCAGAAGTACAGCGGCTTCGTGAGCTACGGCATTTACTTCCACCCCGAAGCAACGAAGAACGACAAGGGCGAACTCGAAGAAAAGCCCGAAGAACGTTTGAACGAAAAGCAGGCATTGTGGCGCCAGAGCGAAAAGGAAGTCACCGAAGAACAGTACAAGGACTTCTACAACGTCATCAGCCACGAAGCCGACGAACCGGCCGCTTGGAGCCACAGCCACGCCGAAGGTTCCCAGGAATTCTGGAGCCTCGTGTACATTCCGTCCAAGGCCCCGTTCAACATCTGGCACAACGATGCACTGCACGGACTCAAGCTCTACGTGAAGAAAGTCTTTATCATGGACGACTGCAAGGACCTGCTGCCGCCTTGGCTCCGTTTTGTGCGCGGCGTGGTAGATAGCGAAGACTTGCCGCTGAACGTGTCCCGCGAAATCTTGCAGAACAACAAGATTATCACCAACATCCGCAAGCACGTCATCAAGAAAGTGCTCGACACCTTGCAGAACATGGCCGACAAGGATGCCGCGAAGTACAACGCCTGGTGGCGCGAACTCGGCATGGTCTTGAAGGAAGGCTTCTACATGAACTGGGAACATCTTGACGAACTCAAGAAGCTGCTCCGCTTCGAAAGCACCAAGACGGAGGGCGACGCTCTCGTGGGCCTTGACGAATACGTGAAGCGCATGCCGGAAGGCCAGAAGGAAATCTACTACCTCATCGGCGACAAGAACGCCGTGAAGTCCAACCCGATGCTCGAAGCTTTCAAGGCCAAGGGCTACGAGGTGTTGCTCATGAGCGACGGCATCGATGAATTCATGATGTCGAGCCTCACCGAATTCGGCGACAAGAAGTTCCACGACATCGCCCGCGGCGACGTGGATTTCGAAAAGACCGAAGACGAAAAGAAGGCCGAAGAAGCCAACAAGGGAATCTTTAAGGGCCTCTGCGAAAACCTGCAGAAAGTCTTGGACGAAGACATCAAGGAAGTCCGCGTGTCTAGCCGCCTGAAGGATAGCCCCTGCTGCCTCGTGACGAGCGAAGACGCCATGAGCGCCCAGATGGAACGCATGATGAAGGCCATGGGCCAGAAGAACTTGCCGAAGTCCAAGCGCATTCTGGAAATCAACCCGACGCACCCGATTTGCGAAATGCTCAAGAAGAAGGTCGAAGCGAAGGAAGATTTGGGTGACTGGCCGAAGGCCCTCTACGGTCAGGCTCTGCTTGCCGAAGGTTCTCCGCTTCCGAACCCGGCTGAATACGTCAGTGCGATTACAAAATTGCTGACAGCAAGTGTGAAGTGACGCTAAATACAACCACATTTACGAGAAGCCTGCGGCCCATTCGCAGGCTTTTTCGTTGACAACGCACCCACTTTTTGTTAAATTTAAATTTGCGAATGATTTGCAAATTAGAATACAAGACGAAAACGCGACAAGTCATCATGGACTTCATGGTCAAGAATCCTGACCGGATTTTCAAGGCCTCCGACATTGCCCAGGACCTGCGCTCCGTTTCCCTGAGCACCATCTACAGGAACCTCGCCCGTCTCGAAAAAGCGGGTATCGTCCAGATTGTCGGGGCCGAAGAGAACAAGGAACTCCAGTACCGCTACACGGGCCCGAGCAAGTGCCAGGAGAAAATGCACCTCGTGTGCAAGGAATGCGGCAAGTTTTTCCACCTGGAAGGCCCCGCACTCAAGATGCTGCAACTTTCGGTACAGCGCGTAAGCGGCTTTGAACTGGACCAGCAGCAGTCGGTTCTGCTCGGGCGCTGCGCCGGATGCTCCATAGCCGCGAAGAAGCCCCTCCCGCGGAGTCGTATGCACCATGTTTAAGGCCCTGTTCGACAGGCTTCTGGTTGTCATGGCGTCGCTCTACGTGTCACGCCACCTGGAACACCATTGCCACGGCGAACATTGCCACGTCTGTCACCATATCCATCGCTGTCTGGAACTGATTACGGTCTGCATGGAAATGGTCGTCGCACCTTTTGAAATCGCGCTCTGCTGCGTGTTTTTCAGGCTCCCCCGCATCAAGGTTCTCGATACGTGCCGAGCCACTCTTGTTTCGCAAAAGGTCCTGTTGTTGAATTGAAGTGCGTCGCACCCAAGACGACGAGCGGTACAAAGCCGCATAACAACATCAACAACATTTGTCCATACGGACAAGGACCTTTATATGAAAAAAGTTGCATCCATTGCAATATCGTTTTTCGCGTTAGCGTTCATGCTGACCGCATGCAACACGGAATCCGGGAAAAAGGATTCCGCACCGAAAAAGATTTCCGTCGTCGCAACCATCTACCCGCAGTACGACTGGTTGAAGAACGTGATTGGCGAGCGTGCCGATGCAGTTGACCTGAAACTGCTCATCAAGAACGGCACCGACCTTCACAGCTACAAGCCCTCGGCCAAGGACATTGCGACCATCGCCAAGGCCGACCTTGTCGTTTACGTGGGCGGCGAGTCTGACGAATGGATTGAGAAGGCACTTGCGGCTACCCCGAAGGAAGGGCGCGTCGCGCTGAACCTGATGAAGGCTCTCGGCGACCGCATCAAGGAAGAAGAAGTCGTGGAGGGCATGCAGGTAGAGGAACATCATGAGCATGCCAAGGTCACCGAGCCTGCCGAGGCGACCTCCGAGCATCATCACCACGAAGAAGTCGAGAACGACGAGCACATCTGGCTTTCGCTGGTAGCGGCCAAATACCTGGTTGGCGTGGACATCGTCAAAGCCCTGGTCAAAATCGACACCGCAAATGCCGAAACATACAGATCGAACGCAGCTGACTATACTGTCAAGCTGAACGAAATTGACGACGAATATGCCGATGCCGTTGCCGAGGCGACCCACGAAACTATCCTGTTCGGCGACCGTTTCCCGTTTCGCTATCTGGTGGACGATTATGGCATTAAGTACTATGCCGCATTTGCCGGCTGTTCCGCCGAGAGCGAAGCGAGTTTCGAGACTGTAACCTTCCTTGCGAACAAGATGGATTCGCTTGCGCTCCCCGCCATTTTGACTATCGACGGCAGCGACGGGAAAATCGCCCGGGCGATTCTCGATGCGAGCAAGAACTCCAAGAACGCGCAGGTCTTGACGCTCAATTCGATGCAGTCGGTGACGGACGAACAGATAAAGGCCGGCGTCGATTACCTCTCCATCATGCGCGACAATCTGGAAGTATTGAAAAAGGCTTTAAAATAACATGAACGAAATAATCCCTCTGATCAAATGCCGCCAGCTGACGCTCGGCTACGGAAGCAAGGACCTGGTCCGCGACTTGGATTACGACGTGAATGTCGGGGACTACCTCTGCATCATCGGACGCAACGGTTCCGGCAAGACAACGTTCCTCCGTGGAATCGCAGGCTTGCTCAAGCCCAAGTCCGGAGATATCGAACTCTGCGAAGGGCTCAAGCGCAGTGAAATCGGTTACCTGCCGCAGATGACGCTAGTCCAGAGGGATTTTCCCGCATCGGTGGAAGAAATCGTTCTTTCCGCATTCCAGGGCAAGTTCCGCCTGCTGCCGTTTTATGGACGGGCCCAGCGGGAGCGCGCCATGGAATGCATGGCGCTCACCCGCACCGAAAGCTTGCGCAAGTCGTGCTTCCGCGAGCTTTCGGGGGGCCAAAAGCAGCGCGTGCTTTTGGCCCGGGCCCTCTGTGCTGCCGAACGCTTATTGCTTCTCGACGAACCGGTGACGGGACTCGATCCCGAATCTACGGAAACGATGTACCGCGTCATCAATGACCTACACAAGAAGGGCATGACCATCGTGATGGTCACGCACGACGTGGACTCCGCCCTGGACGATGCTACCCGCGTGATGAACTTCGACCAAATATCAGTTAAAGGAAGATAAAACCTCAAGTCAAGGAGATCCCCGCATTCGCGGGGATGACAATGTACGGTATGCCAATTGATACGCTTCTTTTCTACCTGGACTTTCCCTTCGTGCGCTACGCGATTATCGTAGGCGTACTCGTATCGCTCTGTTCGTCGCTGCTGGGCGTTACCCTCGTACTCAAGCGCTACTCCTATATCGGCGACGGCCTTTCGCACGTCGCATTCGGCGCACTTGCCATTGCAGCAGTACTCAAGGTGACAAACAACATGCTCATCATCTTGCCGGTAACCATAGCCGTGGCAGTACTCCTGCTCTGCACCGGGAAAAACGCTCGCATCAAGGGCGATGCCGCCGTCGCCATGGTATCGGTCGGTGCGCTTGCCATCGGCTACCTGCTGATGAACATATTTTCCACTTCGGCAAACATCTCGGGCGACGTGTGCACCACGCTTTTCGGTTCCACGTCCATCCTCACGCTGAAACTGGAAGAGGTCATCCTGTGCATAGCGCTCTCGTGCGTGGTTCTTTTCTGCTTCGTCCTCTTCTACAACAAGATTTTCTCCATCACGTTCGACGAGAATTTCGCACGAGCCACAGGCGTCAACACTGCGCTTTTCAACCTGCTGATTGCGGTCATCGTCGCAACGATTATCGTACTCGCCATGAACCTTGTGGGTGCGCTTTTGGTATCGGCCCTCGTGGTTTTCCCGGCACTTTCGGCCATGCGCGTATTCAAGAGCTTTTTCTCGGTAACGGTCGCTGCGGCCACCATATCCGTGATTTGCTCGCTTATCGGCATCGTAGTCGCTATTCTCGCCGGAACTCCCGTGGGTTCGACCATCGTGGCGGCGGATATCGTAGTTTTCGGTCTATTCTACCTGATAGGTATTGCACGAAACGGCGGTAACTAATTTGTCCAAATATTTCAAGAAAACAGCAATCGCATTCATTGCTGTGTTCCTGTTCGCGCTGAACGCCTCCGCGAAGGAAGACCTGGGCGATTGGCCGAAGGCCCTCTACGGTCAGGCTCTGCTTGCCGAAGGTTCTCCGCTCCCGAACCCGGCTGAGTATGTGGCAGCAGCCACACGACTGCTCGGCCAAGCCGCTGGCAAGTAAATCCCGTTAGGCCTCGCTCTCGTTGCCACGCCCGGTTAATACCGGGCGCTTGCAGCTCACAACAAAACTGCTGACTGCATCCGTCAAATAAGGTCCCCGAGCTTGCCGAGGGGCCGCACCGCAAACATCAAAAAGACCGCGATTCAATCGCGGCATTTTTTTCAAATCTTCGCACCAACTAGAGAAAAGTCATTAAAAAGTCGTATAGACGAGTATAACGAGGCCGCAGACCCCGAAGCCGTACAACTGGTACGGCGAGTTGGGTTGAGAACGAAGTTAGACGAAGTCTAGACGACTTTTTATCCATGGTAAAGGTTGCCGGACTGATAATTCGGTTCCGTCGTGAGGTTCACGCCCAGG
This sequence comes from Fibrobacter sp. UWR3, assembly GCF_900143055.1. Lineage (NCBI taxonomy): Bacteria > Pseudomonadati > Fibrobacterota > Fibrobacteria > Fibrobacterales > Fibrobacteraceae > Fibrobacter > Fibrobacter sp. UWR3. The sequence goes on along the minus strand of NZ_FRCW01000004.1, from coordinate 290,291 downwards.
CGGCGGAACACGCCCACATCGACCTGCGAGAGGATAACGCTGGAATGCACTTCGCAGTGGCGGAGTTCCGGCAACTTCTCTAGGGCGATTTTCGCGTTGTAGTCCGTGAGGGCACACACAGAGAGCGCCACGAGGGCCTCGTCCATGTGCAAGCGCGGATTCCTGTGGCCAAGCTGTTTCGTCTTCAGATTCTGAATCGGCTCGATGACCATCGGCGAAAGCAGGCGCACTTCGTCGGGGATACCCGCAAGATGCTTGAGTGCGTCAAGCAGCATGGCAGAAGATGCACCCAACAGCGAAGAGGTCTTCGCCGAGATGATTGCACCGTCGTTCAGCTGGATGGCGACCGCGGGACCTTCGGTCAACTGCGCGCGTTCCACGGCAGCCGCAATCACGGGGCGGTCGGCAGTGCTAATCTGCGCCTGCTCCATGATGAGTTCCTGCTTGTAAATCTGGTCCTTTTCCGCATTGCCCTTGCGCACGTCGCAGAGCGTGTTATAGTAGCGGCGGATGATTTCCTGCTTGGCGGCCTCGCAAACAGCTTCATCGTCGATAATGCAGTTGCCCGCCATGTTCACGCCCATGTCCGTAGGGCTTTTGTACGGAGATTCTCCCAGAATGCGCGTAAACAGCGCGTTCAGCACCGGGAAAATTTCCACGTCGCGGTTGTAGTTGATGGTAGTTTGTCCGTAAGCTTCCAGATGGAACGGGTCAATCATGTTCACGTCGTTCAGGTCGGCGGTCGCCGCCTCGTACGCGAGGTTCACCGGATGCTTGAGCGGGATGTTCCAGATGGGGAACGTCTCAAACTTCGCGTAGCCCGCCTTGATGCCACGCTTGTTCTCGTGATAAATCTGCGAGAGGCACACGGCCATCTTTCCACTCCCGGGGCCGGGAGCCGTCACCACCACAAGTTCGCGAGTCGTTTCGACAAACTCGTTCTTGCCGTAACCGTCGTCGCTTACAACCAAAGGAATATTGCTCGGGTAACCCGCAATCGGGTAGTGGCGGTAAACCTTGAGTCCCAGTCCTTCCAGCTTCTTCTGGTAGGCAACGGCACTCGGCTGTTCCTGCCAGCGGGTCAGCACCACAGAGCTCACGTAGAGGCCATAACCGCGGAACGCGTCAATCAGGCGGAGCACGTCCTGGTCGTAGGTAATACCGAGGTCGCCGCGGACCTTGTTCTTTTCGATGTCACCCGCATTAATGGCGATAATGACTTCGGCCTTGTCCTTGATTTTTTCGAGCATGCGGATTTTACTGTCGGGCGCGAAGCCAGGCAACACGCGGGATGCGTGATGGTCATCAAACAGTTTTCCGCCAAATTCCAGGTAAAGTTTTCCGCCGAACTTCGCGATGCGTTCGGCAATTTTTTCGGACTGCGTCTTGAGGTACGCTTCGTTATCAAAACCTACTTTAAACATCTTTTTCTACCGATTCAAAATTAAAATTCAACATCCCAAAAATAAAAAATTTTTCGGGGCAAACACGATGCCTGCCCCGAAGCAAAAACACGCGGTCAAGAAAATTTATTTCACGACTTTGTACGCCCTGTTACCGACAATCACGAGCAGCGCTCCCCTGTTTTCGATACGCACTTCGTGCATCGCGGACTGCGTTCTTGATTTCACAAGCACGCGACCGTTGAGGTCGGAAACCGTGAACCTGGAACCGGCAGGCGCATTCTCGATAAAGATGGAATTTGCATGTGCACGTATCTTTATGTCAGTATTAAAGTTAAGTGCATTTGAAATTGCGTCCGGACCCGGAGCAACCTTCTTCGCAGTCACCGCCACCTCGTAGAGCTTGCACGATTCAAAAGCGTGAAACGTGGTGTCGTTTTCATAACTCACGCCGTTGTATTCACCCTCTGCCGTCTTTTTCTCGATCTCGGGCTTCTTCTTCCAAATCTTGAAGTTGCCGGTGAGATGGAGCATGGCGAGGTAATGCACCAGGCCGTCGTAGTAACGCTGGCTACCGACGATGGGCTTGGAATCCCAGGCCTTCTGCAGCACCTTCTTCACCAAATCCTTGTAGCCCTCTTCTTCAAGCAGGGCATAGGTAGCAACCGCATTCGCACCCGCCTGGCCGATGGTGAAATCGCCGTATCCGTTGGTGCCGTCCCAGTTGAAATGCCCGTGCCTGTACCCGTCCTTTTCGAAGAAGTCGGTAATCACCTTCGCGATTTTCGTCTGGCGTTCCATATCCACGCCGAACAGGTAGCTGTCCATGCCGTAGTTCATGGGGCAACGGATGGCATCAAACGCGTATTTCGTAGAATTGTCGCTAAAGGCGTAGTGCGGAGTCCCGTCGAAGTTGCTGTAGTCGCTGCACAGGCCCGACTGCGGGTTTGCGGAATTGTAGATGTGGTCGCGGGTGGCCTTCGTCGCCTTTTTCCACTTGTCGGTGTTGGTGTCGGACCAGCGGCTGAACAGGTCCACGAATGCGGGCAAACTGTAAGAGGCGTCGCCCCAGGTGTTGTTGCCGTCGCTCGGCTGGAACGTAGCAATGAAGGACTGTTCGCTGTACAGGGATTGGCCGTTGCCTTTCCAGCAGGCCTTCAAGATGCTCTGTGCGTCCTTCATGTATTGAGCGTCGTCCCAGCGGTTGGCCGCAAACAAAAGCGCCATCATGAAGTAGATTTCGCCGTCGGGAGCGTTGCCCCAATCGCGCACGGAACCGTCGCGGTTTGCCTGCCACGCGAAATAGCCGCTTCCGCCCGTGGCAGGATTGCTCCACATGTGTTTCTTGGCCCAGTTCCAGAGTTTGCCGAACTGTTCCTTGTGGTTGGTCTGCACGGCAATCATCATGCCGTAGCTCATGCCCTCGGAGCGGATGTCGTTGTTGTTTATATCGACAATGTAGCCGCCGTCGTTGTCTTCGTAATACACGGTCTTGTCATTCTGCCCGCCAAAATAGTGATTCCAGAGTTCGTCAAGCTTATTCTGTATGTCTTCGTCAGTCTTGCCGAGGAACGTCTTGAACGGGCTCGTGTAATCGCCCGTGTAGTAGGCGCCCGTAGATTGCGTGCCATCCTTTTCGCAGTCGGGGCCAAAGTAGGCTCCGCTATCGTCGAAGAATGTGCCGGTGTAGATTGAATTTTCCGCCGCGGTGGCCATGGAAGCGCACAGCAAGGCGACCGATAATACGGACAGGTTTTTCATTTCGTTCTCCCAAGAGTTGATTTAACCTATCCATAACAAACCCGGCTATAATATAGATAAGGGCGGTTCGATTTCACTTATCGCGCAGAAAAAGCCGTTGTTAGGCAAAACAACGCAAAAATACCATTTTTGCACTAAAAACGCAAAAGTGCCTCCAGGGCAGGAATTTCACATAAGCCCCGGAGGCACCGTTGTACGGAGATCTTTAGGCGATTACAAGCCCTTCGTTCGTGGCGGTATCGCCCTCAATGTGGAAGGAATTGAGCACCGGATGTTCGCGGTCCATGAGCGAAAGAATCAAGTAGCTCGCCCTGCTATCGTAGGCAAGGCGCTTGTCTTCTTCCGACGGGCGCGAAGGGGATTCCGGATGAGAATGCCAGTTGCCCAGCGGCGAGAGGCCGTTTGCACGCATGTCCTTGATGGCGGCAAGCTGTTCCTTGGGGTCCAGCGAAAAATGCTCGTTCGAATGGTCGATATTCGTGAGCAGGTAGACCTTCTCGATATGCTTGTCGCTACCTTCGATGCGCCCCGCAATCAGCCCGCAGGCCTCTTCGGGCAGGTTCTTTTCGGCATGCGCGAGGATTTTTTCGTAGTTGTCTTTTGAAATGGAAATCATTTTTTCTCCAATGTCATCCCCGGCTTGACCGGGCGGACAGCACTTAACAACTTGTTGTTTAGTGCGCATGGCCACCAAGGTGGGGATCTTTTTTAGGGGAGATGCCCGCCTACGCGGGCATGACAACAAAGGTTTAATGCTTCAAATCGCAAACCGCCTGTTCGTAGTCGATGAGCTGGGTGATGGTCGGGTGCGTGCCGCACACGGCGCAGTCTTCGGTATGCGTCGGGAGTTTCACCTTGCGGAATTCCATCGTGAGCGCATTGTAAGTGAGCAAGTAGCCCGTGAGCAAATTGCCCACGCCGAGAATGTACTTGACGGTTTCCATCGCCTGCAAGCTACCGATAACGCCGCCCATAGCGCCAATCACGCCCGCCTGCTTGCATGTCGGCACGGCATCTTTCGGAGGCGGCTCCTTGAACACGCAGCGGTAGCAGGGGCCCTGGCCCGGAACATACGTCATGAGCTGGCCCTGGAAGCGGATGATGCCCGCATGGGAGAAAGGTTTCTTCGCCATCACGCAAGCGTCGTTGATGAGGAACTTCGCCGGGAAATTGTCGGTGCCGTCGATGATGAAATCGTAGTCCTTGATGAGGTCGAGGATGTTGTCGCTGGTGACGAAGGTGTGGTACGTAACCACTTTCACGTCGGGGTTCATCGCTTCCATCGTCTCTTTCGCGGACTGCACCTTGGGCTTGCCCACATCGGCCGTCGCATGGATAATCTGGCGTTGCAAATTGGAAAGGTCAACCACGTCGGCATCGGCAATGCCTATCGTGCCCACGCCTGCTGCAGCAAGGTACATCGCCACGGGAGCGCCGAGGCCACCCGCGCCAATCACGAGAACTTTTGCGTTCAGGAGCTTCTTCTGGCCCTTCGCGCCCACCTCTTTCAAGATGATGTGGCGCGAATAGCGCTCCAGCTGTTCGTTAGTAAAAGCCATTAACAGCCACCTCCCATGAAGTAGAGGAACTCGACGCTGTCGCCGTCCTTGAGCACGGCCTTGTCAAACGTTCCGCCCTCAACAAATTCCTCGTTCACCGAAACCGTCACGTAAAGCGGGTTGTCAATTTTCTCGGCTTCAATCAGTTCTGCGACGGTGAGGCCGTCCTTGTATTCTTTCTTGTTTCCTGCAACAGTAATAATCATTTTATACTCCTTGGTTAGTCGCCGACCTTCTTCACGATGAGCGTGTAGGTTCCGTCCTGGTTGTCGTCAAGTTTCAAGATTTCGTGACCCTCTTCCTTGATGCTGCGCGGCACGTTCTGCACCGGTTCGCCGTCGTTCAGGCGGATAGAAAGGATTTGGCCTTCTTCCAGTTCCTCGAGGGCGACCTTCGCCTTCACGAAAGTAGTCGGGCACACGACATCGGTAATGTCGATGGTATCGTCGATTTTTATTTCTGCCATTGTTGTTTCTCCGTACATTGTTGTTTTAATCTGGCCCAAATATAGAACGCGTTTTCGCACGCGTCCAATACATTGTTTTTATGCTGAATTATCGGTTTTTTCTATAGCAAGTTGCCATCCTGTGATTTTTTGATGACGTTAAATTAATTCAGAGCACATTAATCTTTCGTCTGTAGCGAGTTTGCGAGCGATCTTTCGTCTAAATAATGTAGTACCACTCCTCGCTCTGGGTAATTTCTTCCGTCTTGTGTTGCTTATCGGTAGAAACGTAGTCCATTTCAAGGCTCTTCATGCTCACGCGGGTATTGGGCGCGACAGAACTCGTGATGAAGGCACTGCCACCGATAATGGCATTTTCGCCTACAACCGTATCGCCGCCTAGAATGGATGCGTTCGCGTAAATAGTTACGTTGTCTTGAATGGTCGGATGACGTTTTTTGCCGGAGAGGCGCTGACCCCCGCGCGTCGAGAGCGCACCGAGAGTCACGCCCTGGTAAATCTTCACGTTATTGCCAATAACCGCAGTTTCGCCAATCACAATGCCCGTACCGTGATCGATAAAGAAGTACTTGCCGATGGATGCACCCGGATGGATGTCAATTCCCGTCTTGGAATGCGCATACTCAGTCATGAGCCGCGGGAGAACCGGAACATGCAAAAGGTAAAGTTCATGGGCAATGCGAAAGATGGTTGTCGCCATAAGGCCCGGATACGCAAGGATAATTTCGTCGAGGCAGCCGGCTGCAGGGTCGCCATCAAAAGCGGCATGCAAATCGGTTTCAAGACATTCGCGAATCCAAGGAATCTTCGCGAAAAATTCCTTGCAGATACGGTAGCTTTCAATCTTGCGCTCGTCCGAAGTCATGGTACCACGGAGCTTGCAATAATCAAGCGCGATGGCCACCTGCTTGTGGAGGTGGTAAAAAGTATCTTCGATAATGACCGCGAAGCTATTCTTCGGGTTGTAAATCTTGTGCGAGCGGTCCCTGAAATGTCCGGGATAAACCACACGGATCAGGTTCTGCAAAATCGTCTGAATCTCGGCCTGGTCGGGTCGATTATAGATGTCAATGTTGTCGATATGCTTGCCGCGATTGTAATCGGCAAAAATCGTCTGGACAGCTTTTTCGACTTCTGATTCCTGGATAAGTTCGTGCATGAGTCAAATTTGTTGAAAGAGAATTACGGCGTTCACTTCGACAAGCTCAGTGAACTTGTTTAGGTCCCTGAGCCTGCCGAAGGGCCGTCTTAGTCTAACCTATGCGAACGTCTTCAGCGCCCTCACAAGAGCGTCGATGTCGTCCGGAGAGTTGTACAGCGCAAGCGTCGGGCGAACGGTACTTTCGTAACCGAAATGCCTGAGTATCGGCTGTGCGCAGTGGTGACCTGTACGCACGGCAACACCGTAGGCGTCGAGCCTCTTGCCCACTTCTTCGTCGGAATATCCGTCGAGCTTGAAGGCGAGAGCAGAAGCCTTGTTGAGCGCCGTACCTACAAGGTGCAGACCCTTGACGGTCTTAAGTTCCTTGAGGCCATACTGCAGCAGTTCATGTTCCCAGCGGAACACGCAGGGCATCCCGATTTCGGAGAGGTACTGGAGGGCCGCACCGAGGCCAACAGCGTCGGCGATGCTTCCGGTTCCCGCTTCGAACTTGTTCGGGATTCCGTTGTAGATGGTGCGCTCGAAGGTCACGTCAGCAATCATGTTGCCACCGCCATGGTACGGGCGGGCCGCTTCGAGCAATTCCTTCTTGCCGTAAACGACGCCGATACCGGTCGGAGCAAACACCTTGTGTCCGGAGAACACGAAGAAGTCTGCGTCGAGGGCGGAAACATTCACCGGAATGTGAGCGATGGACTGCGCGCCGTCAATGAGGATTCTCACGCCGTGCCTGTGGGCAATCGCGATGAGTTCCTCGATCGGGGTGACCGTACCGAGTACGTTCGAAACGTGAGTCACAGAAACAAACTTGGTGCGCTTCGTGAACAGAGCCTCGTAATCGTGCAATTTGAGCTGGCCGGTAGAATCACACGGAATCACCTTGATGATGGCGCCCGTTTCTTCGGCAATGAGCTGCCACGGCACGATGTTCGCGTGGTGTTCCAGGATGGAGACAATGATTTCGTCACCCGGCTGGAGCGTCGGCTTCACGTAAGCGTTGGCCACCAGGTTGATGGCCTCGGTGGTACCGCGTACGAATACGATTTCCTGCGAAGACGGGGCCCCGATAAAGTCACGCACGATGTTACGGGCGTTTTCGTAGGCATCCGTCGATGCAGCCGCAAGCGTATGGGCGCCACGGTGCACGTTGGAGTTCTCGTTTTCGTAGTAGTACTTGAGGCGGTCAATCACCACTTGCGGGCGCTGCGTCGTTGCACCGTTATCGAGCCAAACGAGAGGATGCCCGTTTATCTGCTTCGAAAGAATCGGGAAGTCGCTACGGATTTGCGCAAGGTTCTTGGAACCGATGCGGATGGATTCGTTGCGGGAATTGGAGCCGCTGTTAGCGTTGCCGGCCTTGTTCACGGAATCGCCTCCGAGAGAAGTCGGAGCGTCTATCGGGCGAGCGTTTTCTGCCGCCTGAGTCTTGGAAAGGACCTTCGGAGAATACCCCGTTGCAGGCGCGGGCGCTGCCGGGACATCGCCGAACTGCGACAAAAATTCCGCTTCGGGAACCGCAGGGGCTTCAACCGTATTGAGCCAGGTATCGGTGGAATTGCCGCCATAGGCAAACGGAGCCGAAGAAGTCGGCTGGTCGCCATAGGTCGCAAACGGATGTTCCCAGTCGAATGCGGGAGTCTGGCTGATGGCAGCTGCCCCTTGGGCAGCACTCACTCCCTGAGCCGCAGAAGCGTTCTGCACTTCGGGTGCTGCGGGAGTTGCAGCATAAGCACTGTCCGTCAAGTCGGGAAAGTACTCATTCGCCAACTGCTCCAGTTCAGCCGCATTGGGAACTCCGGCGAGCTCTTCCAGCGATCTGGTATCTGGATTATTCGTAATCATAGTATTCGCCAACCTCTACGTCTTCAAGGACTGCAATGGCGTCGTCGGCAAGGATAGCCGCAGAGCAGTACAGGGAAAGCAGGTAAGAAGCAACGCCCTTGTTGTCGATGCCGCGGAAGCGCACGGAAAGGCCACGAGAGTGTTCGTTCTTGAGACCGGCCTGGAAGAGGCCAATCACGCCACGCTTGGCTTCGCCAGTACGCACGAGCAAGATATTGGTCTTGCCGCCCTGGGACTTCGGGTTCTTCACGCCGTCCACGAGGAGCTTATCGGTCGGGACCAGAGGAATTCCGCGCCAGGTGAGGAACTTGCCACCGGCGATATCGACAACAACAGGCGGCACGCCACGGCGGGTGCATTCGCGTTCGAATGCGGCAATGGCACGCGGGTGAGCGAGGAAGAAGGACGGTTCCTTCCAGACCTTCGAAATGAGTTCGTCGAGATCGTCCGGTGTGGGGCGGCCGTCGGCGCGGAGCGGCTGGATACGCTGGGAATCAGCCACGTTCTTCAGCAGACCGTAATCGTCGTTGTTGATGAGCTGACTTTCCTGACGTTCGCGAAGCGATTCGATGGCAAGGCCGAGCTGTTCCTGAACTTGGTCGTACGGAGAGCTGTAAACATCTTCGATGGCCGTGTTCACGTTGATAATCGTAGAGATGGAATTGAGCTTGTATTCGCGCGGTTCGGTTTCGTATTCGACATAGCCTTCCGGAATAATGTCGGTTTTCTTGGTCTGGCTGCAAAGAACATCGAGCGGGGTTTCGCCTTCCACGACCTTGTTCACACGGAACAGGCCCGTTTCGAGACCCTTGAATTCAAGGAACTTGGTGAGCCACTTGGGAGTCAGCGCACCAAATTGCGGCTTGGTCTTGGTGACGTTCGCCAGGTTGTAGGCAGCCTTTGCGCCAAGCGCATTGATGCCGGTTTTCTTTTCTGTAGCTTCATTTGCCATAGTGGTTTACCTCTTGGGTTTGAGTTAAGTGTTGCACCCTGTCATCCTGGAGGCCGAAGGCCGATAGGATCCTGTGCAGATTTTTGAATTCCTATTAGTTCTATAGGATTTTGCGAGAAAAAATTTTACAGCCATGCGCCTTCGTGCGAGAACATGATATCCTTCATGGCATCGACGCCGCCCTTCAGGTTGTAAAGCGGCCCCGTGTAGCCCGCTTCGCGCAAGGTGTTGATGGCGAGAATGCTGCGTTTGCCCTGCTTGCAGATGAAAACCGTATCCTTGTTCGGGTCCAGTTCTTTTTGCCTGCGGGCCAGCTGCCCGATGGGAATCACGATGGCGTTCGGGAAGCGCAAAATCGCGCGTTCATGCGGCTCACGCACATCCACGATAGTCATCGGGTCGCCATTGTCAATCTTCTTCGCGAGTTCTTCGGGAGTAAAGCCCTCCACCGGAATTTCGTTTTCGGTCTTGAGCCCACAAAGTTCATCGTAATCGATTTCCTCGACATCGGTAATCGTCGGGTTGCTCCCGCAAATAGGGCAGTTCCTGTTGCGCTCCACCTTCAAGATTCGCGAAGTCAGGTACAGGCTATCGACATGCAAAAGTTTTCCGTTCAGGTGCTCGCCGATACCGAGAATCAGCTTGAGCGCTTCGTTGGCCTGGATGCTCCCCACAATACCCGGAAGCGGGCTAATCGCGCCACCTTCGGAACAGGAAGGAATGAGCCCTGCCGGCGGAGGCGACGGGAATTGGCAACGGTAGCACGGGCCGCCATCCAGATTGAAAATGCCCACCTGGCCTTCGAACTGGTAAATCGCGCCGAACACGACGGGAATGCCGTGCAGCGCACACGCATCGTTAATGAGGTAGCGCGCCTTGTAGTTGTCAGAGCAGTCGACCACCAAATCGTAACCGTCAATCTGTTCCAGAATATTCGAAGAATCTAGCTGCACCTTTTCGGCGATAAATTCGATATTCCTGTTGATGTTTTTTACCTTGTCCTTGGCGGAGGCGACTTTCGGGCGCTTGATATCGCGGGAACCGTGAAGTACCTGGCTCTGCAGGTTTTCGAGCGAGACCTCGTTGAAATCGATGACCTTGATGGTCCCGACACCCGCCGCGGCTAGGTACTGGATTACAGGCGACCCGAGTGCGCCCGCACCCGCGACAACGACCTTGGCCGCCTTGATGCGTTTCTGGCCCTTCACGCCGATTTCCTTAAGCATTAGGTGCTTGCCGAAGCGTTCCACCTCGTTGTCATCGAAGGAAACTTCCTTGCGCCTCTCGTCCGAAATGAGACTTTCGACCGCAGCGCTCTCCGCTTCTTCAACAGGCGATCCGCCCGCAATCGCAGGCAACAACAGGATTTCCGTTTCTTCGGGAAGCGGCGTTTCCCAGAGGGTTTCCACCGTCAGGTTCTTGCCGTTGACATAAATCTGAATAAAGTTCCGGAGCTTGCCACCATCATCGTAAAGGACGTTCTTGGCATCCGGATACATGTCCAAAAGGATGGCGAGAGCCTTCCTGACCGTACTCGCGGGAATCTCTATCCGCGCATTTCTACCAAAAAAATTTCTAAGGGTAGCCGAGATGTATATTTTCACTTTTTCCTCCGTACAAGAAAAGTGGAATTTTAAACAAAATAATCAATCAGATTATTTTCAACGCGAAATATAGAACCGGATTTTGCCTATGTCCAATACTTAATTTTTATGCAGAATTATCAGATTTTTTTATAACGCCTATAACTTCTGATGTCGGTAACCCCCTCCCTTGTCACGGAAACTATCACGTAAACAAGCCCAGGGACCATATTTTTGGCATCTTCCCTGGACGGGACCGCCTCATAATCGGGGTGCGAGTGGTAAAAACCGACGATTTCAAGCCCGCTTCCTTCGATTTCCCGCTCCACCTGGTAAAGAAAGAGAGGGTCCGCCTCGAAATGCGTCCCTCTCCCCTCTCCCTGAATCCGGTTAGGCAAAGCACGTATTTCCGTCACCTCGAACTTGCCATCCGGGGCGTTTTTCCCGAGCAAAATCCCGCAACATTCGTGCGGATAACTTTGCCGGGCCTCTTCTGCAATACGTTGCCGCCAGCTCATTTCTTAACGCTAGACACTCGCTTCCAGAATTTTCTTCGCAAAGACGTCGCGACCGATGCGGTCAATGGTGTACTTGAAGCGTTCACCAGGCTTCGCGTTCTCGGCGAAGAACGTGATGGCCGCATCGCAGATATCGAGCAACTTTTGCTTGTCTTCGATGAAGGGGATAATCGTTTCGCCCTTGTTGATGTTGTTGCCGAAAAGACCGCCGAAGGACACAATGTAGCCGTGGGTATCTTCCCAGGCATCCGTGGGGCAGGACTTGTAGCATCGACCGCAGAAGTTGCACTGCGATTCGTCGAAGATGACCTTCTTGTTTTCGACCTTGATGGCGCCCTTGCGGCAAGTCTTTGCGCAGAGCCCGCAGCCGATGCACTTGTCCTCGAGCCACTTGACCTTGATGGCACCCTTGATGCCCACGTCGTTTTCTTCGGCCTTGAGGCAGTTGTTCTGGCAACCGGTCACGCCGAACTTGAACTTGTGCGGGAGTTCGCGGGCAAAATAGCGGTCGTCGAGTTCCTTTGCGAGCGCGTAGGTGTCGATACACCCGCTGGGGCAAACAGCTTCGCCCTGGCACGCCGTGATGGTACGCACGCGGGGGCCGCAAACGCCCGGTTCCACACCACCTTCGGCCAAAGCAGCCTTCACGTCTTCCACGTTTTCGAGTTTGATGAACGGGATTTCGACGCTCTGCCTGGAGGTCAAATGGGCGTAGCCTTCACCGTACTTGTCGGCGACTTCCGCGATTTTAGCGAGCTGGGTGGCGGTCAGGTTTCCGCCCACGACGCGCACCCGCAGCGAGAAGTTGTTCTTCTGCTTCTGGCGCATCCAACCGCCCTTTTTAAGAGTTGCATAATCCGTTGCCATATTTTTGTGTCTCCGTTTTTTTCATGCCCGAGAAGGCGGGCATCTCCGTTTAAATCTTCTTAATCGCTTGTTCGAAATCTTCCTTCAGATCCTCGATATTCTCGATACCGATGCTCACGCGGATAGTCCCTTCGAAAATTCCCGCATGTTCCTTCTGTTCCCTGGAACTATGCGTAAAGATGGTACTTTCCGGGTGTATTACCAGCGTGCGGATATCCCCGATATTGGTGGCGATGGTGGCGTACTTGAGCCCGTTAATCAACTTGAACGCCCTTTCCTTCGTGCCCGCGTCAATCGTGAGGATCGCGCCTCCCCTGCCGCCAAGCTGCTTCTGCACAAGGTCGTAATAGGGGCTGCTTTTCAGGGCCGGATAGTTGACAGAAATGTCATCAAAGCCCTGCAAAAATTCCGAGAGTTGCAGTGCATTGCTGCAAAGGCGATCCATGCGCAGGCCGAGAGTCTCGAGCCCGAGCGAATTTAGGAAAGATGTCTGGGGAGCAACGCAGCAACCCACGTTGCGCCAGATTCCGTTGCGCAATTTCGCAATGTAGGCGAACTTGCCAAAACGCCTGTATTCCTCGAGGCCCTTGTAGCGGGCGTAATCCCAGGGGAAGTTCCCGCTATCGACAATGAGGCCGCTAATCGCAGAACCGCTGCCGTTAATGTACTTCGAAGACGAATGCACCACGATATCCGCGCCGAAATCGAAGGGATGCACAAGGTACGGCGTAGCCGTCGTGCTATCGACGATAAACGGGACACCACCCTCGTGCGCGGCATCCGCTACGGCCTTCAAGTCAACGACATTCAGTTTCGGGTTCCCGATAAGTTCGGTAAACACCGCCTTCGTCCTTTCGTTCAGCTGTTCGCGGACGCTTTCGGCGGTCACTTCGGTAACGAACCGCGTCGTGATGCCGAACGCTTCCAGGTCATGGAACAGGTCGATTGTACCGCCAAAAAGCCCGGCACTCGCAATCACCTCGTCGCCCGCGTGCAAAATGTTCAAAAGCGAGATAGTCACCGCGGCCATGCCCGAAGAGCAGGCCACCGCGCCGATCCCCTTCTCGAGCGATGCGATGCGACGTTCAAAAGAATCGTTCGTGGGGTTCGCGATGCGCGTATACGCAAAACCCGGAGCCTTGTTGTTGAACACGGCTTCGAGTTTTTCGGCGGAATCCTGTGAAAAGGCGCTCACCTGGTAAATGGGCGCAAGCGTAGAACCGCTACATCGGTCACTACCAAAATTCTGGTGCAATAAAGCAGTATTAAATTCCATTCAGCATGTCTCCGTACATTTTTTTATCCGCAGCCAAATATAGAACGGGATTTCAACCCCGTCCAATACTTAATTTTTATGCGGAATTATCAGTTTTTTCTATAACAAAGCCGCATCCGTTCGTTAAATCACCACCACCGGCTCACGCAGCGACTTGTTTTCGAGCAAGGTCGCGGTATCGCCCTGGGTCACGAACATGCGGTAGATGAACACGTCCACCTTCTCGCCTACCTCGATTCTCGGCTGATCGAATGAGCGACGCGCCGTAAGCAAGACCCCGTTCACGCGGACGCGCAGTTCGATACCATAACCGCGAAAATCCACTTCTTCCACGATGCCTTCTTCTGCAGAATTCTTGTACTTCTGCACTTCGGTTTTCTTGGTGACCTTCACAAATTCCGGGCGCACAATCGCGTTTTCCGCATTTTCGAGGATGTCAAAGCGACGGAAATTACTATAGTCCTTGAAAATGCTGGGCTGCCCGAAGAACGATGCCGTAAAGGCGGTTTTCGGGTTGCTGTAGACCTCGTAAGGCGTGCCCACCTGCTCGATGCGGCCCCGGTTAGTGATGATGATTTCGTCGGCCACCTCAATGGCTTCGTCCTGGTCGTGGGTCACGAAGATGCTCGTGACGCCGAGCTTCTGGATCATACCCTTGAGCCAACTGCGCAATTCCTGTCGCACCTTCGCGTCGATTGCCGCAAAAGGTTCGTCAAGCAAAAGGAGCTGCGGGTTCGGAGCAAGCGCACGCGCAAAGGCCACACGCTGACGCTGTCCGCCCGAAAGTTCGCTCGGGTAACGCTTTTCAAGACCCGAAAGGCCCACCAGTTCCAAGAGTTCGTGGACACGTTCCTTGATTTCATTTGCGGGTTTCTTCGCAATCTTGAGGCCAAAAGCCACGTTATCAAAGACGGTCATGTAGCGGAACAATGCGTAACTCTGGAACACGAACCCGATGCCGCGCTTGCTCGCGGGCACATCGTTGATGACTTTCCCGTCGATAATGATTTCGCCGCTGTCCGGGTTCTCGAGCCCTGCAATCATGCGGAGAATCGTCGTCTTGCCCGAACCGCTCGGGCCCAAAAGGCCAATGAGTTTCCCCTTCTCGATGCCGACAGTCACATCGTCCGAGGCCTTGAAATTTCCGAAATGCTTGTTGATATGTTTGAGTTCGACGTACATAAAATCTCCTATTTCACAATCGTCATCCCCGCGCAGGCGGGGATCTAATTTTCAAGGCTATTTCTTTCTTCCCTTATGTTCAATGACGCTTCTTGCAACTAGAATGAGAATGGCAAGCATCACCAGTATCGACGCCACCGCAAACGCAGGCACGTACTGGAACTCGTTAAAAAGGATTTCCACATGGAGCGGGAGCGTGTTGGTCTTTCCGCGCAAGTGGCCCGAAATGACAGACACCGCACCGAATTCGCCCATGGCACGGGCCGCGCAGAGCACGACGCCGTAAAGGAACGCCCACTTGATATGCGGGAAGGTGATGCGCCTAAAAATCGTAAAACCCTTCGCACCCATCAGCGCCGCGGCCTCCTCCTCGTCGGTTCCCTGCGATTCCAGCACCGGAATCAATTCACGCGAAATGAACGGGAACGTCACGAAAATCGTCGCAAGCACAATTCCCGGCACCGCAAAGACAATCTTGATATCGGCATCCTGCAACAGCGGGAAAATCGGGCTCTGACGGCCAAACGTGAGCAAGAAAATCAGGCCCGCGATAATCGGCGAAACCGTCACCGGCAAGTCAATGAGCGTCGCGAGAATCTTTTTCCCCTTGAACTTGAACTTCGTGAGGCTCCAGGCGGCACACAAACCAAAAATCGTGTTGATGGCGACCGCGAAGAACGAGGCCTCTAGCGTAAGGAGTATCGCCTTGATGGTGTAATCGTCGGCAACCGCCTTGCTGTACACCGCAAAGCCCTGCTTGAACGCTTCGGTAATCACCGTAATCAGCGGGAGAATAAGCATCAAGAAGACGAAAAGTAGACTAATGCCGATCAGTGAATACCTGACAAGTTTTGAGCCTTTCGTATCGCGATGTAGCCCGCTCTGCGTAACTGCACTCATTAGCTACCTCCTTTGAGAATCTTGGCGTTCCTGTTCTGCACCACGTTCACCAGGAACAGCGTGATGAACGACGCCACCAGCATCACGAGGGCGATTGTCGTCGCGCTGGAATAGTCGTATTCCTGGAGTTCCGACATAATGATGAGCGGTGCGATTTCGGTTTCGAAGGGCATGTTGCCAGCGATAAACACGACGCTACCATATTCGCCGAGGCAGCGCCCGAAAGCGAGCCCGAACCCCGTAAAGATGGCGGGAATCAGTTCCGGCACTATTACCTTCCAGAAAATCCGCGTGCGACTTGCGCCCAGCACACCCGCGGCCTCTTCGTAGGCGGGATCCAGTTTTTCGAGCACCGGCTGCACCGCGCGTACCACGAACGGGATGCCGATAAACACCAGCGCCACCGTAATGCCGATGCGCGTGAACGCAATCTTGATGCCGAAATTTGCGAAAAAGCCGCCTATAAGGCCCGTATCCGCAGTGAGCGCCGTAAGCGCGATGCCCGCCACCGCCGTAGGGAGCGCAAACGGGAGCTCAATCGTTCCGTCCACGATGCGCTTGAGCGGGAACGTGTAACGCACCAGCACCCAGGCGAGAATCACGCCCATCACCGCATTGATAAGCGAGGCGACAAAAGCCGTCAAGAAACTCACTTTAAAACTAGACAGTACGCGCGGCCGCGTGATGACGTCGATAATCTCGCTCGCACTCATCTGGGCCGAAAACACGACCAGCGAAGCAAGCGGAATCAACACCACCACGCTCAAAATCGCCAGGGTCACCCCTGTTGTAAGGCCGAAGCCCGGTATGACAACACTCTTTCTTTTCATAAGCGTCGCCAAATATAGAACGGGATTTCACGCGTGTCCAATACTTAATAATTATGCTGAATTATCAATTTTTTCTATAACAAACAGGGTGTAACCGACATGCGAAAATATTTATATTACCACTGAAAATTTGGAGGCATTAGATGAGCTTGACACTTGAACGCGCAAAAGAAATCAACAAGGGCCACGTAACCGAAGAATCGCTGGTCATCCATTCCCTCAACGTATGCTACGCCATGGGCGCCATGGCCAAACACTTCGGCGAAGACGTTGAACATTGGCAGGCTGTAGGCTACCTGCACGATTACGACTACCAAGAATTCCCCGAAGAGCACCTGCAGCACACCGAAAAGGAACTGCTCGCGCAGGGCGTCTCCGAAGAAGACGTGCGTGCCATTTTGGCGCACGGTTTTGAAATCGTGAACCAGGTGGAACCCAAGACCAACATGGAAAAGAGTCTGTTCACCGTGGACGAACTCACCGGAATCATCCAGGCCTGCGCGAGAATGCGCCCCAACGGCATTCTGGACCTCGAAGTGAAAAGTTTTATGAAGAAGTTCAAGGACAAGAAATTCGCCGCCAAATGCAATCGCGACTACATTTTGAAAGGCTGCACCCTGCTCGGCATGGACGTGAAGGATGTTGCCGCCATCTGCATCGAGGGCATGCGTGAACACGCCGCCGAAATCGGCCTGGCAGGGAACGCCTAAATCGTTTGGAAGTTGTCAACTCCTAGGGGGTTGATTCAATCGCGTGAATCTCGGATTCCGTGAGCCCCGTAAATTCCACGATTTCTTCGACAGGCTTGTTCTTGGCGAGCATCTTTGCCGCTATTTCGCGAGCCCTCTTGAGTTCGCCTTCGGCTTGACCGAGCTCACGCCCTTCGGAAAGCCCCTGCTCACGACCTTCGGAAAGACCCTGTTCACGGCCTTCGGAAAGGCCCTGTTCACGACCTTCGGCTTGACCGAGCTCACGCCCTTCGGCGAGTCCTTCTTCGTGTTCAGCACGCAAGTCCGTCATGTTCTTTACCTCGGCGTTAAAAAGTTCTTCTGCAAAGTTAATCAATTTCACAGAATTAATCAAGTGCTGAAAAGTTTCATTCTGCAAAATCTTCTCGGGAGCGGGTTCCTCCTTGATAATCGCCTTGAGGGCACGCAGCCACTGTGCCGCCTCGGAATTGTCGTCATGGGTAGTCCCAGCGTTTTCAAGCTCGAAAAACTTGTCGATTTCAACGAAAACCTTCTGAATTTTCGGGAAGAACTTCTTGCCATGGCACATTTCGTCCACGTGATGGATGTATTCGGCGGGTTCTTCCGGGAACATTTCGAAATCAAGGAGGCCCAGAAAATAGATGCGCGGCAGTTCGTATTTTTCGTTCACATGGACCTGGTTCTCAATGACGCGGGAAAGGTAATACTGCACGCGATCCCTGAAGAACTTGTCCTTTTTCTGCTGGACCTCAACCAGGATCTTTTCGCCTGCGTTGGTCGTGCCGATGATGTCGAGAATGCAGTCCTTCTTGCTGAAAATGCCGGGATACTCCTGCATTTCGAGCGTGATGGACTTGATGGCGTCACCGTCGTGCAGGTCGAGCATCGCGTTCACCAGCGAAATGAGCAGCGTGTGGTCTTTTTCCTCGGCGAAAACAATCTTGAAAACACCGTCACTCAGGAGGTAGGCGTACTTGTAAATCTGCTGGTACTTGAGCAGGTTCTTCTTGTCGATTTTCATGGCCTCGAGCATAGCCAAATGTTGAGTGCGATTCATAGAATCTCCTGTTTAATTTATTGAAGTTTGTAAACAGGAGCATGAGTGTAGAAACGCAGAACACCGGTTCACAAACCTGTTGATGACAGATTGGGAATCCCACAAAACGTGGGGGTGCTCTACGTTGATCGCCAGGGGCCGGCCTCCCCATAGGGTTCCTGTCCTCGAATCGCAGGCATGTCGCGCCAGCAAAGGGAGAACGGCGTCAAGCAGAGAGTTGAACTACCCGCCCGGAATTTATCGCTGTCAGCGGGATTGACTGCTATATGGGTAAATATACAAAAAAAATCCCCGCTCCGGAGAGCGAGGATTTTTGCTATGACAATTTGGCTCTAGATTCTATCGCCTCTTTGAGGCTCCAGAATGACAACTTGGCTTACTTCTTTTCGTAAATCTGGTCGAAGATGCCGCCGTTGGAGAAGTGCGTCTTTTGCGCCTTGTCCCAGCCGCCGAAACGTTCGATGCTGAACAGGTTCACGTTCGGGTCGAATTCCTTGTACTGGGCGAGAATCTCCTTGTTGGAGGGGCGGTAATGATTCTTCGCGGCAATGTGCTGGCCCTCGTCGCTATAGAGGTAGCTCAGGTATTCGGTGGCAAGTTCGCGGGTACCGCGCTTGTCAACCACCTTGTCCACGATGGCAACAGAGGGCTCAGCCAGGATGCTGATGCTCGGGATTACGATTTCGTAGTCGTTCGGGTAGTCCTTGAGAGCGAGGAACGCTTCGTTTTCCCAGGAGAGCAACACGTCGCCCTGACCGTTTTCGATAAAGGTCGTGGTGGAGCCGCGAGCACCCGAGGCAAGCACGAGAACGTTGGCGTAAAGTTTCTTCACGAAATCCTTCGCCTTTTCCTGGTCGCCGTTATACTGGTTCTCGGCCCATGCCCAGGCGGCAAGGTAGTTCCAGCGCGCGCCACCGGAAGTTTTCGGATTCGGCGTGATGATGCCAATGCCCGGCTTCACGAGATCGCCCCAATCCTTGAGTCCCTTCGGGTTGCCCTTGCGGACCAGGAACACAATGGTGGATGTGTACGGGGAGCTGTTCAGCGGGAATTCCTTGACCCAGCCGTCTTCGATGAGGCCCGCGTCGCGCACGGCGTTCACGTCGAATTCAAGGGCGAGCGTCACCACGTCAGCTTCAAGACCGTTGGCCACTTCCAGGGCCTGCTTGCCGGAACCGCCGTGAGACTGCGTGATTTCCACTTCGCCACCGGTCTTTTCTTTCCAGTGCTTCTTGAAGACTTCGTTGTAGTTCGCGTAGAGTTCGCGGGTCGGGTCGTAAGACACGTTGGTGAGCGTCTGCTTTTCGACCTTCTTGGCGGATGCTTCGCCCTTCTGTTCGTCAGAAGAAGAGCATGCGCTAAACCCGATAGTTCCCGCAATCAGGAGGGTTGCCGCAACGGCGGACTTGACAAAATTCTGATTCATTCTTATACCTCGCTTGTTTATTGTTTTTGTTTGTTGTTCTTTTGTGCGGCGAAATATAGAATCCGTTTTTGCCATTGTCCAATACTTAATTCTTATGCGGTATTATCGGTTTTTTTTATAAGTGCCAAACGCAAAATAGCCTTTTGCTATCGGCAGGTATAAGAAAATAGTATAACACCGGATATTGTGCCGCGTAAACCCGATTTGTATTTTATAGCATCATCTTTTTTATTTGGATTAAAATGTCTTTAACCCGCGAAGAAGCTCTTAATATTCTGAATACCAATGCAGAACTCTTGCCTGCGCTTGTTGAAAATGCATATAAATTGCGTACAAAGTATAAAGGAAACCGCGTCAGCATCCAGTTGCTCACCAATGTCCGCAGCGGAAACTGCACGCAGAACTGCGCCTATTGCGCCCAGTCGCGCGACTCCGAGGCACCTATTGAAAAGTACCGCTATGTAGAGGATAAAAAACTCTATGGCGACAACGACCTCGTTGACGAAATGCATTTGGCGAGGCACTGCATCGGGCTCAGCGGCATCCGTTTTGCGGACGACGACATCGAAAAACTTGCCGAACGCATCCGCAAGATGAAAAAGAACGACACGCAAATCTGTTGCTCCATCGGATTCCTTACCGAAAAGCAGGCGTTGATTCTTAAAGAAGCTGGGTTGAACCGCATCAATCACAACCTGAACAGCAGCCGTCGTTTTTACCCGAGCATCTGCACCACGCACACTTACCAAGAACGAATCGACAACCTGAAAATGCTGAAGGGCCTCGGTTTCGAAATTTGCTCCGGCGGCATCATCGGCATGGGCGAAACGCCCGAAGATGTGGTGGACATGCTTTTCGAATTGCTGGAGATTAATCCGGACTCGGTGCCCATCAATTTCTTGCTGCCGGTAGAAGGCACGCGCCTAGCGAAGCGTGATATTTCGGCGCTGACGCCCGAATACTGCATCAAGGTGCTTTGCCTTGCGCGCCTGATGCTCCCGAAATCGGATATCCGCTGCGCCGCCGGCCGCGAAGTGTATTTCAAGGGACACGAGAAGACGCTCTTCAAAATCGCTGATTCTATTTTTGCCTCGGGCTACCTCACCGAAGGCGGCCAGAGCCTCGAAGAAACATTCCGCACCATCGAGGCGGCAGGCTTCACTTGGCAAGTAGAAAGCGAATCATCCCACTAACTTCAAGAAATACCGGTGAATGCTCGTGTCGCTATTGAGTTCCGGATGGAACGAAAGTGCAATCTGGTTCTTGTAGCGAACGGCAACGATTTGCTCGGGAGCATCTGCAGTATTCGAACTTGCCGTACGCGAAAGGACTTCGACGCCTTCGCCGACCGATTCAAAGAAGGGCGCGCGAATAAAAGTCTGCGGAACTTTTCCGACGTGCGCGACTTCGTTTTCCGTAAAGAAGCTGCCGAGTTGCCGACCGTAGGCATTGCGGCGGATAATCGCGGGGAGCGTCGCGAGATGCGCCTTGTTTTCGCCTGCAATTTTTTCGGCAAGGAGGATTGCGCCGGCACATGTTGCAAGCACAGGCAGGCCTTCGACAATCTTTTTTCGAAGAGGCTCGAAAAGCCCCAAATCGTGGAGAAGCTTCCCTTGCACGGTACTTTCTCCACCGGGGAGTACGAGACCGTCTAAATGGCGGTCAAGGTCGCGTAACTGCCTGATTTCAAATACTTCGGCGCCGAGTGATTGCAGAATGCGTTCATGTTCGATGAATGCCCCCTGCACAGCTAGCACGCCAATTTGCGGTTTGTTAATTCCCATTACTTTCCCCTTTCGGCCATCAGCAGCGCGATTTCCTGTTCGTTGATACCGACCATGGCTTCGCCCAAGTCTTCAGAGAGCTTGGCGATAAGCTTTGCATCGGTGTAATTGGTAACTGCCTGCACAATGGCTGCGGCACGCTTGGCGGGGTTGCCGGACTTGAAAATTCCGGAGCCTACGAAAACGCCTTCGGCACCGAGTTGCATCATGAGGGCGGCATCGGCGGGGGTGGCAACACCACCGGCAGCGAAGTTCACCACGGGGAGTTTCTTGTGGTCGTGAACGAAGCGCACCAGGTCGTACGACACTTGGAGTTCCTTGGCACGGTTAAAGAGTTCATCTTCGCGCATGCTCGAAATGCGGGCGATTTCCTGGTTCATCAGGCGCATGTGTCGTACGGCCTGGACGATGTCGCCCGTACCCGGCTCGCCCTTGGTACGGATCATCGATGCGCCTTCTTCGATACGGCGCAGCGCTTCGCCCAAATCCTTCGCGCCGCACACGAACGGAACGTCAAATTCGCGCTTGTTGATGTGGAAAATGTCGTCGGCAGGAGAAAGCACTTCGCTTTCGTCGATGTAGTCGATCTCGATGGCCTGTAAAATTTGCGCTTCGGCAAAATGACCGATACGGCATTTGGCCATCACCGGGATTGAGACGGCATCCTGAATACCCTTAATCATCTTGGGGTCGCTCATGCGCGATACACCGCCCGCGGCACGGATATCGGCCGGAATGCGTTCCAGGGCCATCACGGCGGCGGCCCCAGCGGCTTCGGCAATTTTGGCTTGTTCGGGGGTTGTCACATCCATAATGACGCCACCCTTGAGCATTTGGGCTAGGTTTTTGTTGAGTTCGTAACGATTCTGGTCAGCCATATAAATCTCCTTGGTTGTGGAATGGTTTAATTTCAGGCTGTAATTTAAAACATTCGCTTGGCCTGCACAATATTCAGTTTTTTACTATTTTTATAAGGTCAGTTAAATATCAGATTAGCAATATTAATAAGGTCAGTTTCATGTTCACTTACGATATGTCCAAGGCGGGAGCAAACAGTCTTTACCATTACCTTTACCAATGCATCAAAAAAGATATCGTAAGCGGAAACGTCCTTGCCGGAGAACAGCTCCCTTCCAAACGTAACCTCGCGCAGAATCTTGGCGTTAGCGTTGTGACCGTTGAAAACGCTTACGCACAGCTCTTGGCCGAAGGCTACATTTACTCGCTCCCTAAAAAAGGCTTCTTTGTTGCAGACATCAACGCAACAGCGGAACCTCGTGCTCAACGCAAACGCAAGATGCCGCGTACCCGCAGGCTCCGCGCAGAACTCACCGACGAGTCAGAACATATCAACCCGAAATACATTGCCGACTTTGCAAGTAACGGTTCCGATATCGAGGCGTTCCCCTTTACCACTTGGGCAAAAATCACTCGCGAGGTCCTTTGCGAAAGGCAAAATGATTTGCTGCAAGTTTCTCCGGGAATGGGTTCGCTGGAACTTCGCCGAGCCATAGCCCGCATGCTCCGCGAATTCAGAAATATCCAGGTATCGCCCGAACAGATTGTCATTGGCGCCGGAACTGATTACCTTTATGGCTTGCTAGTACAATTGCTCGGATTTGACAAGTGCTATGGCGTAGAAGACCCTGGTTGGAGCAAAATATCGAAGCTGTATAGCCAATACGGTGTCAAAGTTCGTCACGTCCCTATTCTGAACGATAACTTTGTGGACTCGGTCGCAGATTTCGGCGTTGACGTGATGCATATTTCCCCTGCCCATCATTTTCCGACAGGAAAGGTGATGCCCATTGGCGAGCGTTACCGCCTGCTCAGCTGGGCTACTGAATCGCCGAGACGCTACATTGTAGAAGATGATTATGACAGCGAATTTCGCATGACAGGAAAGCCTATTCCTGCGTTGCAAAACATCGATGTTTCTGAGAAGGTGATTTACCTGAATACATTCTCCAAAACGATGACATCTGCGATTAGGCTTAGTTATATGGTGCTCCCGCCGCATCTTGTCGAAAAATTTCATCAGAAACTTTCGTTCTACTCTTGTTCCGTATCGAATCTGGACCAGTACGTCATGGCTAAATTCATCGACTTGGGGTATTACGAGACTCACATCAACCGCATGCGTAACCTTTACCGCGCCAAGCGCGACGCACTGCTATCGGCAATAAGAAAAAGCAGGCTTTCAAGCGTTGTTCGCATTTATGAAGAAGATGCCGGTCTGCACTTTATTTTGGAAGCGTCGATAAAATGTTCTGATTCCGATTTTTGCAGGCAGCTGCGCCAAAAAGGCGTTAACATCAAGGCCCTTTCGGAATACTATTTCGAAGCGCAGCCCTCTGTGCACAAGTTCGTCATTAACTATTCCTCGGTGGATAAGAGGAATGTGCAAAAGGCGGTGCAGGCTTTCGCATTGCTCTGTAAGTAAAGAACGCCCTTGGCGTTTAATAACGTCGAGGACGTGTTTTGCGAGTCGAAATGCAAAAGCGACTTACTTTTCGTTGCGCAATTTCTTTGCTGCCGCCACGAGATTCTTGAGGCTTGCCGTGGTTTCGATTTCGCCGCGGGTCTTGAGGCCACAATCGGGGTTTACCCACACGTTTTCTTGCGGCACCTTCGCATGCACCAGGCGGAATGTGGGAATCGCCCAGTCGAGGTATTCCTTGTGCCAGTCGCTCTTGCGGAGTGGCAACTTTTCGCGGAGAGCAGCTTCGTCAATCTGGATAATGCGAATGCCGTTCTTTTCGAGGTCAAGGACTTCATCGCGCTACGCCAAAGCCTACATTGCTGCCCTTTTAAGGCATTGCAAATAAAAAAAGACCCCCGGCGCGGGTTACGCCAGGGGAAGGTTTTGGAGATGTAATTACTGGATGCTTGCGGTAAAGCGGGCAGCAATGGCAACATCAGAGAGTTCCTTTTCACTGTAGGCGCTCAACTGAATTTTGCTGTGCTTGCCGAATTTCTTGATGAGGCTCACCGTCCAGGCGAGTTCATCGGCACCGGCCTGGATTTCGTCACGGTCGCCAACGTATTCAAGTTCCGCATAGAGGCTGTTCAAGATGCCCGCAGTCGGGATTTCCACACCCACGAAGAACGGAACGTAGTCGGTACCCTGGGCGTATTCAGACTTGATGGCATTTGCTGCCGAGAGGTTTTCGCCATCACCCGTGGTGATGTAGGCAACTTCGCCGTAGAGGCCGAGATTCTTCGCGAAATAGTAGCTTGCGCGGCCTGCAATGCGGTGCGAGACTTCTGCCGTGTGCTGAATCGGATCGAGAAGGTTTCCACGGTAGGCGGCGCTGATTTTCGCATCGCCGAGTTTCACGGTTTCTTCAGCGCGGAGGTAACCGGTATCGAACTTGTTATCGTAAGTACCGAGCAACAGGCTGAAGCTAGAAATTCCCTTGTCGAAGCCGAAGCCGAGAGCGTCGTGCTGGTAATCGCGGGCAAGGAATCCGCGCTTGTCCAGGTGCACGTCCACGTAGGTACCGAAGTTACCGGCAACAGTCCAGTCCGTACGGAAGCGACCGAATTGCGCACTGAAATCGCCGAAATCAGTATTCCACTTGTACTTGGCGTAGTAGGTATCGGCGCTGATCTTGTCGAAGCTGAAGTTCTTGCCGTCACCGTCCTTGACCTTGTTGCCAAAGGCCGGAGAGAAGATACGAATGTTGATTACCGCCTCGAAATCGCCGGAAGTGTATTTTCCGCCGATGTTTGCACGCAAGAAGGAATTGTCGAGCGTGTTGTCGGCATCGTTATCATAAACGGCCTTGATGGCCTGCGCCTGCACGTTACCGGTGAGTTTGAAAGCGGGTTCTTCTTTCGCTTTTTCGGGCGCGGCAGCTTCTGCCTTCGGGGCTTCAGCCACAGGGGCTGCAACAGGGGCGGCTTCTGCAGGCGCTTCTGCTACGGGAGCGCTTGCTGCCGGAGCCTCTGCAGCGGGGGCTTCGGCCACGGGAGTTTCGACGGCAGGTGCGGCAGCCGGGGCTTCTGCTGCCTGGGCTTCAGCCGCGGGGGCAGCGGCCACAGGTGCTTCTGCTGCAGGGGCAGCATCCTGGGCGAAAACGTTGGAGACGAAAAGGGAAGTCGTAATAACCGCAGCGGCGGCGAGCTTTGTAAAATTCTGGTTCATTCTTAAACTCCTTGGTTATGGTTATTGTTTTGTTTTTTTGTGCGCACAAATATAGAAGGCATTTTTTTCCTTGTCCAATACTTTAATTTTATGCGGAGTTATCGGTTTTTGCTATAAAAAAAGGTCCCCGCTAGGGGACCTTATATTTTACTTTATCACAACCTTCCTGTACGTGTCAAAAACTGTCCACTTCTTGAAGAATTCCTCGCGACCAATTTCACCCGCTTCGGCGTATTCGCGAAGCAAGCGAGACACATCCTCGTCGGAGTTGACCTTGATTTCAAAGCCGCGCCCGTTGATGACCGGGAAGCCATCGTAAAGGTATGCGCCCGCTTCCGTAATTTCGGAAATGCGCCTATCGCGCACCTTCACGGCAACGCTGTCACGCAAGATGATGATGTCGAAATCGTCGGGATAGCGGTAGCTCTCCCCCACTGTCGGGATTTCATCGCCTATGGTGTAGTGCTGCTTTACGGGCTGTTGCTTTACGACAGAGAGTGTCGCCGTATCGTAGAAAAACTCTTCAAAGATTTCTCCACGACCGTGGCGTTCGCCCTGCACGAATTCAGCCTTTTCGCCTGCAGCAGCCTGCCTTTCGTAAAGGCCTTCTACCACGCCACAAGCCGATGTCGCATGGGTCACGCGGTCAATCAGAATGAGTTCACCCAAAGTCTTGTGCTTCTCGAAAAGGTCAACGACAATGGCTTCAGCAAACACAATCTCGACTACGGCAATGCCGTTCTTTTCAAGCGCATCGGAATTGATATGTTTTCCGTTATTAATATCGACGGAATAATCAATTTTATTTATGATTCCGGGAATCGTCTTCGTCCCGAGTTTTACAAGAAAGTCCTTGCCGAGCGAAAGCGGTTCATCGTCCATCCACAGGAGCGAAGCCTTGATTTTCTTGTAACTACCGATGTCCACGTCTTTTGCAAGCACGCAGCCTCTAGACACGTCCACCTCGCGGTCAAGCGAGATGGTGACAGGTTCACCGGCGTGAGCCTCTTCCGCATTCTTGTCGCCGCGCAGGATTCCCTTGACGGTCGCCTTCTCGTTGCTCGGAAGGCTTGTAACCGTATCGCCCACGCGGATTGCGCCCGCTTCGATTTGCCCCTGGAACCCGCGGAAAGTGCGATCCGGACGGCATACGCGCTGCACGGGCAGGTAGAAACCTGCTTCAGTTTGTGCGTCGTCGATATCAATGGTTTCAAGATAATCCAGGAGGGCCTTGCCCGAGTACCATGCGATGTTCTTGGATTTCACAGTCACGTTGTCGCCTTCGGTAGCCGAAAGCGGAATCACGTAAACACTGTGAAGCGAAAGTTCGGCGGACAGTTCGTTGATTTGCGCGAGAATTTCTTCGAAACGTTCCTTGCTGTAGCCCACAAGATCCATCTTGTTGACCGCAAAGACAAAGTAACGGATGCCCATGAGCTTGCAGATGCGAGCGTGTCTGCGGGTCTGCACCAGCACGCCTTGCGAAGCATCCACGAGAATCACGGAGAGGTCCGCAAACGAGGCGCCCACCGCCATGTTGCGGGTGTATTCCTCGTGCCCCGGGGTGTCCGCCACAATAAAGCTGCGGCGATCCGTCGTGAAATAGCGATACGCCACGTCAATGGTAATGCCCTGTTCGCGTTCGGCCATCAAGCCGTCGAGCAAAAGGGAATAGTCAATTTTTCCGCTGCGGCTACCCACCTTACTGTCGAGTTCCAGAGCCTTTTCCTGGTCGGCGTAAAGCAGCTTAGAATCATAAAGGATGTGGCCGATGAGCGTGGATTTTCCATCGTCCACACTGCCGCATGTAATAAACTTCAACAAGCCTTTCATTAGAAATATCCCTCCCTCTTGCGGCGTTCCATGCTGCCCGCGGCTTCGTTGTCGATCACGCGGGAAGTGCGTTCCGAAGATACGGCGCTCAGGGTTTCATCGATGATTTCGTCAAGCGTCGTGGCGGTCGATTCGATACCGCCCGTGAGCGGGTAACAGCCCAGTGTGCGGAAACGCACCGACTTGATTTCGGGAGTTTCGCCTTCGCGAAGCGGAAAACGTTCGTCGTCCACCATAATGATGTTGCCATCGCGTACCACGACCGGGCGCGGGGCCGCAAAGTACAGCGGAACGATATCAATCTTTTCGCGCTTGATGTACTGCCAGATGTCTTTTTCGGTCCAGTTGGAAATCGGGAAAACGCGGATACTTTCGCCCTTGTTAATCTTGGTGTTGTAAAGCTTCCACATTTCGGGGCGCTGGTTTTTCGGGTCCCAGGCGTGCGCGGAATTGCGGAACGAAAAGATGCGTTCCTTCGCGCGGGACTTTTCTTCGTCGCGCCTGCCGCCACCAAATGCCGCAGTGAATCCGTACTTGTTCAAAGCCTGTTTCAAGGCCTGCGTCTTCATGATGTCGGTGTATGCCGCGCCGTGGTCAAACGGGTTGATTCCCTGCTTGACGCCATCCTGGTTGATGTACTCGATCATCTCGATGCCGAGCTTTTGCGCCGTGCGGTCGCGAAACTCAATCATCTCGCGGAACTTCCACGTGGTGTTCACGTGCAGGAACGGGAAAGGCGGCTTTTCGGGGTAAAAGGCCTTCATGGCCAAATGTAGCATGACGGAACTGTCCTTGCCGATAGAATAGAGCATCACCGGCTTCTCGCATTCTGCAGCGACTTCGCGGATGATGTAGATGGCTTCGGCTTCCAGCTCGTCGAGGTGTGAAAATTCGCTCAAATTAAATCTCCATTAAGATTCCGGGCCAAGCCCGGAATGACGATTGTTGTGAATTCTTTTAATACTTATTTGATTCCTTGGGGTCGATATCGATCGTCTTGACGCTTCCGTCATTCAGTTCAAAAAACCACTGCACGATATCGTTCTTTTCGCCCTTGACTTTTTCGGTGTGTACCTTGCAGCCCTTGCCGCCGATGTCTTCGCCGAGGAAGAAGCTGATGGCATGAACCGGGCATTCCTTGATGCACGAGGTACAACCCCAGCAGTCCTTGGGGTACTTGATAAACGCTTTCTTGTTCTCGTTTATCTTGATTAACGTGCCGGGGCAAACGTCGTGGCAGCGCCTGCAACCAATGCACTTGCCTTGATCAATGATGATGCTCATAGTTCCTTTGCCCTTCTGCGGTGAGTTCGCGCAAGATGATTTTAATTTGTCCATTTTCGAGACGGGAATTCACGTACTTGCGGAAACGTTCGTTGTCTTTTTCGGGATAGTCGGTGTTTTCGGCAAAACTGTGCCAACGGGTTTCGTGACGTGCGGCCAGGTGCGCAATCACGCTCTTGCAGACCGTCAGGCGTTCCTTGAGCTCGTAGATGTACATGACTTCTTGCAAATCGTCTGCATGCAGGCCACTCACACGAGACTCGATATTTTCTATTTCCCTGAGGGCAATCGCTAGCTGATTTTCGCTATAACGATAGCCTGTCTTGATGCCGCCTGCATAAGTGTCCATAGCCGTTTGCATTGCTTCTTCAAGACTTTCAGCGGTGTCCGCGCCGTTCTTGTTATTGAGGAATATCTCGATTTCTGCGACATGTTCTGCAACCTCCTCTTCCAAAATTTTCCCCAGCGGGTTCACGCCCGGCGCGTCAGTTCCCTGAGCTTGCCGAAGGGCCGACAAACCCTTTACATACTCCACGGCACTCTTCGCCGCAATCTCACCTTCGGCAAGCGCGCCCGTCACGTACTTTTGCGGGGCACCACCGGCAACGTCACCAGCGGCATAGAGCCCTTCGATGGTCGTCGCGCGCTTGGTATCGACCCAGTAACCGCTTGCGGTGTGGCCGCCCACGATATAGGGTTCCGTACCTTCGATTTCCACATTCGCCTTCGACGGCGTGTCGTTTTCAATCCAGCGAATCGTCTGCGACGGCGCCATGTTCAGGTAAGCCTTCAAAAGCGATTCTTCCTGCTCGGGCGTAATCCCAACGGTGCGCAGGTAGCACGGCCCGCGACCTTCCAGATTTTCGGCCACCGTGCCGTACACGCGTTCGGAGGTAGAAATCCCGTACTTCGTCTCGTAAACTTCTCCAAGCGCATTTACCTGCTTCGCACCCACGCCCTGCGCGAGCGTGCCCGTCGGAGCAATCGTATCCTTGCAACGGAGCGCAATAAAACGCATCTCGAAAGTCGTCATCTCGGCACCGTGACGGATACCCATGGCATAACCCGCACCCGTATTGAACGGCGGGTACCACATCTTATGCCGCGAAAATCCCGGATTGTTCGGGCGGTAAAGCCCGGCGGCACCGCCCGTCGCGACAATGACCGCGCGCGCCTCGATGGCGTAAAAAGTATCGTTCTCTATCCCGAAACCGAACGCGCCGTCAATCCTGTTGTCGTGAACGGAAAAATCGAAAATGTTCACGTGGTTCAGCACCTGAACGTTCGGCGCCTTCGCGACTGCCGCAGCCAGAATCGGCTTGATGTTCTCGCCGTTGATTTTGATGTTGCGGTTCCCGCGCGTCACATACTTGCCGTCCTTGTCCTTCAAGATGACAAGCCCGAGCTTTTCCAAGTGCGCGGCGACCTCGTTGAACTTCTCGGAGATGGAATAGAGCAAATCCTCGCGCACGATTCCGTCGGCATCCTTCTTCGCGTATTCCACGTAATCCCTAGGCGTGCGCCCCTCGGTAATGTAGGCATTCAGCGCGTTCACGCCCGCCGCGAGGCAGCCGCTCCGCTTGATGTTCGCCTTCTCGACGACTAGAATTTTGAGGTCAGCGCCTTTATTTTCCGCGGCATTTGACGCGGCAGTAATAGCGGCATAACAGCCGGCCGTCCCGCCGCCTATAATCAACAAATCCGTTTTAAGCCGTTCTATCTTCACAGCATCTCCGTACAACTTTTGGTGCTGCCAAATATAGAACGCGATTTTCACCCCGTCCAATACAATGTTTTTATGCGGAGTTATCGATTTTTTCTATAAGAAAAGCCCATCAAACAAACGACTAGGGAGGGCAAGCCCCTCCCTAAAACCCTCCCGACACTCGAAACAAGTTTCTTCGTGGGCGCCTATTCGGCGCAATAAATTTTTGCAATCAAAAAGCCCGCCGCATTACTGCGACGGACTTTTAAAAATTTATCGTTTGCGACAATCACATATACACTTCTTTCCGAAAGTCGTATAAGCGAGTATAGCGAGGCCGCAGACCCCGAAGCTGTACAACTAGTACAGCGAGAGGGTCGAGAACGAAGCTAGACGAAGCTTAGACAACTTTCGTCATGCCGGACATGCGTTCACGCAGCCACGCTCCGACTTCTTCCACCGGATGCTGACGGATGTTCTTGTTCACCCTGATCAGCTCTTCGTTATCCACAGCGGTGGTCTTGCCTTCGCCGTAGATAGCGCCGATGTCGTCCTTCTTCACTTCGTTCTTCATGAAGTCGGCGAGCAGAGGCACGCACTTGTTGGCGAACAGGTAGCAACCGTATTCGGCGGTATCGCTGATCACGCGGTTCATTTCGTACAACTTCTTACGAGCGATGAGGTTGGCGATAAGCGGAGTCTCGTGGAGAGATTCGTAGTAGGCGCTCATCGGCTTGATGCCCACGGAGCACATGGTTTCGAAAGCGAGTTCCACACCGGCCTTGATCATGGCGGTCATGAGAACGCCGCGGTCGAAGTATTCCTGTTCGGTGATCACCTTGTCGGTAGCTTCGACCTTTTCGAATTCGAGTTCGCCCGTTTCGGCACGCCACTTGAGCAAATCCTTGTCGCCGGCTTCCCAGTCCACCATCATGGTGCTGGAGAACTTGCCGGAGATGATGTTGTCCTGGTGTTCGCAGTAGAGCGGCTTCATGATCTTCTTCATCTTTTCGGCGAGTTCCGTGGCGCGGATCTTGGCCGGGTTGGAGAGACGGTCCATCATGTTGGTGATGCCGCCGTGCTTCAGGGCTTCGGAAATGGTTTCCCAGCCGTACTGGAGCAGCTTGACCGCGTAAGCCGGTTCAACGCCGAAATCCTTCACCATTTTGTCGTAGCAGAGGATCGTGCCGGTCTGGAGCATACCGCAAAGGATGGTCTGTTCGCCCATGAGGTCGGACTTCACTTCGGCAACGAAAGAGCTTTCGAGAACGCCCGGACGGTCGGCATGGAGGCCAGCGGCGTAAGCCTTGGCGTAGTCCCAACCCTTACCTTCGGGGTCGTTTTCCGGGTGCACAGCGATAAGGCAGGGCATACCGAAACCGCGAACGTATTCGCTACGGACTTCGGAACCCGGGCCCTTCGGGGCGACCATGATCACCGTGATGTCCTTGCGGATTTCCTGGCCTTCTTCCACGATGTTGAAGCCGTGGCTGTAAGAGAGGGCGGCGCCCTTCTTCATGAGCTTCATGATGGCCGGGATCACGTTGTGGTGCTGCTTGTCCGGTGTGAGGTTGCAAACGAGGTCTGCATCCGGAATCATTTCTTCGTAGGTACCGACCTTGAAGCCGTTTTCGGTAGCGTTCTTCCAGGACTGGCGCTTCTGTTCGATGGCTTCCTTGCGGAGCGTGTAAGAGACGTCGAGGCCGCTATCGCGCAGGTCAAGACCCTGATGGAGACCCTGGGCACCGCAACCGACGAACACGATCTTCTTGCCCTTGAGGGCTTCAACACCACGGCTGAATTCAGAATGTTCCATGAAACGGCAGTGGCCAATTTCTTCGAGTTGGCGACGCATAGGGATAGAATTGAAATAATTCATTTTTTGAACCTCTGTTAATTAGAATGTTTCCGGGGTCAAATGTAGTAAATTCGGAATTCAGATTTCGGAATTCGGAGTTATTTTCGGATTTTACAGCCTACTATCATAAAACTTCGGCATTCGAAGTTCAAATTTTTCAAAAATTCAACTCTGAAATCCGAACTCATAACTCTGAATTAGGAAGGGGGACGCCTCCCCCTGATTTCAGCCGCATGTCATCCCCGCACCCATTCTCGTCACCCCCGCACACCTTCTCGTCATCCCCGCGAAGGCGGGGATCCGCTATCATCTTGGCGGGGATCTCCCTGCGTCTTCCATCACCCCCTCTGTGATGTGACCCCCGAAAGTTGGACACAGCTTTTGAGGAATTTATGGCTTTCAATCGAAAAAAATGGGAATTGGTCACAAAACTATACAAGGACGGACTGAAGGTTACTGAAATATGTCATCTTACGAACTTTGACAGGCGCGATGTCAGGCATGTATGCAGGGAATATGACATTCTCGGCTGCATGCGCGAACCCAGGAAGAATTTCTATCGCGGGTCGAACGAATTGAGAAAAATGGCAGTTGACGACATAGTCCTAAATTCGTTATCTTATGCCGAGGTAACCGTAAAGTACAACATCAACAGAACGACCTTGAAAGACTGGGTTCACTTGTTCCGGAACGGCGGTTACGAGGAACTGTTCGTGAACAGGCGCAAGGCGAGAAGACGCGGATATGGGAAGGCTGAAGAAGACTGCGAAAACGCCTCAGACCGAGTTGGAGAAACTCGAGGACGAGGTCTATCGTCTTCGTGCGGAGAATGCGCTGTTAAAAAAAGTGAAAGCCTTGGTCGAGGAAAAATACGCCCGAAAACAAGAGACTGGGCGGAAGCCATCAACGACCTAAGGCATGAATACAGGCTTGACGTCCTGTTGGACATCAAGGGGATGGCCCGTTCAACGTTCTATTACTACGTCAAAAACAAACAGATAGACCGATATTCCGGTATTCGAAAACGCATAAGGGAAATACACGCCGAACATGCCGGTCGTTACGGTTATAGACGAATAACGTCGCAGCTGAAAAAAGAAGGCTTTACGATCAATCACAAGACCGTCTATAAGATCATGAGAGACCTTGGTCTGAAGAACGTCCGCAGAAAGAACAAATATCGTTCGTATGCGGGACAAGTCGGGTCGACTGCACCGAACATCGTAAACCGGGACTTCTCTACGACCGGCCCGAACCAGAAATGGACTACGGACGTGACACAGATATCCGTGGGGACCGAAAAATGCTTCCTGTCTCCAATATTGGATATGTACAATGGCGAAATCGTAAGCTACACGATATCGGACCATGCCGACCTTAAAATGGTCATGGACATGCTGGACAAGGCGTATGAACAGCACCGTGTATGGGAAAAACTGCTGATGCACTCGGATCAAGGTTGGCA
Organism: Fibrobacter sp. UWR3; assembly: GCF_900143055.1. Classification (NCBI taxonomy): domain Bacteria; kingdom Pseudomonadati; phylum Fibrobacterota; class Fibrobacteria; order Fibrobacterales; family Fibrobacteraceae; genus Fibrobacter; species Fibrobacter sp. UWR3. Next base: position 256,718 of record NZ_FRCW01000004.1, on the reverse strand, counting down.
ATACCAGCACTACAACTACCAAAAGTCACTGAAAGACCACAACATAGTACAAAGCATGAGTCGCAAGGGCAACTGCCTGGACAATGCCATGATGGAGAACTTCTTCGGGATAATGAAGTCCGAACTACTTTGCCCGAACAGGTTCAAGGACATGAATCACTTCAAACAGGAGCTGGTGAAATACATCGACTATTACAACAATGAACGGATAAAAACTCGATTAAACGGGATGAGTCCTGTTCAATATCGAATAAATAGGGCGAATATAACCTAATTTTTAAATGTCCAACTTTTTGGGGTCAGTTCACTGCGGGCTTCAGTCGCCAGCCCGCAACGCCTGGCTTTTATTATGGAGTAATTTCTTTGACTGATTCACAAGTGACCAAATGATACGCCCCACCTTGTCCCACATTCATATAATGAAGCGCATTTTCTTTCGCCTCTTCTGGCGATTCTCCAGGCATTACAAGTTGAGACCACTCCCAATGCCCATTTCTTCGTCCGAAAGGACCCGCTTTGTATTTCATACTACAAAGATATTTTCCCATAAAAACAAACCCTTATCCATATCATCAATTTTATCACGCTTTTTCTCAAAAAAATCCTTCGCCCCAACAGCTTAATTTATCCCATGTAAATATAGCTTCCCCTCAGCTACTACGCCACGGTTTTCAGCAGCTCCCTGCCGATACGGCGCAATTCCTCGTCAATGAGTTTCTTTCTTGCCAAAGAGGGTTTTTTCGTTCCGTTTATGTATGCGGCGAACAGGGGCTGAGGAATTCCCAATCGGCGTGCAAACGCCGAGGCGTTCAGTTCAGGAAACAGCCAAAATATGCGGCCAATGGGATTTGTCTTTTTCGGAGAAAAGAATCCCGAAAGTTCCAAGCCCTCGTCCAGATCGTCAAACCACACGCCATCGCAATCTACGCGGCAGTTCTCCAACTGCTTTCGCGTAGCCTTCCGCAGCGGTTCGTAATCTCGGATGAGTTCCCGCCCGATTCGGCCGTCTTTCAGTTCGACACAAACAGCGTCTTTCTCAACCCAAAGCCTTTTTACATCTTTTTCCGTAATTTCGTTCATAATTACCCCAACCCGAAAGTTTCGAACCATTTTCTCACGATAAGTTCGCTGTTTTCAGTCGCTAATTCCTTTGCTTTTGCCATATCCGCATTTGATAACTTTCCAAATACCGGCTCGGCACATCCATTTACAATTTCAAACTTAGCCAGTTTCCCCTGCTTTCTCACATGAACGTGAACAGGTTCATGCTCGTTCATGTAAAAGAAAAAAGAGAAACCGTCTTTTTCAAATATCTTCGGCATAATTCAATATAGGTTATTATTTAATAACCGTCAATAGGTTAAATATTTTTATTGCCATACTCCTTCAAGCATGCTTTAAATATGAGCGTTACCAATTCAGAAACCGTAATTTCCCGCTTTTTCGCTTCAGCCTCAAGTTTTTCGACAACCCACTCAGGCATCTCCCAAACACAATCAACAAAGCCGTCACCAGTTGGCGTTTCGGATATAACCCTAAACGGGAAATCCTCTTTGCATTTTTCGATGTTGTTATCCATACAGCCTCCGTTTTGTGGTCGCAGATCGCAACCGGTTTATTGTTAGAGGCGTCCCCTTCAATCCAAATTTCAGGATAAAAAAGAACGCATCTCACCTTTCTATAGCGAGACGCGTCGGGCATTAATGTACCTAAGTTTCAGAAAATTGGCAAGGGGCGGAAGAAAATTTTACAATCCGTATTCGCCCTGCTAGTCCTTGAGACAACGAACAGAGAACCCGTAGTACCTGTAGTTGCGGTAGTTCAAGTACGCATTCACGGATCCGCTGTTCAATTCCATACCATACGAAAGAGTAGCGCCCATGAACTCAGTGGAACTCCAGAAGTATGCGTAGAAGCCTGTACTATAGAATTGGTAATCGGACAAACTGTAGCCGGCAGGCAACGCGGAAAAGCCGAAACTATCCACACCATTCCCGTTTTTCCCCCAACCTCTCTGAGACTTGAGAGCCTCGCCCAGAGCCGATTGACCACTCACAGCGACAAACAAGGCTTCCCATTCGTCATAGGTCGGCAAGTGCCAATTTGGCGGACAAACCCCCTGCACCTTCTCAGTCAAATTACAGTTCGTGCCATAGCCGCATTTTTTCGAATGACCCCAATTCTTTACAAGTTTTACCGAATCGATTGCCGCAGCCCAAGTGTAAAAGCGACCCGCCACATCGCAATTCTTGGGTTCATTATTATAGCACCATGACCAATCGTATTTCGCATCGCTAGAACTGCCCCGGCCAGGATCAAAGTTCAAATTTTCGGCCATCCATACCTGATCGCCAATCTTCACAGTCTTATAAACCTTGCCATCGCGAGGGTCTATTATAGTATCATACTCTATTTCAGGATTCAAATAAGCCTCTTTCGGCAAATTCCAATCAAAACCATCTAAAGAACTTGACGACAACTCACTTACACTGCTGCTAGAATTTGCCACAGGTTCGCTAGATGCAGGCTGAACCTCAACGGAACTGCTACTAGACTTTGCGTTTGAACTCGAAGACTTCGCCAAACTACTACTAGATTCCGGGGCGTTGCCCGGAATGACGGAGGAGGAACTACCTGACTTCACCGAACTCGACGAATCTTCATTCACGCCACTACTAGACGTCCCAGTCTTTTCACTAGAACTAGATTGTTTCGCGTCGCTCTGTATGTCGCTTGACGAAGACTTCGCCTTTTCACTACTCGACGAAGTCTCTTCGGAGGAATCATCATTCGCCCTAGCAGAAGGCGACCACGACTCGTCATCACCGCACCCGACAACAGCAAACGCCATAATAAGCATGGATCCTATCGCCGCCTTGCGGCTCCAGGACAACAGCACAAGAAACTTCTTCATAAACGCCTCCAAACAATGTTTATCTAAAGAAAATGTAATTTATTTTCACCTAGAAACAACAAAACAAGGCCAAAGCTTCAACACAATAGCCGCCCGTCCATCACGGTCAACGGAACATCTTTCCGCACAGGTAAAGCGGCAAATGCAGTGTTTCCGTTTGTCCGTCATTCGTCACGGCGATATTCTTTTGCGAAAGTACAAATCCTTTCTTAGGCGAAAACCTCTTGCAAAAGACTCCATAGCTTTTCGCTTTCGTGTGCTCTTCCGCCTTGACTTCGATCGGCATCAACTCGTTTTTAATCTCAATCAGAAAATCGAGTTCAGCCTTGTTCTCGGACCGCCAGAAATAAGGGTGCAGCCCCTGCTTCACAAGTTCATTCATTACATAGTTTTCCGTAAACGCACCCTTGAAAGTTGCGTACAGCGGTGTTTCTTCAAGAATCGTGCTGGCGTCAATTCCAGACTTCACGCGCAGTAACCCGACATCGCTCATATAGACCTTGAAAACCGTGCCGTTGGCATTGTTCGATAGCGGCAGTTCCGCATTCGTCACACATTCTAGTTTGTGCAAAAGTCCCGCATTAAAAAGCCATTGCAGCGCATCTTCCAAATCAGCAGCACGCTTGCCCGCCTTCACATGCGAGAACATGAACTTGTTGTTGTCTTTTGCCAGTTGCTTGGGGACGGAATCCCAGATAAGCCCAAGTTTCGGAATATCCGACGGCGGAGCATGCTTCGAAAAATCGTCTCCATAATCCAAGAGAATGTTCTTCAGGATTCGGTCCACTTTTTCAAAATCATTTTCCTGTACAAACGACGCTACCGCAGCGGGCATACCGCCGACAACATAATAAAGTTTTAGATAATTCTGTAACGGAATGGTGTACATTTCCGGTAGCGCACGACGCAGGTCATAGTTCGAAAGACCTTCGAGCAAGGACCGGCCGTCATCAATCGCCATCAAGAATTCCTCAAAACTCATGGGGAACATCTGCAGGCGTTCCACCTTCCCCACGGGGAAAGAAATTTCCGACTTGCGGATAACCACTCCCAGGAGAGATCCAGCGGCAATCACATGAAGCCCGGAACGATCTTCGCAGAAATACTTGAGGCTCGTTATGGCCTTGGGGCACGCCTGGATTTCGTCGAAAAAGACAAGCGTTTTCCCATCCGTAATTTTCTGCTTAGAATAGCGCTCCAGTTCCATAACAATGCGAGTGACACCGAAATCGTACTCGAAGATGGACTGCAGGGCAGTATTTCCCTCGAAATTGAAATACGCCAGATTTTCAAAAAATCGGTTCCCAAAATCCTTGATTGCGTAGGTTTTTCCGCACTGACGCACCCCGGTCACCACCAGCGGCTTACGCCCTGGCTCAGACATCCATTCTATGAAATTTTTCAGTATTTCTCGTTCCACGCTCCAAAAACTACATTATTCATATCAATTTTGCAACTATTTCTGCATTTTTCATACGAATAATGCAACAAAACTCACATTTTTTGCACCAATAAGACCAAAATCGTGTTTTTTTTAGCAATTTAGCATCCACTTATCCAGAAAAACCATCTGCTCGGCGGTGTGGAACCAATGTTCGCCGCCGTCCATTATGGTCAAGGGGGCGCCGATTTTCTGGGCGAATTCGCGCATCGTTTCGAGCGAGGACAGGTTGTCGTTCGAGCCGTACAGAATCTTTGTCGGGATGCGCCATTCAATCGGATTTTCACGCACGTAGCACAGGTATTCCCACGAAAGCGTTTCGCCGAAACTCGTCGGCACCGTTTTCTTTTCGCGGAGTTCCTCTTCGGAGACTCCCGTCCACGCCATCATGTCGCAAATCAGCTTTTCCATGTTGACTATCGGCGAAATAAAGTACGCCTGTTTGACGGGCTTATCGGCCAGCGCATTCATCGAAAAGAACGCCCCGATGCTATTTGCTATAAGGGTCACTTCGCCGTAGCCCGCAGCGACGAAATCAAAATAAACCGGGAATTCCTTCTTGGCATCCCACGGGGTTTCCGCCTTGTAATCGAACCCGAGAACATCGGCATCAGGGAACAAACTTTTGTAATGAAGAGCCTCGTCGGCGTTTCCGCCTTTCCCGTGCACATAAAGGACAAGGCTTTTCATTCGTTAATTGTTCTTGAGACAACGGACGGAGAACGAGAATTTCATGTCGAAATTCATGTACGCAGATTTCTCATCGTAGTACACGCTCATGGAGTACGGCGTGTTTCTAACGTCCATCTTCATCGTAGAACTCCAGAAGTAAGCGTCTTCATCATCGCCGTAGAATTGGCTATTGTCGGCCCTGAAGCCAACAGGCAAGGCAGAAAAACCAAAGGAGTCCGTTCCGTTGCCGTTTTTCGTCCAACCCATCTGCGACTTAAGAACCGTACCCGCAGTCGATTTGCCGCCCACAGCCGAGAACAAAGCTTCCCATTCCGCCTTGTTAGGCAAATGCCAGCCTGACGGACAAATTCCGTACACCGTATCAGGCAAGGCGCAGGCTATACCATATCCGCAAACCAATGACTTATCCGCATAGAGCCTGGCTGAATCTATAGCTGCAGCCCAAGTGTACAGTCGCCCAGCTACATCGCAGGTTGTGCTATCCCCATTATCGTTCTTCCCATAACACCAACTTTTTTCCTTCACACTTAAATCCGAGTCATCATAGTAATTCAGATTCTCCGCCATCCAGATCTGGTCGCCAATTTCCACAGTCTTGTAAACCTTGCCATCGCGAGAATCTATTATAGTATCATACTCTATTTCGGGATTCAAATACGCTTCTTTCGGCAAGTTCCAATCAAAGCCATCCGAGGAGCTAGACAACTTCACCTCGCTACTACTGGAACTTGACTCAATTTCGCTAAAACTTGACTGCACATCAGCAGAGCTGCTGGACACGCTTGTCGAGCAGGAGCTCGACTGCGGTGTGACGACTGAAGAAGACGACTCCGCGACGCTAGACGAGGACTCTGCCAAACTACTACTGGATTCTTCGCTTGCGCTCAGAATGACGGATGAAGAACTACTCGACTTCACCGAACTCGACGACTCTTCATTTTTCGAGGACGAAGACTTCGCCTTTTCACTGCTGCTGGACAGATCCTCGACCGGAGCCGAGGATGATGACCGCACGGAACTGCTCGACTGCAGTGTGACGCTGGAAGAAGACGATTCAACTCCCGGATCATCATTCGACGATGCGGATGAACTGTCGTCGCACCCGACAACAGCAAATGTCACAATGCCTAACGCTGCAAATATTTTTTTCATAAGTCCCCCTTCGCCTCAACGGCCTGTTATTTAATAAAAATATAACCATTCTTACCCCACTTGTCCAGAAAGTGCGGCTTTATCCTTCGAATTTCCAGCCGCAGTCGTTGTGGTAAATCATCTGGCGGGTCATGCCACCGTCGATGCAGATGTTTTCACCGGTGATGAAGCCGGCCTTGTCGCTCGCGAGATAAAGCACCATGTTCGCGATGTCGAGCGGGTTACCGACGCGGCCTGCGGGCTGCTGCGTGGCATCGGGGCCTTCGTAGGTTTTGAAATCCGTATCGATCCAGCCCGGCGAAATGGAATTCACGCGCACGCGACCAGCAAAACTCACAGCAAGTGCATGCGTAAGAGCCGCAATCCCGCCCTTCGCCGCCGTATAGCTTTCCGTTTGCGGTTGGCTCATGCGGTCGCGACTCGAGGAAATGTTTATAATACTTGCACCCGACCCAAAATGCGGTGCGAAAAGTTTCGCGAGGTAGAACGGGGCCGTCACGCCCACGGCCAGCGCATAGCTGAATTCTTCGTAGCTGCACTCGTCAATGCCCTTCATCAGCGGAAGCGCGTTGTTTACCAGCACATCCACGCGCCCGTACTTTTCGATAACGAACTGCGCGAATTTTTCGAGCACATCCTTCTTCGACAAGTCCCCCACAAAGCAGGGATTCTCGCGAATGTCGATGTAGGCGACCTTCGCGCCCTCTTTCTCGAATTCACTCACGACGGCAGCGCCAATCCCGCGCGCCCCGCCCGTCACCACAACCACTTTATTTTCAAACGATTTCATGAGAGAAAATATACACTAAAACGCTCCGAAGCGCACTCCCCTACTTGACGAGCGAACTACATTATCCTATTCTTTCTGCGGATGCTCCAGTTTTTCGACATCACAAAGAAATCTCCGTGGTTGCCGCAGGTCAAGGCGCTGTACGAATCGGCGTTCCCGGCGAACGAACGCATCCCGATAAAGCATTTACTCGACGATAAAATCAAGCGGGAATTTTGGGCGTTTTTCGACAAGGAGGAAGGCGAGAATCACGCTGAAGTCGGGAAAAAAATTGCCGCGACCCCCATGTTCTGCGGGTTCTCGAACTCCATCACGCACGGGAGCATCACGAACATCGTTTATTTCGCAGTCGTTCCAGAGCTGCGCAGCCGTGGGTACGGTTCACAAATCCTGCAGGCCATCCGCAGGCAACACCCCGACACGCGCATCGTCGTCGATATCGAAGTCGAAGAAGATTCCAAGGACACAGAAGAACTCGAACTCAGGAACCGCCGTCGCGAATTTTACACCCACAACGGCTTTGACTCCTCCCCCGTCGATTACGTCTGGCAAGGCGAGCACTACCGCCTACTCAGCGCTGGCGGCCCCGTCACCGAAAAGGAATTCCGCGATTTCTGGAAAGAAATCCTCAAGGACATCCCCGGAGCGAAGTACCCGTAATTATATTTTTTTCAATGCCGTCGTTGCAACCAAAAAATACAAGTTCAGATAGCAAGCGTCTGGAAGACAATTCCCGGCGAGGCGCCCGCACCATGTTCTTCTTGAAACTTTGGCTTATCCTTATTGTTGTATGCATAGTGCTATGCATTATCGCCATGGAGATTGCTGGCTATATGGCGAACGCAGACGGGAATGATGCAGATACCGCTCGGTTTCTCTACTATCTCTACTATTTGACGATAGTGAATATAGTTCTAATAATCGCTTCTTCGGTCATAGGCGCACTTATGGGGGTGCTGTTTTCCATTTACTGGCCATCGTGGCTCGACCATGCCTTGACGAACCTGCGTTGCCTCACCAAGACAACTTTTTCCCCGACCATTGCAATCTTGTGCGCGGCTATTCCTGATATCGGGTATCTTATTGGCATCTTTATTTTGTGGGATATCGCGCGGCGGCAGCAGAAGCTGCTAGACGTGCTCGGCATTCAATACACTCCCGTGGCCAGGCGCGACTTGGTTCTTTTCGTCATCTTCCTTCTCCTCGCCAACATTGTGGCGTATGAAGGGATTGTAGCCACCAGGCCCGGCTGTTTTGCAATGTGTGCCTCGATTATTGGGATTATGGTAACCTGGTTGCGCGTATTACGCCCCTGTGTAGAACAGGGGAATAAGCTCTACCAGCTACAGCAAGAAGTAATTAAGCCTTAGTCAATCAAGTCGTTCTGGAACCGTGACAGGTGTTCGAACGACAAGATTTGTATATTCAAGACAAGACTTATAGTTTTAAAGCGGATGATTGAATGACTGAAAAATATAAAGGCATGACGGTAAACGAACGGCTATATCTCGGCGGTTTTATGAACCAATTTGATGAATTCGTCCGAACAAAAAACATTGATGGAATAAAAATCATTCTTGCCAAAGTGGAAATTACTGACGAGTCATCTGTTCGCTCAATAATCGAAGGACTCGGATTATAATAATCAGGAAATGTATTTTCTATGCGTTTCTACGTGCCCACGGATATCTACGTTGAAAAAGACTGCGTGAAGAGCCACGCCCCTAATTTACTTGCGGTTGGAAAGCGTGCGTTCATTATGACGGGCAAAATATCTGCCAAGAAGAACGGTTCCTTGAACGATGTCACCGCCGTCGTAGATTCCAGACGCAATCTAGAAGATGCTCTTTGGAACAGACTGATGCGCTAGGGGCTCTTTATGTTATTATCTTTTCAAGGCCCCTGATGAAGTGCGTCCTGAAAATATTCCTGTTTGCCCTGGTGTTCGCGGGGTTTGCCTTTGCCGAAGCGCAAGACAGCGACGAGCCTTCGGTTTCCAAGTTCCGTGAACGATTCTCGCTGCGTTTCTTGTGCGATTACAATTTCGTGGCCACCTGGAATTCCGCCTACAACAACTCGATGCTCAATTCGAACCGCCCGGTCGATGTGGGCATCGGCGTCGGTTACGACAGTCTGTTTACCACATTCGGGATTTCGTGGGACGTGTCCGCCGATTTCAAGTACAGCCTCCCTTTTACCACCTCGAATGGAAAATCAGACACCCAGGCTTTCGAGACGGGGCTTGACTTTTTCCCCGGGAACTGGTGGCTTACGGCAAAGCTCCGCTTTTACAGCGGCTTTACCGCGGAAGTCGAGCGCGACGGCGAAAAGGAGCAGGAATTCATAGACCTCTGGTTTGCGGACATGTATTTCTCGATGCTCTGGATGGCGACCGCGAAAGAAATTTTTGCACCCAGGAGCGCCTACTTTTTGGATCGCCGACAAAAAAAATCAGCCGGGAGCTTGATTATCGGCGGGCGCCTGCAACGAAACATTGCCGAAGACAACGACGGAGTGCTCGATTACGTAAACGACAAGCGCGACATCACCTCCATCTGGGGTGACGTCGGGTACACCTACACCTTCGTTTTCAGCAACGGGTATTTCTGGAACCTCTGGGGCGTTGTAGGCATTGCGTACGGACGCGAGAACGCTGACGACGGCAACCTGCTCTTACCCGAATCGGACATAAAGACCGCTTTGGGCTACATCGGGGAAAAATGGGCTTGGAACATCGTTCTTAAAAGCGGATATTCCGCCATCGCGTTTGGCGAACATCTGGAGCAAAAATACGTAGCGGCCTTCGAAATCCTTGTAGTCCGCAGGTTCTAGCCGGCAAAATTTTCCAACCTCGATTTACTATTTTTTTTTGCATACTCTCATAATTTCAGGACAATTCTATGCGTTTCTATGTACCCACGGATATCTATGTTGAAAAGGACTGCGTGAAAAACCACGCGCAAAACCTGCTTGCGATGGGGAAACGTGCGTTCATCATGACGGGCAAAACTTCTGCCAAGAAGAACGGTTCATTGAACGATGTCACCGCCGTTCTGGATGTAGGCCACGTGCCGTACCAGGTTTTTGACCAAGTCGAGGAAAATCCTTCTACCGATACCGTGGGGAACGCCGCAAAACAAGCCCGCGAATTCGGCGCCGATTACATCATCGGCATCGGGGGCGGTTCCGCCATTGACGCAGCAAAGGCTGTTGCATTGCTCCTTGCAAACCCGAGTGTTGACGCAGACAACTTGCACAAGGCTCCCGAAAAGCCGCTCGGCCACGTACCTGTCGTTGCTGTACCGACTACCTGCGGAACGGGTTCCGAGGCAACGCCGGTCGCCATCATCACGAACCACAAGATTCAACTGAAGAAGAGCATCCCGCACAAGATTTTCCCAGCACTCGCGCTTGTCGACGGCAAGTACCTCGCCTCGGCCAAGAAGACGCTGATTATCAACACCGCGGTCGATGCCCTCGCCCACATGGTCGAAAGCATCCTGAACGTCTATTCCAACGCGTTCAACCGCATGTGCCCAGAATACGGCCTCAAGCTCTGGGGCGAATTCAAGGAAGCACTCCTCTCCGACGCCCCCGTAAGCGAAAACCTTTACGAAAAACTCATGCTCACCTCGACTATCGCGGGCATGTCCATCGCGCACACGAGCACTGCCGTACCGCACGGCATGAGCTACGATCTCACGCTGCATCAGGGCGTGCCGCACGGCCCCGCCGTCGGTTACTTCCTCGCTGCCTACGTGGAAATCTGCGAAAAGAAAGTTCCCGAAGATGTCAAGCGCATCTTGACACTGTTGGGCCTCGAAAGCACCGCCGATTTCGCCGCGATGCTCGAAAGGCTCATAGGCAAATGCAAGGTTACGCGCGAAATGCGCGACAAGTTCGCCGCCGCCATGAAGGTGAACCGCTCCAAACTGGACCTCGTCCCAGGCGGAATCACGCCCGAGGAAGTCGACTTTATTTACGAGAAGTCCCTGATCGTGGAATAGCGCCCGCAAAGCAGCCCGATTTTGTACCTGCAAAGCAGCCTTATTTTACACCCGCATTTGCGACAAATCACTCGCCCTGATATAGGTTTTCTTTCTAAATTTACCCGCGTTCAAAGAGCGCGGGTTATCCGCGCAAATCAAACCGGAGATTATCATGGGTTTCAAATGCGGTATCGTAGGCCTCCCGAACGTAGGCAAGTCCACCATCTTTAACGCAATCACCAACGCCGGAGCCGAGGCCGCGAACTACCCGTTCTGCACCATCGAGCCGAACGTGGGCATGGTGAGCGTGCCGGATAGCCGCCTCGACGAACTCGTGAAGGTCTACAACCCGAAGTCCATCGTCCCCGCCGTTACGGAATTCGTGGACATCGCCGGCCTCGTGAAGGGCGCCGCCCAGGGCGAAGGCCTCGGCAACCAGTTCCTCACCCACATCCGCGAGTGCGAAGCCATCATGGAAGTCATCCGCTGCTTCGACGACGAGAACATCGTGCACGTGAGCGGCTCCGTGGACCCGGTGCGTGACGTGGAAGTCATCGAGACCGAGCTCATCCTGAAGGACCTCGACACCGTCGAGAAGCGACTTTCCACCGAAGCGAAGAGCGCCCGCACCGGCAACGCCGAAGCGAAGGCACGCCTTGCCGCCTGCGAACTTTTGAAGAAGACCATGGAAGAGGGCAAGGCCGCACGCACCGTGATGCACGACAGCGAAGAGATGGAAGGCATCGTGAAGGACTTGGGCCTCCTCACCGCAAAGCCGCTGTTCTACTGCGCGAACGTGAAGGAAGACGACATCCTCACGGGCAACGCCTATGTGGACCAGCTGAAGGATTACGCCGCCAAGAACGGCCACGAAGTCATCGTGATTAGCGGGAAGATCGAAGAAGAACTATCTGCGATGGAACCTGCCGACAAGGCTGAATTCCTGAAGGAACTCGGCATGAAGGAATCGGGCCTCGACGCCGTGGTGCGCAAGGGCTACGAGATTCTCGGACTCCGCACGTTCTTTACCGCAGGCGAAAAGGAATGCCGCGCCTGGACGTTCCACGCGGGCTACAAGGCACCGCAGTGCGCAGGCGTCATCCACACGGACTTCGAACGCGGCTTCATCCGCGCAGAAACGCTGAGCTACGCAGACTTCCTGAAGCACGGCAGCTGGAATGCCGCGAAGGAAGCCGGCCTCGTCCGCACCGAAGGCAAGGACTACCTGGTACAGGATGGCGACATCATGTACTTCCTGTTTAACGTGTAATTAGTTGTTAGTCATTAGTTGTTGGCCATTAGTTCAAGCGCTTGTATATAACCGCTCGTGACACGTTGTGTCCAGGATGAACGAGCGGCTATAAATAACCAATGACCATTGACCAATAGCTATTGACCAACGGCATTCTTCACCGCGCGCTTCGCCTTCACCTCTACCACAATCGGGCGGATTATCGCCGCGAGATTCATCGCGGTTCCAATCAGGATTAGCACGGATGCCGCATAGATGCCATGACCAGGTTCAACCTGCAACACCTGCATTCCGATATTCGCGCATATCGAACCCATCTGGGCAAGCAGAGCCCACAAGGCGCACATCGCAAGTATCCCGAGGGTAAGTGACCCGAGCGGAGTGAACCAAGCAAACACAGCAGCAAGCACAAGAGCGGCAACAATCCCGAACAGCACCGGCATCGGCTGGAGCTTCGGGAATTCGGGCATCGATGTGCGGAAGCGGTCTAGCGCCTTCGGGTTATCTTTCTCCATCTTCAGGAGGTAACCCTTCGCAGGTTCCTTCAAGGTTTCGCGCAAGTCGGCGCCTGTCGCAACCTCATAGAACGAGGGTTCGGCAATCACCTTCTCGGCGCAAGAAACATTCATCAGGGGCAGCAAGAGCCCGAGCAATGCCAGCAAGTACGGGGCAGAAATAATCCGGCGGAAAAACTTGAATCGCGTATCGTTCTTGAGTTCTTCCGTAGCGGATACGGATGTTTTTTCAGGCATTAACGGCCCTCGAACAGCTTGCGCGGGAATACGCAGCGGAATCCAATTGCATCGGACCAGTATCTCGGGTCTTCGTCATCGCTCTTCGTGAGGTTGAGCGCAGATTCGCCGTCCTTCCAGGAACCGCCCTTGTACACCTTCGAGAAGCCCATCATGGCGCCAGTCGGGTTAGAGGATTCCACCCAGAACGAGAACATGAAGTACTTGTCGCGGGTCCATTCCGCAACGTTACCGGACATGTCGTAAATGCCCCAGGCATTCGGCTTCTTGGAAGCAACCATCTGCGGGCCGTAGGCCTGGCTCTTCTTGCCCATCTTGTAAGAGTTCTCGCGATAGATGGCGTAGTCGCCCACGTCTGCAGTTTCGTCGATTGTCCAGAGGGCGCCTTCGTTGTTGTCGGCGCGGCCGGCAAATTCCCACTGGGCTTCAGTCGGCAGGTCGCCGCCCAAAAGCTTACAGGCAGCGCGAGCATCGTCCCACGTGATGTTGTGGACCGGCTTGGACGGATTCTTGAACGACGAGCGATCCTTGATGCGCTTGGTAGAATCCTGCTGGCGGAGCATCGTCTGGTCAAAGAGTTTCTGCGTCATTTCGGTCGTCATGATGGCGAACGGAGACAGGCGGACTACGCTACCGCGGTAACGGAACATGCCCGAGTCAATGAGCGCCACGGCACCGAACGTGTTGTCACGGATAATGCGCGGAATGCTCATCTTGGTGAATTCCGGCATGTAGGCATCCTTCGCGTACACGGTGTCGTTCTTCGCGGATTCCTTAGCGGCAGCGGCCTTGGCCTTGGCCTCGGCGGCAGCACCCTGCTGGAGAGCAATATCTTCGGCATCGTAATGATTCAGCCATTCCTGCACCTCCGGTTCGTCCACAATGTAGCCGGGGAGCGAGAAATCACCCAGGCCAACCATGTTATTACCCTGGTATTCAAACTCGATGCGGGTGTAGCGGTAGTGGTGACGGCCCGTAATAACGCCGTCCTTACGAATCCAGACAGGCTTGTTCTGCTTGATGGTAATATAGACGGTCACCTCGCTTGCATGTTCGGTGAACAACTTGTAGAGTTCTTCGGCGGTCAGGCCCTTGGCAGTACCTTCCCAAGCAAAATCGAAACGTTCCTTGTCCTTGCCAAACTTGAACCTGACGGCCTTCATCTTCGCGGCTGTAGAATCCTCGCCCTCGACAACCTTGTCGGTCACCGGCTCGAACGACGTGGGAGCCATAGAACCGCGCAGCGGGAGTGCCTGCAGGCTATCGAGCTTCTTCTTGAACGCAGTATTGAGTTCGGGCACGCCCTTCATGTTAGAATTCAGCCAGTCAGACTTGGCCTTCATGCGAGTGCCTTCATATGCGGACCTGTAGGTTTCGTAATTCGGTTCGCCGGAGTAGAGCCCCACGGATTCAGCGGACTTCATCTTCGGATACAGCTTCACAAACTCGTTCGTGTCGACAAGGTCGACCACCTTCTGCAGTTCGGCAATAAACTGGTCAAACAGGATTTCGGTTTCTTCGAGATTCTTGGTCTTCTTCACGTCAGAAATACCGACAGAAAGATCAGGAGCCTTGCTGGCATCTGCATCGATAGCCACCAGCTGGGGTTTCATCACCAACACTTCACCAGACTTGACAACGCCGATATCGGCCACCGGAAGCGTACCGGGAGCAGAGAACATAAACACGTAAGTATCGGGCTGCAGGGGGTAAACCGCCTTGGGCAGTTTCTTGGTCGGAGCATCTTCAAATGCGGCATAGACATCCTTGCGGTCGCTCTTGATGACGGCTACGCCCGGAAGATCCGTTTCATTCAGGATTTGCCACTTTCCGTTCTTGATAAAGAACAGCTTGGGCACACGCGGGGAGTAAATGAAGTACTTGTCGAAGTAGAGGTCGTCTTCGTCCTGGAACGCCTTCTTGTTCTGAGAGGCGTAGAAGCGCATCTGGGCGACTTCGAAGGAGTTCAGGTGCGCCTGTCCGAGACTGAAGGCATGGAGTTTCTTGAAATTCGTGAAGTTCACCTGGCCCTGCACCCACTGGTATTCCTTGGGGCCTTTCTTGTGACGCCAGTAGAGGTTATTGCTCTTGAGCGGGAAGACCGGCTTCTGGGAAACCATCGCGGCACCCTTGGCCTCGACGGCCATGTTGGCGACAGGTTCGACCACGCTTCCGGTCGAGAACTGATTCGGTGCAACCTTGAAATTCTTGTCGGCATCGGCAAAAGAGAGGGCCGGGACCAACAGCAAAAGAGGTAGCAAACGGGCAAAAGACATAACATCTCCTGTTGATAAACCTATAGGCACCGGACAAGTCCGGGCGCCAGTTCGTTACATAAAAATAATATCTTAATAATGACGTTGTACGTGATTATGGTCATTTAGCGGGCATTTTCGCCCATTTCGAGCAAATATCCGCCCTTTTCGCCACCGACAGGCCCGAGTTCCACCTTCCAGTCGGCGAGGCGGATGATATCGGGGTGGTGTTCGATAACGATGACCGTATCGCCGCGGGCAGAAAGTTTGCGGAGCATGTTCCAGAGGATTTGGATATCCTTGAGGTGGAGGCCGGTAGTCGGTTCATCGAGCAGGTAGACCATTTCTTGGGCAGGCTTGCGGGCAAGTTCCGCAGCCAACTTGAGGCGCTGGGATTCGCCGCCGCTGAGGGTCGTCACGGACTGGCCGAGCTTTACGTACGGAAGGCCCACATCGCGCAGGCATTCCAGTTTCGGGAGGATTTTCGGCTGGTCCTTGAAGAATTCGCAGGCTTCGGCCACGCGCATGTCGAGCACGTCGGCGATATTTTTACCCTTGAAGGTGACGGTGAGAGTCTCCTGATTGTAGCGCTTGCCGCCGCAGACATCGCAGACTTCCCACACGTCCGAAAGGAAGTGCATTTCCACCGAGATGGCGCCGCGGCCCTCGCAGGCCTCGCAGCGGCCGCGAGCCAAGTTGTAGCTGAAGCGGCCATAATCGAAGCCCTTCAACTTAGCTTGCGGCAGTTTGGCGAAAAGCCTACGGATTTCGTCAAACACGCCCGTGAAACTGGCGGGCGTGCTGCGAGGCGTCCCTGAAATCGGGCTCTGGTCCACCAGCAACACTTCGCCGCTCTGCTTCTTGCGACCGCGTGCCTGAAAATTCTTCTTGAGGCGCGGGTAGATTTCGTCCATGACCATGGAGCTCTTGCCCGAACCCGAAACACCGCAGACAACGCTAATCGCGCCCTTCGGGAACTTTACAGACAAATTCTTCAAATTGTTGTGCTTGAGTTTTTCGAACTCGTAGAATTCCGTAGAATCGGTAATGGGCTTTGCCGCAATTTCGTTCGCCATCGGGATGGTATGCGTGAGGTACTTGACAGTCTCGCTACGCGGGAACTGCTGTAAGGCGTAAGGCTTGGAAAGCTGTGCGGGAGAACCCTCGGCAACGACCTCGCCACCAAACTCGCCCGCCGCCGGGCCCATATCGATAATGTGGTCGGCAGCCTGCATCATCTTCATGTCGTGTTCCACCACCACGAGCGTGTTACCCAAATCGCGCAGGCGGTAAAGCGTATCGAGCAGCATGGCGGTATCGCTTTCGTGCAGGCCTACCGTGGGTTCGTCAAGCACATAGAGCACGCCTTCGAGGCCGCTACCGATCTGGCTTGCGAGACGAATTCTCTGGGATTCACCGCCACTGAGCGTGTCGCCCGCGCGGTCAAGACCGATGTAGCCGAGGCCCACTCCCTTCAAGAAGTTGAGACGCCCGACAATTTCGCGGAGCAAAGGTTCGGCGACCGTCATCTTGCCGTCGGCATTCTTGTCTTTCCCGAAATTGTCGCGCTTGAAGTTTTCGTTGCTGAACCATTCGAGCGCCTGGGCGATGCTCATGTGGTTCACGTCCATGATGTTCTTGTCGCCGATGCGGACCGCCAAATATTCCGGTTTCAAGCGTTCGCCGTGGCAATCGGGGCAGACTTCGCCGTCCTTAAAATGACCGAGGCCAAGGCAGGTTTCGCAAGCGCCCCAGTGCGTATTGAAACTGAAGTGCTTCGGATTCAGCGCCGAATCCATGTACCAACCGCAATCGGGGCAACCCGGCTTTTCGGAGCAGGCCAAGCGACCACCCTTTTCGTCTTCCACATAAAGGATTCCGTTACCGTCGCGGTAGCCGCGTTCAAAGGCTTCTACCAGGCGGGCGCGGTTTTCTTCCTTGACCACGACCGTATCGACCACAGCGAACAACTGCTTTTCGCGGGTCGGGATTTTCGGCAGCGGAAGTTCCACCAGCTTATTGCCGAGGTAAACCTTGCGGTAGCCTTTTTCCGTGAGAATCTTGGAAAGCTTCAGCACGTCCTTGATTTCGAACGGGGCAAGAACCGTGACTTTCTTGTTCAAGTCGCGGTCGAAGGCGTATTGCATCAGGTCGCCCGCGCTGTACGAAGACACAGGCTTCCCGCATTTCAAGCAATGCGGGGTGCCGACCCTCGCCCAGAAAATGCGGAAGTAGTCATAAATTTCGGTGAGGGTCGCCACCGTACTGCGCGGGCTCTTGCTTGCACTCTTCTGGTCAATCGCAATCGCAGGCGCCAAGCCCGAAATGGAATCGATGCTCCCGTGGTCAGGGCGGCCCAAGAAGCGGCGGGCATACGTGCTCAACGTCTCGACAAAGCGGCGCTGGCCTTCGCTAAAGAGCGTATGGAACGCGAGGCTCGACTTGCCGGAGCCCGAAACGCCTGTGACCACCGTAAGCTTGTGACGCGGAATCGTCACGTCAATATTCTTCAGGTTATGCTTGCGGGCGCCATGCACCTCGATATCGAGCGACAAGTCTTCGCCGCCCTTAAGCGTACGGTCAAAATGCCGATTTTCGCCGTGCTTTTTCGCAAGCACCGGCGCGAGGTACTTACCCGTCTCGGACTTCTTGCATTTCGCAATCTGTTCCGGCGTACCTGTCGCAATCACGCGACCGCCGTGAATACCCGCATCCGGGCCCAAGTCGATAATCCAGTCGGCGCACTTGATCACGTCCAGATTATGCTCGATAATCACGACGCTGTTGCCGAGGCTACGCAGGCGATTCAGGCAATCCATGAGCTTGCGGATATCTTCGAAATGCAAGCCCGTCGTCGGTTCGTCGAGCAGGTAAAGCGTCTTGCCTGTACCCGGGCGACGCAGTTCAGAAGCAATTTTAATGCGCTGCGCTTCACCGCCGCTGAGCGTTGTCGAAGGCTGGCCCAAAGTAAGGTAGCCGAGGCCCACTTCCACAAGCAAATTCAGCGGTTCTGCAATCTTCGGAATATCCTTGAAGAATTCCGCCGCATCGGCAATGCTCATATCGAGAATTTCGGAGACGTTCTTGCCCTTGAAATACACTTCGCGCGTGGCATCGTTAAAGCGCTTGCCACCGCAGACTTCGCAAGTCACCTGCACGCTGGGCAAAATGTGCATATCCACGATTTTCACGCCCGCGCCTTCGCAGGCATCGCAGCGTCCGCCCTTCACGTTAAAACTGAATCGGCTCTTGCTGTAACCGCGAATCTTGCTTTCTTCCATGCTGGCGAAAAGGTCGCGGATATCGTCCCAAATTTTCGTGTACGTTGCCGGGTTGCTTCGCGGCGTGCGGCCAATGGGCGTCTGGTCGATTTCAATTACCTTGTCGATATTCTCGAGGCCTTCCAGATGGTCAAACTTGCCGACCGGCTCTTCGGAATTGTAGAACACGCGGGCCAATTCGCGGCGCAGAATCTGGTTAATCAGCGTACTCTTGCCGGAGCCCGACACGCCCGTCACCACCGTTAGCGCGCCGTCCAGCGGGATTTCCACATCGATATTCTTGAGGTTATTTTCAGCGGCACCGCAAATCTTGAGTTTCGGCGTATTCTTGTCAATCTTCTTGCGCTTTTCGGGAATCTCGATGGCCTTGCGGCCACTCAAGTACGCACCCGTCAGCGACGCCTTATTCTTTTCGAGCTCCTCGACAGTCCCTGCCGCAATCACGCGACCGCCTTCCACGCCGGCACCCGGCCCCACGTCAATCACGCAGTCCGCATGACGCATGGTGTCTTCGTCGTGTTCCACAATAATCAGGGAATTGCCCTGCGCACGCAAATGTTCCAACATCCCGAGCAGTTTATCGTTATCGCGGGGGTGGAGCCCGATGCTCGGCTCATCAAGCACGTAAAGCACGCCCTGCAGGCCGGCGCCCACAGCGCTCGCCAAACGAATGCGTTGGGCCTCGCCGCCACTCAAAGTAGAAGCCTTACGGTTAATAGTCAAGTAACCCAGCCCCACCGCATTGAGGAAACTCAAACGCCCGCGGATTTCTTTCAGAATCTCCTTGCCGATTCGCTTTTCCTTTTCGGACAAGTCAATCTTATTGAAAAATTTCACCGACTTCTCGACGGACCATTCCGTCATCTCGGTCAGATTCACACCATGGAACGTGACCGCATTCGCCGTGCGGTTGATTCGCGTACCGTGGCATTCGGGGCAAACGCCTATCTGCATGTACTTGCGGAAGTGGAAAATATGCCACATATCCCACAGTTCCTGCATAATGGGGATAATCCCGCGTTCCGATTCGCTGGGCGTGCCGTACAAGACGGCATCCTGCTGCGCCTTCTTGAGCTTGTTCCACGGCGTATCCAACGAAAAATGCATCTCGTTCGCAATGTTCCTCAAGTTGCGGCGGCCAAAGTCGCTAAAAATCAGCGTACCGTCGTCCTTCTTGATGGTCGCAATGCAGCCTTCCTTGATGGACTTCGTCTTGTCCGGGATAATCAAGTCCAAATCAAACTTGTAACTTTCGCCCATACCCTTACAGGCGGGGCAACGGCCCTTCGGGTCATTAAAGCTGAAGAACCGCGGTTCCAGTTCCGGGATGGAGATGCCGCACTTGGGGCAAGCGAGCAGTGTACCCTGCAGGCGGTACTCCTCGACGCCGTCCTTTCCCGGCACAGTTCCAGCACCAGCCTCTCCGGCGCCATCCTTGCCAGAACCGCCCGCCGACAGCAAGAAACTCACCAACTTCCCGTCGGTCAATTTCAGTGCGCCTTCCAATGCCTCGCGCAGGCGGCTCATATTCTTGCGTTCAAGCGTCAAGCGGTCAATCACCGCTTCAATCGTGTGTTTTTCGTAACGCACAAGCGCAGGAACATCTTCCAGGCGATAAATCGTCCCGTCCACACGGGCACGCACAAATCCGTTTTCCTTGAGTTCGGCCAGTTCCTTGCGGTATTCGCCCTTGCGCTCCTGCACAATCGGGGCCATCACCGTAATCTGCTTGCCCTCGTCACTCACATACAAATTATCGACAATCTGGTCCACCGTCTGCGCCTGGATCACTCGCCCGCAATCGGGGCAATGCGGCACGCCGAGGCGGGCAAAAAGCAAACGGTAATGGTCCAAAATTTCAACCACCGTACCCACCGTCGAACGCGGGTTACGGTTCACCGTCTTCTGGTCAATCGAGATTGTCGGCGAAATGCCGCGCACGCTCTCCACCTCGGGGTGTTTCATGCGGCCGATGAACTGGCGCGCGTACGCCGAGAGCGACTCCACGAATCGCCTCTGACCTTCCTGGAACACCGTATCGAAGGCGAGGCTCGACTTGCCCGAACCCGACACGCCGGTTACCACCACGATGGAATCGCGGGGAATGGAAAGGTTTACATGGCGTAAATTGTGCTCGTGCGCGTCGCGGATTTCGATGGACTTAGTCATGTCCCAAATATACTAAACATTTGAGCAAGTTTCAATATCCAAAACACCAATAAATTGCGGGTTTACACCACAAAAAACACCCGGCCCGAAGACCGAGTGCTTTTTTTGGAATAGAAAGCGTACACCCAATGAGTCCTACCCCGCGATTCGATCCGGCATCCCTTCTCTAGAACCAGGACTGACTGGAAGCACATCCATAATATACCCCATAAAACGCCCTTGTGAACAAAGTTTTTCACAAGAAGCAGTTCCCGCAAGGAACATTCCAACGTGGAATAAGTTACATCAGGTTTTCTGCTTAGCCTGCTTCCACAGCTGCTGCAGGCCTTCCAGACCAAATTCGGGCAGGGCCTTCCCCTGCTCGCGGGCAAGGCGATCCACCTCGCGGAAGCGTTTTTCGAACTTCGCATTTGCGCGGCGGAGTGCCACGTCGGCATTGAACCCGCTATGGCGCGCCACGTTCACGAGGCAGAACATGATATCGCCGAACTCGTCTTCCAGGCGGTCGGTATTCGCATTTTCGGGAGTGACCTTCTCCATCTCGGCACGAAATTCCGCGAATTCCTCCTGAGCCTTGTCGAATACGGGAGCGGATTCGCCCCAATCAAAGCCGACCTTCGCTACCCTGCGGATGATATCCTGCGTGCGGGCGAGCGTCGGCATGCTCTTGCTTACCTTATCCATAACGGACTTGTCGGCATCCTTCTGGTGTAGCGCTTCCTGGGCCTTGATCTTTTCCCAACGTCGGCTCACCTCGCCTGCCGTATCCACCTGCGCATCGCCAAAAACGTGCGGATGCCTGCGAATCATCTTCTCGCAAATTCCCTGCACCACGTCGTCGATATTGAAATCGCCACTTTCCTTGCAAACCTGCGCATGGAAAACCACCTGCAAAAGCACGTCGCCGAGTTCCTCGCACATGTGAGCCTTGTCGCCTTCCATCGCGGCATCGATAAACTCGCTGCTTTCTTCTACCAGGTACGGCAAGAGCGTGTGCGTATCCTGAGCACGGTCCCACGGGCATCCATCTTCGGCACGGAGACGCTTCAAAATATCGACTAAGTCGGCAAAGGTATATTTCATAATATCAAAGATAGATAATCAAATGTGAAATGTGGAATGTGAAATGACTAATTATAATTTCCACATCACACATTACACACCTCACATAATTACTATATTCCTCTTGGGCCTAGGCTAAATACAGGTACCGGACTTTCCGGACCCGGGCGATTGCCACAAACGTTTATCAAAAAACGCGCGGCATGTTCCTTATAGCGCTTTCACTGGATTCACCATGAACAGCACTGATATTTACCGCATCGAGGCAGGGGATTTTCCGCTCCTGCTCGGCAGTTCCACACACAAACCCGAATTCATCTACGCAAGGGGAACGCTCCCTCCCCCGACATCGCCGGAAAGTGACGCCAGTAAGACTCCCGTGGGGATTGCGATGGTCGGCACCCGCAGGCCAGGCAACAACGCTCGCGAACTCTGCAAGCGGCTCGTATTCTCGCTCAAGGGGACTCATGCCATCGTCATCTCGGGACTCGCGCAGGGCATCGACAGCCTGTGCCACGAGGCGGCACTCGAGGCAGGCATCCCGACAATCGCAGTCCTCGCGCAGGGACTGAACACGAGAATCGAGGGAAGCCGCGGGGACCTCGCCAAGCGCATCTTGGATGCAGGCGGAGCACTCGTAAGCCAGTTCGAACCCGACGTAGTCGCATACAAGAGCAATTTCCCTGCAAGGAACAGGATTATTGCGGGCCTCAGCAGGGCAACAGTCATCGTCCAGAGCAAGAAAAAAGGAGGGGCTCTGCTTACTGCGGAATTCGCGCGCAAGGATTCGCGGGAACTGTTCGCCGTTCCCGGAGATTTCGACAGCGAAGTGGCGAGCGGCGCGAACGACTTGCTCGACAGGGGCATCGCCAAGCCGATATTCCGGCCAGAAAGTTTATGTACCGCACTCGGGCTCCCCAAGAGCGGGGGCATCAGTTTCGAGGAACTCTCGCTTGCAGGCTGCAACCTGAGCGACGACACCAAAAAGTTCTTTTTGAAAGTTAACGGATTCCGCAAAACATTTTCTGAACTTCAATCGGAATCTAGCCTTGACGTGAATCAACTTTTAACTATATTGACGGAACTAGAAATGGCTGGGCTTGCCTACACCGAAGACAACTTCAGTTTCCATTTCAACGGAGCCACCTGATGCACAAGAGAATCTACATCTTTATACTCGCCTTCCTGTTCTTCATAGGCGTTCTTGTGCTGCAGTTGTTCTTCAGCAAGGGCAACCTCTTCGAGCAAAAAAAGATCGAGCACCTGATAACGGAATACGAGTACAAGGTAGATTCGCTCAAGGGCATCATCGATGACTACAAGTCCGAAATTGAACGCCTCCAGAACGACTCGCTCTACAAGGAAGAAATACTCCGCACCAAGTACGGCATGAGCCGCGAAGGCGAGAAAGTTTTCCAGATGGTAAAGTAAACGGCTACGCCACCGTGAGCGACTATGCCATTTTCGACGCGTCGGTAGCAGTCGTTGCATCGACCTTGCCCGCAAAGAAGCTGTAGGCCGCAGGCACAATAAACAGCGAGAGGAACGTGGCAAACGTGAGGCCACCCGCAATGGCGATGCCCATCGCAATGCGGCTCGGGGTGCCGGTCATGATGAGCGGCACCGCGCCCAACACTGTGGAAAGGCTCGTCATGAGGATTGGGCGGAAGCGGCGTTCAGCCGCTAGCCGAGCCGCCTCGAGCTTAGAGCACCCGGTATTCGCCGCAATCTGGTTTGCAAATTCCACAATCAATATGCCGTTCTTCGTCACGAGTGCGATAAGCAAGATGAGCGCAATCTCGCTAAAGATATTGAGCGTCTGGCCGGTAATGAACAGGCAGGCGAGCGCGCCCGCAAGCGCAAGAGGCACCGTAAAGAATATCACGAAGGGAGCGCGGAAACTTTCGAATTGCCCCGCAAGCACCAGGAACACAAGCGCAAGCGCCAAGAGGAACACGATGTAGAGCCCGCTGGAACTTTCCTCGAACTCCTTCGACGACCCGCTCAATGCGGTACTCACGCTCGGGTAATCCTTCAGGAGGTGCTTCGCAATCCGGCGCATCTCCTCCACGCCGTCGCCAATCGTCTTCCCGGGAACAAGGCCCGCCTGGATGGTGGCCGCAGAGAATCGGTTGAATCGCGGGAGCGACGGCGATGCGGACTGCTCGCTGAACGTAATGAAGTTATCGAGACTCACAAGTTCGCCCTTCGCGTTCTTGACCGTGAGCATCGAGATGTTCTCGGGCATACTGCGATACTGGTAACCCACCGCACCGATGATATCGTACTGGCGTCCGTCCTTGTAGAATTCGCCATAACTCTGATCGCTTATCGCAAGTTGCACCGCCTGCGCGATGTCGTTCACCGAAACGCCTTCCTCGTTCGCCTTGTCGCGCAGAATCTCGATATGCAATTCGGGCTTCGTGAATCTCAGGTTCGTGTTCACCACGCTGAACACCGGGCTCTTGCTCGCCTCTTCCTCGAACTTGGGCACGAGCGTGCGCAAGATTTCAATATTCGGGGCCTGCAACACAAACTGTACCGGGAGGCCACCGCGCTGCGTGCTGATGCTCTGCGGTTCAAAAACCATCACGCGCAAATCGGGGTACTCATTACCGAGCACTTGGATGCTGCGGGCGATTTCGCTCTGCGGGCGGCGCGCTTTCTTGTCAGCGTTCAGGAATATGCGCATTCTGGAGTTGCCCGCGTTCCAAGCGCCCGCCTGAATTTCGGTATACTCGTTGGTATCCATGAGCGCGATGACTTCTTCAGCAAAGGCATCGGCCATGCGCTTGGTGCGCGTGAGCGTCACGCCTTCGGGCATGTTCAGGTTCACCATGACCGCGTTGGAGTCTTCCGTCGGGGCCATCTCGCTACTCATGTTGTTGAAGCAGAGGTACGCAATAGCCAGGAGGCCCGCCACTACCGGGAAAAGCAAGAATCGCAACTTGAGGAACCCACCGAGAAGCACAGCGTAAATGCGGTTGAGCCAGTCAAAGAACGGCTCGGTAACGCGGAAGAACCAGCCCTGTTTTTGGCGGCTCAGGAACTTGGAACAGAGCATCGGCGAGAGCGTAAGCGCACAGAGCGTCGAGAGGAAAACAGTCCCGATCATCACCGCCACGAACTCGCGGAAAAGTAAGCCCGTTGTACCGCCCAGCGCAAGCACCGGCACGAACACCGCCATCAAAACGACCGAGGTCGCAATCACCGCGAAGAAGATTTCGTTTGTACCCGCGACCGCCGCCTGCTTGGGCGTCATTCCGCGTTCAATCTTGTGGTAGATGTTTTCCACAATCACGATGGCATCGTCCACCACGAGGCCAATCGCCAAGACCATCGCAAGCAGGGTCAGCACGTTGATACTGAACCCGCACAGGTACAGCACGAAGAAGCTTCCGATAACGGCCACCGGCACCACCACCATCGGGATGAGCGTCGTGCGGGCCTGCCGCAGGAAGGCAAAGATAATCGCAATCACCAGCAGGAACGCGATGAAGATGGTTTCCACCACCTCCTTGATGGAAGCGCGGATGTTGATGGAGGTATCACGCCCGTAAAGCACCTGCACGCCCTCGGGAATCTCGCGGCGGATATCCTCCACGCGCCTGTAGAACTCGTTCGCAATTTCCACGTGGTTACTACCCGGCTGCGCCATCAGGGCGAGCGTGATGGAGTTCTTGCCGTTACGGCGGAACCCGGTACGCGTGTCCTTCGGTTCGTAATGGATATCCGCCACATCGGAAATGCGGATGACGGTCCCGTCGGCAGCCGTCTTTACCGCGATATTCTCGAACGCTTTCGGGTCCAGAATGCGGCCCAGCGTGCGGATAGAAAGCGTCGTCTCGCTACCCTCGATAGAACCGGAGGGCAGTTCCAGGTTGCCGCGTTTGAGCGCCGCCGACATCTCGGCTCCCGAAACGCCAAGTGCCTGCAGGCGCACCGGATCAATCCACAGGCGCACCGTCGGGCGCTTTTCGCCCCAGATGGCGACTTCAGACACACCGTTGATGGTCTGCAGGCGTTCCTTTACAAAGTTGTTCGCGATTTCGGAAACTTCCATCGGATCGAGCTTGTCGCTCACGAGGCTCACCATCAAAATTGGGTCGTTATCGCTATCAGACTTGTAGACCGTCGGCTCGTCCACATCGTCGGGGAGTCTGCGGCGCACGCGGCTCACGCGGTCGCGGATTTCGTTCGCAGCCGCCTCCAAGTCCATTCCCGTTTCAAACTCGATGTTGATGAACGAGAAGCCGTCTCGGCTCGTGGAGGTAAGCGCCTTGATGCCCGACGCACTGTTGATGGATGCTTCCAAGATTTCGGTGACTTCGGCCTCCACCACCGCGGCGTTCGCGCCCGGGTACGAGGTACGCACCTGAATCAAGGGATAGTCGACGTTCGGGTATTCGCGCACGCCCAGGTTGCTTGCGCCAAACGCACCGAGCAGGATGATGACAAGCGCCATCACCGTCATGAGTACCGGGCGACGTACGGAAAGGTTCGCGACACTCATCCGCGTTTACTCCACTTCGTAATCGGCGTTGTGGCGGATTTCACGGATGCGCACGGAAATGCCTTCGCGCAGGCTAATGAGGCCCGAAGTAATCACGGTATCGCCCTCGTCGAGCCCTCCGGTCACATCGACCGTAATCGGCGTGCGGAGCCCGGTCTGTACGTGCTTGATTTTCGCCTTCCCGCCCGTAGCCACGAACACGTAGGCGCCGTCCTTGTCCAGCGTAAACGCCTCGGCCGGAATCGGGATGCTCTTTGCGACTCCCGCCTGCATAGTCACATTCACCTTCGCATAAGAACCCGCAAGGAGTTCGCCCCCTGCGTTATTGACTTCCACCAACACCTGGCGGGTACGGCTACTTTCCGAAAGTCCCGCTTCCAGGGCCTTCACCTTGCCGCTTGCAGAAATATTGCGTTCCTCGTCCTTGAGTTCCACGGCATCGCCCGGCTTGAGGGCCGATGCATAGCGCTGCGGGAGGGCGAATTTCGCCTTCAACTTCTTCACTTCGCTGAGAGTTGCGACCGAGGTCCCGGTCGTGAGCCACGCGCCCACCGAAACGTTCACGAAACCGAGCTTGCCAGCGAACGGGGCACGAACTTCGGTCTTCGCAATCTGCGCCCTGATGAGTTCCACCGACGCTTCCGCAGACTTGAGCGACGCTTCCGCCGCTTCCATGTCGGCCTTCGTCGCACCATCCTTCTCGTAGAGCCCCTTCGCGCGGTCGTACTTCTGCTGGGCGAGCTGCTTGTTCGATTCCGCCTGCTTGAGCTGCGCCCTGAGTTCGGAATCGTCAATCTTTGCAAGGAGCGTGCCCTTCTGCACCTGGGCGCCGTCCTTCGCATAAAGGTTCATGAGTCTGCCGGATGTTGCCGCGGTCAGTTCCACACTGTTGAGGGGTTCGAGCGTCGCCATCGCAGAGAACGTCTTGCCGCCCTCGTGGGCTTCGGCAATATAGCCTTCCACAGCAATCTCGCGTGCAGGCCTGCCTCCCGGTCCGCCTTTCCCGCTCGGGCCACCCTTGCCCGGAGCACCGGCACCCTTCGCACCGCTCGCAGCGGAATCTTCGCCACCGCAGGCGGCAAGGAAAAGGGCTACAAAAACGAATACAGTAAACTTTTTCACGCTATTTAGATGCATAGAGGGTATCAATTGGTTGCAAAATCTAGAAAAAAACAAAACCTCGCCCCTAATTCCACCCGAATTCCGAGCGTATCCACGCGGTCAGGCTTTGGGCATCCGCAGCGGCCTCTTCCCTTGTCGGGTGGTAGTAAACGTTATACGCAGACTCTCCATGCGGGTCAAACGAGAACCTGTACAATTCATCAACACCCTCGCCTTCAAGAATCGCCTTCGCGGTGTCCAGGTACTGGCGGCATCTCACCATGTAATCCCCGGTAAGCATCGGGCCATCCAGCAATACAATCTTTGCCTCCGGATGGTAAGAACGTATCTTTCGGATAAAGTTTACGGTCGCGTTCACAAATCGGGTAGAATCAATCATCCTGCTTGCAAAATCGTTCGTGCCCAGGTTTACCACGACAATATCGGGATGCCACTTGCTATGGTCCCATGCAACCGCATCGAGCGACAGCGTCGCCGTCCTGTTATACACAACCGGAAGAGCAAGGGCCGTAGAACCATCGTAATTGAGATAGACCCCGTGACCGCCGCTACAGATGTTATGTTCCTCCGCATGTAGCATCTTTGCCGTCTGCCCTGCATAACTGTAGTATGAGCTTTCAAAATACAGGTCAAATTCCTGCCCCGGCACAGGCATCAGCACATCGCAACCGCAGGCAATAGAATTCCCGACAAACTCAATCCGGCGCTCCGGCCTAGCGGGCAACAAATCCTTCTCCGCACGGCCCAGCACCCGCATTCCATACACGCGCCAGTCACCAAAGTTGCTGCCAGTCCTTTTATACAAAGTAACAACATGTTCGCCATAGGGCAGGTCCGAAACTACAGGTACAGATACAGGCTCGTTCAGCGAATCTTCCTCGGAATAGGTAAGCTTTATCAGGGAGGAAGGGTCTTCTTCCCCATCCACAAAGACATCAAGATAGACGATATTGTTTGTCCAGCCCTTCATCTCCAGGGCGGTTCCGCGAAAGGCAATCGTAACGGAAGACGCCGACCACGAAAGAATCAGGAAGTCGCCTTTTTCGTAATTGGTGCGCCCGGAAATCTGCAATACGTCCGAATCATAAGGGACCCAAGTCCATTCCAGCACGGGAACATCGGTAGAATCTTCTGAATAGGAAACACTGTTGCTGCAAGAAGCTAGGCAAAGGGAACAGAGCAACGCCATGACGAGAATATTCTTCACCGCGATACCCCGCAACCACAGCCTAGAACTTCACGTTCATCAGGATTCCGCCGCCGTCTTCCAGGAACTCGGGCGCAAATTCCATCCGCTGCGAAAAGGACCTGGACGATGTCGCCCGGTAGACGCGCATCACGTCAAGAATCGAGACCACGCGGTTAAGCACCAGCGCGCCGACAGAAACCTGGAATACAATGCGGCTCACGCGGAAATGGCGCAGGCGGCTCTTGTACTCCTCGATACGCTCGGTCGATTCGGGATTGTCGCTCGAGCCCCAGTCCCACTGGATGCTCTCGCTGTATTCGTCGTCAATCGCCTTGCCCGCACGGATCATCGCCTGGTTGTAGTCCTCGTCCATATCGGGAGAGGAATTCTGGCCGGCGACTCCCCCGCGGCTGCGGTAGTCGCCCACAGTATTGAGGAGAGAAACATCCTTGCTATCCGTAGTGAGGCCCGCATGGCGCACCGCGTAGCCGTGCGCCGAGGTGATGTAGCGTTCACCAATGAAATACGACCCGATTGCAGTAAGCCAGAGGGCGGCATCCGTCCACACGAACGGCTTGACCAGCGAGCGCTCGTCCAAGTAAAGTTCGCCCATACCGGGTAGCAAGGCCGACGCCCCGAGCGCAAGCCAGAGGCTCTTGTCCTGGTTCTTGCTCACGTTCTCGTCGACGGTAATAACTACCTGCGAAAAGGCTGAGACCGCAACCAGAAGAATGACCATCAAAAGGCGCATCTAGAATCCCCAACTAGCCTGCACGCCCACGTCGAGCCCGTTAAAGATGCTCACGTAGCTATCGAAGTGAAGGCGGTCATACCACGAAAGTTCCTCGGAGTAGAGCGTCTTGTTGTGAGCGTTCGCCGTAAACGCGGCGTCGATGGCCGAAACAATGTGGTTGAGGATAAGCCCGCCGAAGAACCACACCTGCAAATCGGCGTAGTCATTCGCCTTGCTGCGCATGGAGCGGTACTCGTCCATGTTCGAGGATTTCGCGAGCGGCACAATTCCGTCGGAAGGCTCGTCGTCCTCGAGTTCGAGGTTCATGGCAACCGCCGGTTCTTCCACATCGTCCCAACCGAGCACATAAGCCCTGTCCGCAATCTGCTGGTAGACCGCAGAACCATCATAGAACGAACCGACCGACTCGATTTCGTTCTCGAGCGACGTGGGGTTGCCCACAGAGAAGCGGTCGTAATGGCTCTTGTCGTTGTAGAAAAGCCTGTTCGCCGTATAGCAACCCGCCGAAGACGCGTTGCCGTAGATGGCCTCGCAGAAACTTTCACGACTATTCATGTAGCGGGTCTCGAAGCGGGATTCTTCCGTCTCGTCAGAAAGCTGGCCCACAAGTTCACGCATGCCCGCCTCGTAACGGCCAATGGAATAGTGTTCCCTGGCAAACTTCTTGTACTTCTTGACCTGGTCGTTGTACTTGTACACCGAGAAATAGGCCCAACTGCCCCACAGGGCCGCTTCGAGCGCAAGGTAGGCACCACCGCGCACATACGTGAACGTCGAACCGCCCACATAGAGCTGGCCGGAACCCGGCACCACGAGCGACATGAACAGCGCCTTGCGCGGGCTCTTGTAACGGCCCTTCATATCGTCAATGCCATAGACCTTCGAAACCTTCACCGGGCCAAGCAGGTCTCGGCGACTCATGGAACTGGACGAAATATCCGGTGCAGGCTGTTCGGAACTGCTGGAACTGAGGGCCGCAAGCGAATCGCGGATACGGTTTTCTTCCGAAAGTCTCCTCATCTCTGCTGCATAGGCCTCTTCGGGGGTCATCGGCTTCGCAGAATCGCCGGCAGCGGAATCTGCAACAGTGGTGTCGGCCGGAGCAGTCGTATCCGCGACGGCAGGGGCGGTCGTGTCTGCAACAACAGGGGCGGCAGTATCAGCCGGAGCCACAGAACTTGAAGAAGCCTCTACAGAAGAACTGTTCGCCACACTCGAACTGGAGGGTGCCACAGAACTCGATGACAGCGCTGCACTAGAAACAGGTGCGACGCTACTGCTGGAGACAGCCGCCGAACTGGACGAAACAACCGTCTCGCTCGACTGGGCAGCCTCGGCTTCCGCCTCGAACTCCGCAAAAAGGTCACGCGGCTGCGCAAAGGACTGCACTGCCAAAAGACCGGCAAAACATGCCACTAAATGAAACTTATGCATACGGCTATAAAATAGCAAAAATCGCCCCCGCAGAGGGAGCGACTTTCTAAAGTTCAGTTGTAGCCGGAATTACTTCGCGGCGACCACCCAAACCTTGACCTGTGCTTCGACATCGCCGAACACCTTGATGGTGACGGTGAACACGCCGACCTGCTTGATAGGTTCAGCAAGTTCGACCTGAGCACGGGTAACCTTGACACCGGCCTTAGTGATGGCGTCGGCAATGTCACCAGCGGTCACAGAACCGTAGAGACGATCGCCTTCGACAACGCGGCGTTCGAGGTTGACAGAAATCTGAGAAAGCTTGGCAGCGACGTCACCAGCGGCGGCGAGTTCCTTCTGGAACTGAGCTTCGAGAGCAGCGCGGTTGGTTTCAATCTGGAGCTTGGCTTCCTTGGTTGCACGGACAGCGAGCTTGCGCGGGAAGAGGTAGTTACGAGCGTAACCGTCCTTAACCTTCACGACGTCGAGCATCTTGCCCAAGTGAGGAACGTTGGCCTTAAGAATAATTTCCATAGTCTAGTTCCTCCTTAGCGCAGACTGTCCGAAACGAACGGGAGAATGGCCATCTGACGGGCACGCTTGATAGCCTCGTTCAGCATACGCTGGTACTTGGCAGAGGTGCCGGAGATGCGGCGCGGGATGATCTTGCCACGTTCAGAGATGAAGCGACGGAGAGTCTTCTCGTCCTTGTAGTCAATGAACTTGACGTTGTTTTCCGTGAACCAGCAAGTCTTCTTGCGGCGGACACGGGTAGCCTGCTTCTTATCTTCAAAAGCCATTATTCAGCCTCCCCTTCTTCTGCGTCAACCGGGATGATTTCCTCGGTAGACTGAGCCATGTCCTTGTTGTAGACGATTTCGCTCATCGGATAATCAGCGAGAGTCATCCAGCGGAGGACGTTTTCGTTAAGCTTGAGAGCGGCTTCCATAGCGGCGACCACAGCGGCTTCTGCCTTGTAGTAGAAGATCACGTAGTAACCGTGCTGGCGCTTGTTGATGGTGTAAGCGAGCTTGCGCTTGCCCCAGTCGTCACGGCGGAGAATTTCGCCGTTGCCGTCGGTGATGCTCTTGCCAATCGTCTCGACTTCGGCATTGATAGCGTCGTCAGAGATCATAGCGTCGATGATCACCATCGTTTCGTATTGTCTCATAATGAGTCCCTTTGGTCTATCGCCCGGGTACCGACATTGGCTCCGGGAGGGTTCCGATTAAAAAATCGGTGTGCCAAATATAGAAAACGGGGACTTTTTGTCAATTCCTGCGGAAAAGATACATGCCGGGAGCGGCATTTTGGGGCACGGACCGCCCATTGAGGTCGAACTTTGCCGGTTTCGAGGGGAAAACGCCCCTGTACGTGTAGGGGGAACGGCGGATGCCGGTCGTACCGCCCGCAAAGGATCCATACGGGTCGATTTCGCGGATACTTACATACTTGTATTCGCCCTGGACCACGTTGTTCGTGCTGCCGTCGGTGCGCATCAGGGCAATTCCCCCGCCCTTGAGGATGGGGGCAAAAGCGTCCTCGAGCCCGTTGTAGTCCTTGCAGCCATCGATGGTCGCAGCCCCGCCCGAGGCCCCCGACCAGTCCTTCCCCCTGTCGAGCGCCTCGCCTACCTTCTCCCACTTGGCACTTGCGGGCTCGCCGTTCGAGGTCGAGTCAATGTAGAGTTCCAGACGGACAGATGTCCTAGATTCGTCGGGGCCACCATTATCCGGGTATGCACTATTGTACACTATAAACTTCATGCCGATCCAGCGGTCGGTCGGGAGTTTCGCGCCACCCCAAAGAGGCGTCTGCCTGCCCACCACGCCCTCGCTCTGGTAGTAGCTGCCGGGGTGCTTCCATTCCTTCTCGAAATCCCACTTGCCATCGTGCCTAAAGCGCGCATAGTATGTATTTGCATCGCAGTTGTTGCCCCCGCCACTTGCATGCCCGAGCGCACCGCTCCGTACGCCCATCACCATGCCGCCGTAGTCGGGGCCGTTTGCCGAAGCCTCGCCCCTGCGGTAGTAGGCAGTGAATTCCACATCGCGATAGAACTGCTTCTTTGCCGCCCATTCCGTCTGGCTATTGATATGGAAGCGCGGGCCGGAGCTCATCATCTGCATCACGCCGTTGCCGTCTATCTTAAAAAAGGGAGACGCATCGCCAGCGCTACGGTTGTCCGTCCACTCCAGCGGATCGTCGGCATCGCCATCCCATTCGATACCGCGGGCATGCCCATTGTTCCAGTGGGCAGAATTCCACTCGACCGAGCCCTCCTTCGTGGGGTAGAACTTCTCGATGCCGAAAGTATCCTGTGGAACCTCGTCGTAGAGGGTTACCGCGAAAGCGAGTTGGCCCAGAAGGCCTACTGTAAACAGAAAAGATTTCTTTCCAGCAAACACCATACCTTAAACACTCCTTTACGAGGAATATATGTTTTTTCTAGCTAAATGGAAACAATAATGTTTTTTTATACAGGAGCCAATCGCAAGAGTTACAACCAGTTTTCTACGAATTCCTTGAACTGCAGGATTTTTTCGCTAGAGTGGACATTGAACAGCAGATGTTCGAAATCCCGCTTTTTCATGTTTAGGTCAACGGTATCGGCGACTTTCAGGAGTTCTTTTTTTAGACTACGCAAATCCTTGATGCCGTTTCTCTTTTGCAAGAAATCCATATTCGGGCTAACTTGAGGCAAAAGGAACATACAATCGTAAAAATCCCGCCCCTTGCCACGGGACAAAAGCGCTGAAATTTTCATTGCGCAAAGAATGTCATCAGGAGGAACCTGCAACGGGAAAAAGAACCCGCATCCGCTCACGTTTACTATCTGAGGCTTGTATCCAACACCCTGATCTTCGGCTTCAATCTTTACCAGCAAACGTTCTTCCCTATGGCCGCTCAACTTCAGTGTAAAGAGCAGTTCCGGGAAATAGATGCTTCGCCGGAATGCGGTTATCCGTTCACTTTCCTTTTGCTTGACGACTGCATTCAACCCATTCCCCTGCAGGTATCGAATTATGTTGTCTGTAAGTAAAATAAAGTCTTCCTTGGAAAGATCCTTGCAGTCAAAATCCAGGTCTTCGGAGAACCTGTCTATCTTCTTGATTAGCCGGAGATTTGTTCCGCCAATAAAGGAGAGACGACTCACATATTCCGAACTAGAAATGTAGTCAAGAATCATCAGCAACAGATACTCCTTGAGCATCTGCTTTGCAAACAGAGGATTGTTCGCAATTTGTGGCGGAAAGAAATTCTTGATGTAGTTCAAATCAATCATACAACCTCAACAAACTTGCGACGCGCTTGTCCAACGCCTTATTAGCAAATTTCCTCAAATAGGCATCCATTCTCTCGCGGTCCAGCGAATTCGTCATAAAATCTTCGTCCAGGCGGAGCGCCTCGAAATCATCTTGTGTCTTGTAAAACGGGTTCAAGTACAAGAAATCCAGCAGCGCCTTTTCGGGTGTCGCCATCAAGAAATACTGGCCATTTGCCGACGGATGCTCTATAGGGTACGGCGCATAGCCAAAAAACAACGACGGCTTTAGGTTCTGGTAAACGAACTGCCCCCAGCCATTTTCGAACGAGGCGGTCTTTAGCGACGCCACGCAGGTCAGTTGCACCACCGTTTCGGGAATCATCCCGTAGAACGCAAGCGCATACTGGAGCGAAATGTAAGAAGGCTTGTAAATCTTGTTAGCGGCAAGCCTCACAAAGTCAGGATTTTTGCCGAACTCCGGAAAAGAAAACCACCCCCGGCGCAGGCGCACGATATATCCCTGCTTTAGCCAGTGCGTCAAGTTCATCTGACTGAAATCAGTATACTTCGCAAGCACCTGGTTCGTCGTAAAGCAAACCAACGGGAAAAAAGCTTCTTTAAACTGCAAAAAATTCATTTTATTTCCGTTGTTATACAAATATATATAATTTCAGAAACAAAATCAAATTTTCTCTATTTTTTTCGTTTTCTACGTTATTTTGCCGTTCAACAAAGAAATCCATGCGAAAAAAACTATTTTTCCGCACATGAACAAGTCCGACAGGATTATAGGCTACATTTCGCTCCTGGCGCTCCTCGCCCTCTTTGCGGGCATTGCCTACGGCATGTTCGAGGCGCACGAGCACGTGACCTACAAGGCATACGTCGATTTTGACGAACTGGGCTCGCTACAGCCCGAAGACCCGGTGGTCATCCGCGGCTACAACGTGGGCACTATCGGCAAGGTAACATGGCTGGGCGACCGCGCCCGCGTGGAAATCAAGTTCGACGAGCCCCGCACCATCCGCGAGGGCACGCAGTTCAACAACGTGAACTACGCCATCATGGGCCAGCGCAGGCTCGAGATTGTGCCGAACAAGCACGGCAAGGTGCTCCCGCAGGACTTTATCCACCAGGGAACGTTCGAGCCGGGAATTTCCGAGGCGCTCCGCTACATGGAAGACGTGAACGCGCAGATTACCCGCGTCCGCGAGGTGATAATGCTTATCGCGAACGGGGATTCCACCCACCAGTCCGCGCAGGAACTCTACGAGAACGTGATGGGTACCATCGAGGGAATCCTCGAGAACGCCGACAAGACCATCGACAAGCTGAACCCCGCCATAAACGGTCTCGTGAAGCAGATAAACGAGGCGGGCAACACGGTAGCAACCATGACAGACCAGGTCGATACCACGGTGAAGACGACGACTGACGCCCTGAATGCCAAGATAGGCGAAGCCGAGAACGTCATCAAATCCATCGCCGAGGGTACGGAAAAAGCCGAGAAGATGATTGCCGACATCGAGAACTCCCCCGCCATGAACAAGCTCATGAATTCCACCGAAATCGTGGACAAGGTCGCCGACCTCACCAAGAAGATGAACGAGCTCATCGCGGCCATCGACACGAAGGGAATCAAGATGTACGACGACCAGGGCAAGGAAGTAAAGCTCTTTACCTGGAAGAACACGAACCTTATCGGCAAGACTGCCCGCGAGAAGGCGAAACTCCGCGCCGAGAAGGGCGAAGCACTGCCGGGTTCGGAAGAGGTCGAGGGCGAATAGCCCGAAAGCGCAAACCAACGGAAGCGCACCCAGATGGAAATTTCGCAACTACCGGGGCTCGGGCCCAAACGCGCAGAAGCGCTCCGCAAGGCGGGGCTCGGTTCCGTTGCCGACCTGCTGTACAACATTCCGCGCACATACCTCGACCACACGAAGGTCACCCCCATCGGGCAGTGCCGCGCCGGCGACAAGGTGGTGCTTATCGGCACCATCAAGCGCGCGGGCGTGGTGCGCGGGAGACGTTCCCGATTCATGGCGACGCTCACCGACGGCACGGGCGAAATCCAGTTGTTGTTTTTCCAGGGGACGAGCTACTGGGCAAGGCGCATCAAGAACGATACGCGCTGGTGCGTCTCGGGTGCGGTCGGTGAATACCGCGGCCTCCAGATGACACACCCCGACATGCAGCCGTTCGATGACGACGAGGAATTCACCGGAGCGATTCTCCCGGTGTACCCCATCAGCGAAGCCTGCCGCGAAGCCCGCATGGAGCAGAAGTTCTTCCGCAAGCTGTACAAGACCATTTTCGGGTTCCCGGGACTCACGCTGCCCGGGCTATGCCCGAAGGCGCTCACGGACTACCTCCGTTTTGCGCCGGTCATGCAGAACCTGCGCACGCTCCACCTGCCCAAGGAATTCCCCGCGATATACAAGGCGAAGCGCGAACTGAAGGTCCTTGAACTGCTGCCGTTCTGCCTGCGCATGGTGAAGCGGCGCGAGAACCAGAAGTTGCGCGGGCACGAGCGGCAGATTGACCTCGGGACGGTAATGGCGGCGAAGGCGCAGTTGCCGTTCGCGCTGACCCGCGGGCAAGAAGAAGCTCTCGACACGATTGTAGCAGGTCTTAACGGCAAGAAGCAGTTCCACGCGCTTTTGCAGGGCGACGTCGGCTGTGGAAAGACCGTGGTCGCGATGCTCGCGATGATGGCCGTATGCGGCGGCGGAAGGCTTGTCGCCGGTTCTAATATGCCCGCCGATAACGGGATGCGCGAGCAGTGCGCGCTGATGGTGCCGACAGACATTCTCGCGCGACAGCACTACAAGAGTCTCAAGCCGTTCTTCGATGCCGCAGGCCTGAACGTACGCCTGCTGGTCGGCGCCACACCCGCCGCCGAGAAGAAGGTAATACTCGGGGAAATCCAGATGGGGCTCGCCGATATCGTGATAGGCACGCACGCGCTATTCAGCAAGGACGTGATTTTCTCGCGTCTCGGGTTCGTTGTCATCGACGAACAGCACCGTTTTGGCGTGGGCCAGCGCGAGGCCCTGCTCGCGAAGGGCGACTACCCCGACATGCTCGTGATGAGCGCGACGCCGATTCCGCGAAGCCTCGCGATGACGCTCTACGGCGACCTGAAGGTCATCAGCATCAAAGAAAAGCCCGCGGGCCGCAAGCCCATCAAGACGCGCCTCGTGAACGCAAGCAAGCGCGAGGACATGAAGAAGTTTATATGCAAGGAAGCCGCCACCGGGAACCTGTGCTACTGGATTGCGAGCCGCGTCGGGAGTGACGACGCTTCGGCAAGCTCAGCAACCGGCGATAACAGCGCAAGAACCGTCG
The DNA here is from genome assembly GCF_900143055.1 of Fibrobacter sp. UWR3. Classification (NCBI taxonomy): domain Bacteria; kingdom Pseudomonadati; phylum Fibrobacterota; class Fibrobacteria; order Fibrobacterales; family Fibrobacteraceae; genus Fibrobacter; species Fibrobacter sp. UWR3. Next base: position 219,358 of record NZ_FRCW01000004.1, on the reverse strand, counting down.
ACGAGATTGTCGAGGAACTGCGGGCGTATGTCGCAGGGCCGGGCCGCGCCGTTTTAGGGCCGGCTTTAAACGGCGACACGCTGAAGGTCGCGGGCGTGCACGGCCAGATGGACGAAAACGAGCGGGATGCGATTATCGCGCAGTTCGCCGCCGGAAAGATACACATCCTTGTGGCAACGACCGTAATAGAGGTGGGCGTGAACGTGCCCGCGGCAAACCTGATGGTCATCGATCAGCCCGACAGGTTCGGGCTCGCGCAACTGCACCAGTTGCGCGGCCGCGTTGGCCGCGGCGATCGGGAAGCGTGGTGCTTCTTGATGATGCCCGAGGGCGACACCGCCGATACCAGCATGGAGCGGCTCTCCCAATTCTCGCAGACCGAGGACGGCTTCGAGATTGCGGAACTCGACCTGCAGACGCGCGGCGCAGGCAACCTCGAAGGCAACGAACAGAGCGGCGCGTGGGTGTTCCGCTGGTTCGACTGGATAGCCGACCAGGAACTCATCAGCCAGACGCTCGAGACCGCCGAGCACATACTGCACGACAAAGAATCCTTCGACGACACCGCCCGCGAGCAGATACAGGCGTGGTACGGCGAAAGGGATTTCGCGAACGAAGACGGCGTGCACTAGGCCCGCGCAATTCTATACGCGATTTAAACCGCGCGATAATTCCGCAACTAGATTAAATTGGTAAACGTGCCGAGCACGAGCGCCAAAAGCGCAATATTCAAGAAGAACATCGCCCTGCGCACAATCATGAAGAACACCGCCTGCCAATGGAGCAGGTGGTCGGTCGGGGCGACAAGTTCCTTGAACGCGAGGTAAATATTGAGCGCGCCGGTAAGCACCATCATGAGCGCCCCCGCAAAGTAGCCCTCGCTCCAGACCATCACGGTAACGATGACGCCCGCCACCATCGCAAAGAACCCGATGATGAGTTCGACGCGCAGAATCATGTTCTTTATCTGGCGCAACTTGGCGCGAGTCATATTTTTCTGTTCTTCCATATTACCAATATTAAAAACTGCGCGTCTTACAGCGTATAGCTTGTCGTAATCGAGTAGTGCGGTTCAGCCTTGCGCGCGCCGTTCAAGGGGAAGCTCACATCGAGTTTGTTTATCAACTTGCTTATTGACTTTGTCTGTACAAAACGCGCGCCAAAGCCAAGCACGTAAATCAGGTCCTTGCGTCGGATATCGCCAATTTTCCACGCAGTCTCGCCCACGCTCGCATAGCCCACGAACACGGGAACGAGCGTCGCGATTTCGAAATCCGGGAACCAGCGCTGTTCCAGGCTTCCGTAGACGCGGGCCTGCCCCGTGTAGAACCCGGTCGGGAACCCGACAAAGCCATCCGTACCGCCGAGAGAAAGCTGGTAACCGTAACGCGCCTCGTCATAGAAGTCGACAAGCCCGGTAAGCGCCGTAGAGAACCTGTTGTTCGGGTGGAAAATATATTCGCCCTTCACGCGGGTGTACATGTCGCGCATTTCGCCGTGGTCCAGGTAGAAGTTGCTGTACGAAAGCAGCGTCAGGTAGTGCATCCCCGCGCCCAGGTAAAGGTTCAGCCAGAAGTCGAGCCGTATATCGTTGTCGTGCGCGCCTATCTGTTCGTAGTTTTTCGAAAGTTGCACCTTCGCGGTCCAGCCCTTGTCCACATCCTCGTTCCACTTCACGTTATGGAAGTTGCGGAGTTTCTCGTAGCGCAAATCCGAATACATGATATAGGCGCCCAGGCGGGAATCCTTGCGTTCCGGGAGCCACTCGTTCCAGGCAGACGCGGAATCAATCGCGTACGAATTTTCGCCGTCGGTAAACCTGTAGCGCAACAGTTCGCCCTTGCTTGCAGTGAGCCTGCGGTAGTCGTATGTCGCCCCGAGGTAGAACTTGCGCTGCGTGCCCCCGAAGGAGCGACTCACGCGAAAACTGAGCGAGTCACTGATGAATCCCTTCACCTTCATGAGTTCCACAGTCTCGTCGCCGTTATACTGCTGGAGCGAATCGAGCGGCAAATCGGTCGGCGAAAGAACCGTACCTGCGGGCAAGTCGCCACTGCCATAAACGTAATAGTAACTCTCGTTCTTGAGGCCCGCGAGCGTGTAGGCCCACTGGTTCACGCTCCTGCTGAGGAACGGCACGTACATTGTCCAGCTGGCGAGGTAGCCGTCGGTATTGTAACTGTAGAGGAAATCCAAATGGTTGTAGCGGAATATAAAGTGCGGCGCGCCGTATTCCACCTGCCACATGTCGCGGAACTCGTTGTGCCCGAAATAGAACCCGAGCAGTTGTCCGAGCCCGAGGAAGTTGCTTTCTTGCACGCCGACACCCCACACCAGGTTCTTGTACTTCCATTCGCGGCCACCGAACCCGAAACTTGTCAGCACATTCAACGTCCAGTTGTCGCTCGTGTGCACGTTCACCACATTCTTCCCGCTATCCTGTTCCACCGTGATGGTGGCATCGCTCAAGAAGCGCTGTTCGCGCAGGAACCGCTCCGATTCGAGCATCAGGTCGAGATTCACCATGTCGCCCGTATTGAAGAGGAGCAACTTGCGGACGGTGTGCTCGCGGGTCTCGATATGCACAATGTTCAGGATGTCGTAAACCAGTTTATCGTACTTGGTATGCACCTTCGAATCGTCAAAGGCATCGCCGATATCGTAGACAATGCTATCGACGCGAAAAAGTGCGGATGAATCGCGAGACGGACTTGTTACCGACGGGTCAAGAGAAGCCGCGACAGAAGAATCGACCGTAGCGGAATCTACAGCAGAGGAATCCGCAACAGAGGAAACGGGCTCGGCAAAGGCGACCGCCGCAAAAAAAGCAAGAAACAGAGAACAAACAAGTTTATGCACAGTGAAATCCCCAAAGGCAGGTCTAATATAGAAAGAAAGCAAAAAAGGCAGGCCGAAAAAAGCGCGAAGAAGCGCAAAAACGCGCAAAACCGTATTCCATACAGACCACTTCGCACTTGCCGGCCGGAGCGATTGTTTTTAAATTTGCCTGCGGGTAGCGGATGGCCGCCGGCAGCAATGCTGGAGGAAAGTCCGGGCACCACAGGGCAGGATGCTGGATAACGTCCAGGCGCGGAAACGCGACAGACAGTGCAACAGAAAGCAAACCGCCAGGTTCGGGCGCAAGCCCGGGCAAGGTAAGGGTGAAACGGCGAGGTAAGAGCTCACCGCATTCCTGGTGACAGGGATGGCACGGTAAACCTCATCCGGTGCAAGACCAAGCAGGAATCCGTCCGCAAGGACCGGCTGCGGCTCGCGGCTGTTGGATATCCGGGTAGGTCGCTTGAGGCGGTCGGTAACGACTGGCCCAGAGAGATGGTCATCGCCCCGCAAGGGGTACAGAACCCGGCTTATAACTACTCAATATGGAAACCCCCGCTAATCGCGGGGGTTTTCACTTGTATCTTTTACAGAGTACTACTGTTCGTCGTTGTAGAACGGCACGAGTTCCACGCGGCGGTTCTTCGCACGGCCGGCCTTTTTCTTGTTGTCGGCAATGGGCTTCGTGGGGCCGAATCCCTTCGCGCGCAGGCGTTCCACAGGAATCCCCTTACGGATAAGGTAATCTACCGCCGACTGGGCACGGCCCTGCGAGAGGTTCATGTTGTATTCTTCCTCGCCCACGTTGTCCGTGTGGCCCTGAATTTCGAGGTTCACCTCGGGGAACTTGTTCAACAGCGAAACAATGTCGTCCAGGGTCTTGAAACTCGGCTTGGTGAGCACGGTCGACCCGCTCTTGAAGTTGATTCCCTTCTTGAGGCGTTCCAGGTCTTCCCTCTTGTTCACGGGGCAGCCCTTCTTGTCTATCTTCACGCCGCGGAGCGTGTTGGGGCACTTATCCTGGTAATCGGGCACGCCGTCCTTGTCGGTATCCATCGGGCAGCCGGTCGTATCCACGGGTATTCCCTTCCCTGTCGCCGGGCACTTGTCGTTATCGTCGGCAACGCCATCGCGGTCCTCGTCCTTCGCGCATCCGGTCGAATCCACGCCGATGTTCGGGAGCGTGTTGGGGCACATATCCTGGTAGTCGGGCACGCCATCCACGTCAAAGTCACGCGGGCAACCCGTAGTATCCACGGTAATACCCTTCGGGGAATCCGGGCACTTATCCAGGTCGTCCGAGACGCCATCTTCATCCGTATCGGACATCGGCAGAACCTTCACGAACGATTCCGTCTTCTCGACCGTATCGACCTTCACGAGAGTATCCACATGCACAAGCGTATCGACCTTGAACAGGGTATCCGTCTTCGCGACCGTATCCTGCGGCGGCAGCCCCTGCGGGCATTCGCGTTCCGGAGCCTTTTCCGCTCCGCCAAAGTACCACGTGAGCAACCCGGTGAACGCATAGGTCGCGGTAGGCACGTAGCCGTAAGTCTTCACGTAGCCCTTCTCGTCCTTGTAAGTAATCGTGTAGTCCTCGGTCCCGCGCATTTCCGTCGACTTGCTGCGGCCAAAGTTACGCATGGAGCGCACAGACAGGTCGAAACCGCCAGCAATATCCACACCGAACGGAGTATGCAGGCGAATACCCGGAGTAAGCGTCATCGGGTCTTCGAAGAAATCAATCGGGTACTTTTCGCCTTCTACGCGGAACTCGCCGGAAAATTCGATAAACGGGATAATCCAGTCGGTCATGAACCAGTTAAGGCCCGTCGAATAAACAATAGTGTTCGAGCCCAGGTTCGCGTACATGAACCCGCCCTCCAAGTTAAACCGCAAGGGAACGTCGCGCTTGGTAAAGTCAAGAGTCATGATGGCGTGAGCACCCACCACGACTTCGTCGGCGGTATAGGGATTGGTATATCCTTTATCCTTAAGCATCCAGGCATGGCGCGGACGCAGACCAATTTCCTTCGAGCCCGTCGGCAGCATCATGTGCAACTGCATCGCAAGCCCGAGAATGTTGTCTTCGGCCAGGAACGGAGCAGACACCTTCATGAACAAGTCAATGTCACCCGGACGTATGTTGCCGGTCGCTTCCAGGTAGTCTTCCGCATAGGAGCGGTCATAGTTGATAGGGAGCGCAACCGCCACATCGATATTATCGGCCAAGCCAAACCCGATGTAGAAGTTACCCGTCGCAGAGATCTTGAAATCCTGCAAGTGCTGCTCGACACCATCATCGTAAAAAACGCCACCGCGGGTAAGCGCCCACGGGTCGATAGTCACGTTACCGCCGGTTCCGAGCGAGAACCTGTACTTGCCCAGCGTTTTCGAATTGATCTGGTGGATACCGTCGGTTCCGCCCATAAGGCCACTTTGAGCAAAGGCTAAGCCCGCGGCCATCAAAAGAAAGAAAGTAAAAAAACGTATTTTCATAATATTTCGATTAAAAATTCATCGCCAAATTTAGAAAGTTATTCCTATATTCCAATATTGATAAAAGGCCCAAGAAGCGTATTTTTACGCAATAGCAGGAATTATTTACAAACCGACGGACGCAGTTTTCATATTTTTGTAACGTACGTCACACAATAATGCACACGTGCAAAACACGACTTTATCGAGCGCACCAGACAAGGAGAAAAGAGGCTTTAAATGATCTGCAAAAAATGCGGCAGGGAATACGCTGACGACATGTTCAATTGCCTCTGGTGTGACGCGCCCAACGAACACCATGTTCCGCCCGAAGTTCCCGAAACGGTCGACATCTCCGAAGTTCTTGATGTGCAGCAGCACGTAGACAACATCATCCTCAGCAGGATACCCGAGGAACACAGGGAACTAGACGAAGAAGGCGAAGCAAAAGTCGCCAAACACCCCGCAGGAAACTTCATGTGGTGCGCAGCCATTCTCGGAGCGGGCGCCTACGCCATATTCCTCGTGCCTTTCTACGTAGCTTTCTTCCACCGGAAAGAAATCCTGAAAAAAAGTTCCATGCTGAAATTCATCGGAGCGTACGTATCCTCGATGGCAGCATTCACCATCCTCATGAACATACTCGACCTCAAGAAGCTCATCGAAAAGCTTCCCCTGCACGGGAACTCGGCAAGCATTCTCCAGGCCTTTACGACACTCGGGCAAGCGCTCGTCTATCTTTTGCTCTGCGGCTATACTTCAGCATTCATCATGAAAAGGCTCGCTCCGGACTACAGTGCAGAAGAATACGAGAAATGCTCAAAGGCGGCAACGCTCTTTGCCGTACCGGCAATGATTCTCTCGTACATTCTAGAGCAATATATAAAGTAACGTTGTTCGGGCTACTTTGTAAAGCCGCCTTGTTCGGGCTACTTTTCTTCGGGCGGAGGTGGGACCGGATCAAAGCGGTTCAGGATGCGGACAACAACCGCATAGACAATTCCGCCAATCAAGCCACCGGTAAGGTCGGCCACGAGGTCAAACACGCTGCTTTCGCGACCATCCACGAAACTCTGGTGGAATTCATCCGTGCAACCGTATGCAAGCGCGAGTACGCCCACAACAAGTACGCGCAGCCACTGCCGCTTGGACCACTCGGCGCGGGACCAGAGCATGGCATAGCAACCGGCAAGAGTCGCGTATTCGCAGAAATGCGCCAGCTTGTCCCAGACCTGCGGAAAATCTTCCAGTTGCTCGTTTGTGAGCGAAGATATCTTGAAGATTATCGCCATGCAGAGAACAGCGGGAACGGCACGGAAAAACGGGTACTTGTCAAAAAGGCTTTCAAACATCTTGACGCCAAATATAAAAAAACGCCCCGCCCAAACTGCCATTTTTCTACATTTGTATGCATGAAAGCGATTACCCTGAAGGCCGGACGCGAGAAGTCCGCATTGCGTTACCACCCGTGGATCTTTAGCGGGGCCGTCGACGAAGTCGTCGGCGACCCGGAACTCGGCGATACCGTCGAGGTGTACAGCTACCGGAGCGATTTTCTGGGTCTTGCGGCGTACTCGCCCAAGTCCCAGATTCGCGGGCGCTTCTGGACGTTCGGCGAGAAGGCGAACATCGACCGCGAATTCTTCAGCGACATTCTGGACCGTGCGATTGCCGCCCGCAAGAGCCGCGGCTTCGACATCGAAGACAAGGAATCCGCTTTCCGCCTGATTAACGCCGAGAACGACGGCATTCCGGGCTGCATCATCGACAAGTACGCCGACATCTATTCTGTCGAAATCCTTGCAGCCGGTGCGGAAGTCCACCGCGAAACGATTTACGAGTTGCTTGCCGAAAAGACGCACTGCAAGGGCATCTACGAGCGCTGCGATTCCGAGGTGCGCCGCAAGGAAGGCCTGCAACTGCGCACGGGTGTAGTTTATGGCGAAGTGAGCGACGAGCCCGTAATCATCAACGAGAACGGCATCCTCTTCCCCATCGACGTGAAGAACGGTCACAAGACGGGTTACTATCTGGACCAGCGCGACGCCCGCCGCCGCATTGGCGAACTCTCGAAGGGCAAGAAGGTCCTGAACTGCTTCTGCTATACCGGCGGGTTCGGGCTATACGCCCTCCGTGGCGGTTGCGAGAAGGTTTACCAGGTAGACGTCTCGAAAGACGCCCTCAAGCTCGCGAAGGAAGGCATCATGCGGAACAAGCTCAGCACCGCACATGCCACGCACGTAGAAGCGGATGTATTCCAGTACCTGCGCAAGTGCCGCGACAAGGCGGAAACGTTCGACCTCATCGTGCTGGACCCGCCCAAGTTCGTGGAAAGCAAGGATAACCTGCAGAAGGGCGCCCGCGGGTACAAGGACATCAATCTACTTGCAATGAAGCTGTTGGCCGAAGGCGGCATGCTCGCGACCTTCAGTTGTTCCGGGCTAATGGAGATGGACCTGTTCCAGAAGATTATCGCGGATGCCGCCGCCGATGCACATCGGCGCGTTCAAATCATTGAACGCTTCGGCCAACCCGCCGACCATCCCGTAAACACGGCATTCCCCGAAGGTCAGTACCTCAAGGGATTGCTCGTACAAGTCGTTTAACCATTCTCTTAAAACAGAAGATGCCCGACTTGATCGGGCATGACAACGTTTGAGCGAGCACGACAGCGGGCTCGCGAAAGTTGCTTCCTATTTCTTGAACCGCCGGATTTCCGTGCGGTTCTTGTTCTGCACGGCAACGTGGTAAATGCCCGCGGGCAAAGCCTGCACGTCGAATGCAGCAGACCGCGCAGCAATTTTGCGCATCACCTCGCGCCCCTGCAGGTCAAGAATGCGCACCGTCGCACCATCAATAAACGTGCTTCCGAGTTCTACAAACAGATGGTTGCCAGCATAATGGACCGAAGTTCCGTACACGCTTGCGAAATTACCCAGCGCAGTCGTACCCGTGTCGGTTTTTGCCGTATCCTTCTTCGTCGTATCCTTCGAGGGAACAACATCGTCCTTGCCCACCAGGCGCCACATCTGGTTCCATTCCCAGTCGTCGGCCCAGCTCTGCACCACGCGTTCGCCGTCTGTTGTCGCACGCAGGTACATGTTGCTGTGCTGCATCTTCATGCGCACCACGGAGCCCTCGTACCCGGACTGTTTTTCCATTACCACCTTCTGGTGAGCGCCCCCATTCCACTTGTAAAGACCCATCGTGATGCCCGCATCCGTAGATTCGTTCGGGGTATCGAGAGAAATGTCGCCGAAGTTGATGCGGAACGTCGTCGAAGATAGCGGCGTAACCGTCGCAACAGCATTCTCGCCATTGCAATCGCCCAACGCAAGTTTGTCTTCGGATGTACGGACCATGCAGGTACCAAAATTCATCGACATGATGCGCACCGTATCGGGTTTCGCGGGCTTGGCCTGCCACACGCGCACCCAGTCCGCCTCGAAATACGCCGGCTTGTCGGAGGTAATCTCGATATCATCGCCCGCCCAGCCACCGATGGCGAGGTTCACGATGATGTACTGAGCCGCAAGCTGCTTGATTTCTGTCGGGCGCGTGTAACTTGCAAACCGCTTGTCGTCAAAGTAAAAACTGAGGGTCGACTCGTCCCATTCCACGCCGTAGTTGTGGAAACCTGCAGAGCGGTCCACGTCATCGTCCTTGTGTCCGCCGAAGGACGCCTCGTGATCCCATGCAGAGCCGTGACTGCTATACCAGCTCGGGTCGGTGTAGTGCAGGTAGTAGTGGTGCTGCTTGCGCGACGCAGGGATTTCGAGAATGTCGATTTCCGGAGGCCAGCCGTCCTGCAGGGTCCAGAACGCGGGCCAGGTCCCCTTCTGCCACGGGGCCTTGAAGCGGCCCTCGATGTAGCCGTACTTCACCTCGAAATGGCCCTTCGTGTCAATCGCGCCGCTCGTATAGTCGACCGGGATTTCCTTGTTGTTGAACTTCGCCTTGCGCCCGTTGGCATCCGGGTGCACCTTCTTTTCGCCCTTCAGCTTGAGCGTACCGTCAGAGACAATCACGTTCTCTTCGGCACAGTAGGCGCGATGGTTGTGCGTTGGGCCCCAGTTGTACGTGGGGTTCCATTTCTTCTTGTCAAGAGAAGTACCGTCGAAGTTGTCCTCGAACACCTTCTCCCAACCGCTGAAATTCGCCGGCGGGTCTGCAAAAGCTAGCGTTGCTGCAACCGCACCCGCGAGAACCAAGAATTTTCTTTTCATATCCTAATCCAACCTCATCCAAACTTTTTTTCCGACATCCCACCTTTTATTACCTCGCTTAATCTATACTCTTTTGTACAAAAACGCAATAGAGCGCCCCCGCACAAACGCAAAAACGCCCCGATTTCGGGGCATTTTCAAGAAAACTTTTTTAAACGTTTATCTTGTGCGGCGCGGGAGCTCGGACGCATGCTTCTCGAGCCACACGGCATCTTCGAGGGCGCGTTCCGCCTCGGTCGCCCAATCCGATTCCGGGTACTGCTGCACCACGGTGCGGTAGCGGGTCACAGCGCTATGGAAGTCGCGCAGTTCGCGGTAGATGTTGCCCATCTGGAGCGTGGCAAAGTAACGTTCGTCAGGCGAAATTTCCGTTTCGAGGAGAGCCTTGTACATCTGGAGCGCGGCCTCGTAACTCCCCGCCTTGAAAAGCAGGTTCGCGTTCGCAATCGTCGGCGTATCGGACGGTCCCTTCGCTTCGCTCGCCACAGGCGCGGCAGGGGCCGTTTCCACCGGAGCAGCCTTCTCGGCAACAGGAGCAGATTCCTTAGCGGGCGCAGCAGCTTCTGTTGCAGGGGCAGCACTCGCCACCTTCGCAGAATCGGCGGCAGCCTTCATCTCGGCAAGACGGTCTTCCGCGGGCTTGCGGAACTTGGCATCCGGAGCGGCCTTCTTCAGGTAGGCGGCCAGGGCCTTCTTTTCAAGGTCGTTCTTCTTGCCTTTCTGATAAATTAACGCAAGGTAGTAGTTGGCATCGTTGCCCTCTTCCTTGTATTCAAGGCCCTTCTTCAGGTTAAATTCCGCCTTGTCGTACTCGCCCATGTAGTAGCGCGTGACACCGGCATAAAAATAGGCACCCTTGTCGCCGGGCTTCTTGGCGAGCACTTCGCGCCAGAGCGGGGCGGCATCCTTGTACTTGCCCTCGGCAAGCAGCTTCTTGCCCTTCTCGAACGGGTCGGTCGGCACCACAGTTTCAGCCTTCGCAGGTTCCGCAGCCTTCACCGGCTCAGCGGGTTTTGCCTCGGCGGCCTTCGCAGGTTCAGCGACCTTTACCGGTTCCGGAGCCTTTTCCGCGGCCTTCGTTTCGACCGCTGCCGGCGCACTTTCCGGCTTTGCAGGTTCGGCAATCTTCGTCTCGGCAGGCTTCGCAGGTTCAGCGGCCTTGGATTCCGCAGACGGAGCTTCCGAAAGTTCCACCGCAGGGGCGGTAACCTCTTCCGTAGGCTTGTTCTTCGGGTCCTTCGCGCGTTCCTCTTCGGCCTTCGCCTTCTTGCCCATCAGTTCATAGACCCTCGCGGCACCCTCGTACGCCTTGCTCATTGTCGGCGTAAACTTGTACGCCAGACGGTAATTGGCAAGGGCGCGGGCCAAGTCCTGCTTGGGCATCTTGAGGTAGACTTCCGCAGCAAGGAAATACGCCTCGGAATTCTGGGGCTGTTCCGCAAGGATAGCCCTGTATTCACCGAGGGCCATTTCGTATTCGCCCTTGGCCTCGAAAATCGCCCCCTGTTCTATGCGGGGGTCGGCAGCGAAGGAAGTACCAAACGAAAATGCAAGCGCAAGGGCCGTAGCGGCCACGGAAAGTCTGATGTTCATACGAAGTAATATAGCAATTTTCATCATGGACATCGCTGTCCTTACCCGAATATACAGGAAAAGGCCGCCGAAGCGACCTTTGCATGCGCACCTTCGGTGAGGAAATCTATGGTGCGGACTTCAGGATTTTTAACTGGAGCGCAGAGCCAGCCGACACCAGACGGACCACGTACACACCCGCACGCAGGCCCGAGAGGTCGACAACGCGGGAGGCGCTGGAGAGTACCTTCGTACCGTCCATCCGCACGACATCCACACGGAACATGCCTGCAACGCCGATTTCAAGACGGCGATCAGCGGCGATGTAACGCATTGCGGGGGCGCGCAAGGATTCTGCAATGGACACACTTGTCTCGCTGTCGCTTGACTGCAGTGTGACGCTAGAAGAACTGCTGCTAGACAGATCCTCGACCGGTGCCGAGGATGACGAGGCAAGAGAACTGCTGCTGGACAGATCCTCGACCGGTGCCGAGGATGACGAAGAAGCGAGAGTCGAGGATGACGATTCAACCGGCACAACATTCCCGTTCCAGCCCTTGTACGCTACGAGCGCATCCTTGAGCGGCTGGTTCACATCAGAAGAAGCATCATCAACAGAATTGTCGAAAGTCCACTTAAAATCGCCGCCCTGCACGCGCCCCGCATACCGTACAACGTTGTCCCTAGCCGTTGCGGCATCGTCCGCCTTGTAGCTGTACATAACGGAATTGTCGGTATCGAAGTTGTTGTAGGTGTTTGCGCCGTCATACGACTTGACCGTAGAGGGCACCTTCGTGCCACGGCTATCCACAACGTACGCATCGAAATCCTCGGAGGTATTGATTCCCTGGCTTGCCGCCGTCGTTTCCACACCCTTTACCTTGTACGAGGTCGCGCCATACGGAATGAACGTGTAGGAACCTTCAAAATGGTTGCCGTAAGCCTTGATGGTTCCGCCCGCTTCCTTGCTGAACGTGCCGTTGTTCGTCGGGTCGCGCTTGGTGCCGCTCGCATACACGTCAGTCCCCTGCATCGACGTGAGCATCGGGTACTTGCAGTTGCGGAAGTAGTTGTTTTCCATGAACACCGAGGAACCCAGCGTAGAGCCCGCGCCATACTTCGCATTGCCGTCGTAATAGTTGTTGTACACGTGGGCGCTGTAGTAGCGCACGCGCGGGTGGCGGCTGTCGGAATGGTCGTACCAGTTGTGGTGATACGTGATGTAGTAGCCATCGTTCGTACCTTCCTTAAGGCCAAGCAAGTTCGACTTACCGTTGTCCCAGAAATGGTTGTAGCTGAACGTAATGTACGTGGAAAGTTTGCAGTCAAGCGCGCCATCGCCCTTCACCTGGTCCTTGTCGCTGCCCGCATCGCCGTAGAAGAAGTCGCAGTTGTGCACCCACACGTACTGGTTGTTCTGCTGCAGGCCAACGTTGTCGCCTTCATCGCTGTTCACGTTCATGATTCCGAGATTACGGATTTCCACGTTCTGCGCGTTCTTGACACGAATGCCCCAGCCGTTCACCGTAGCATCGGGCCCGACACCTTCCACCGTCACGTAGGAGGTTTCAGACTTGCCGAGGTCAATCACCATGTCGCCCTGCACGAGCGAGTCGGAATCCGTCACGTTGCCGACAAAGCGCAGGTCAAGCGGAGTCGTCTCGTAGCCCTTCTTGAAGCAGTTCAATATGCCCTGGAAGCTCTTGCAAGTTGTCTTTGCACCCTTTGAACTTGTAGCCACGTCCATCGTCACGGTATTCTTGGTGCTTTCGGTAATGTAGAGTACCACGGCGCCATCCTTGAGCGTGCCGTCGGCCTTGTACGCACCGGGAACGCGCCCGTTGGCAAAAGCAAAACCGCTGCGGTCGTGCGCCTTTACCGAAAGCGTCTTTGTAGTGGCAGAAGCGCCTTCCTTGCCGCTCTTCACGCCCACAATCTTGAGCGTGTAGTCGCCCGCCTTGAGCCCCGGAACGTCTACGCGCCAGGTAGAGCCGTACTTGCGGACAAGTTCCGCATCGACCTTAACATTGCTCTTGCCATTACCCGAGTAATACACGTTGTAACTGTCGGAGCCGTCCGAGGCCCACTGGGCATAGGCAGATTCGAGCCAGCCACCGGCATCGCCGAGGGTCACCTGGGCACCCGCCACGGTCACCAAACCGAGGCAAGCGAGAACTGTCGTACAAGATTTCATAATCACATCCCTTTTTATTGTTCTCACTAAATATAATCACAATTCAATCAAAAAGCAACAACTTTTCTTAAATTTTTACAAAAACAAGGTTTTTAGAAACAAATTGTTCTCAAAATTTATAAAATTGTTGTAAAACATAACATTTTTAATTTCATTATAATCCCCGCAAACTCCCTTCGTTAAGTTATCTTTGTTGCTGGAGAAAACATTTCGGACAAATTATGAGATTAAAACTGCACCTTTTCGCGTTAGCAACGATTGTCGCAGCCGCAATTGCGGAAACTCCGTCAGATACCGCAAATTTCAACGTTCTTCACGGAAACGCATACTACACCACAGCGAGAACGCCGGGCGAAGCGCCCTCCGTATTGAGGAACCTCTACACCCCATACCTCATGTACGGAAACAGCCTGGTTTATCTCGCTCCATCGGACAACCAGGCCGTTGCCAGTTACGCGTCTGGCGAGCACACGTCGTTTTTCGCCTACCTGAACAGCCGTGCCATGCTCGGCATCGCCACTAAGTCATTCGGTTTCAGTTTTTCGCTCGATCTCGACGAAAAAGTGGAATTTTTTGACGAAAAGGACGCCTATCACAAGGACGAAAGGACATCTGTCAGCGGTCATGGCAACGAATTCACCTTCCGCTTTTCGCTCCCCTTCCAGACCACCGACTTCCTGGCCACCCTGCGGTACAGCCAATACAACGATTCCCTCGCCAAGGTCGAGTACGCCGACAACGACGGCAAAATAAAGAAGGAATACCATAGCCACGACCACTATATTTCCGGGTCTGTCACCTTCACAAACAAGCCTTCCGCCAAGGACTTCTCCTGGAGCACCGGAGGAACCGCCGCCCGCAATATCGAAACCGTAAAAACCTCCTTGAAAAGCTCCATCGACCCCGATGACAACTACAAGGAAAAACTCCGGGGGACCTCGAACTACATCTACGCATCCTTTTTCTACAACTTCGGCTACATCGTCCTGCGATCCGCAAACGCACGCGTCCACGTCGGCAACAACACTTCCGTTAACGCATACATCTACGACCGCGTCAAGGACAATGATAACCGACGCAAGGACTTCTACATACAGAGCAACCTCTACCTCACTCCCCACATCCTTGCAGAATATGCATTCAACGAGAACTGGATGATTTGGGGCGGTTCCTACTACACCTGGAGCAATTCCTTCAACCGCGAAGAATACCAGGAGGCATACGTAGTCGAAGACGAGGACAAGGACTTCACGGTAAAGAACTACCTTACGCAGATTTCGACAAAGACAAACACGCTCGGTTTGAGCACGGGCCTGCTTTTCAAGTACAAGAAACTGATACTTGAAGCGGGCATCCAGTCTGCGCTGTACCGCAACCCCTTTAGAGGTTTCGACGGAGGTTCCATGCTTATGGACTTCAGCGGAACCGTAACATTCTAGCCGGGAGGATAGCCATGAAAAAAGCAGTCATTCTCGTTATTAGCCTGGTTTTCGCCCTTGTAATCGCATGCTCCACAGATTCGACCATCACAGGGCCGCACAACAGCAAGACCCCGCACGGGGACACGAGCCTCCGGAGCAGTTCCTCGAAAAAGAGTTCGTCGAGCAGCGCAGAAAGTTCGAGTTCTTCGGCAAAGTCTTCGAGCAGCTACTCGAGTTCTTCCAGTTCCGACGAGGAAGAAAGTTCGTCGAGCACGGCATCCTCGAGTTCGGTCAGCAGCTCGAGCAGCATCGCCTCTTCAAGTTCCGTGAGTAGTTCGAGCAGCGCTCCGGAATCCAGTTCCTCCGAAGTTGCAGAAAGTTCCTCGAGCGATATCGCAGAATCTTCCAGCAGCGATGTTACGGAAAGTTCCTCGAGCGACTTCGCGGAATCCTCCAGTAGCGACGCTATCGAAAGCTCGTCCAGCGAAGAGGAATCCAGTTCTTCGTTCGAGATAGACAGTTCCTCGAGCGATACATTTGAATCGTCCAGCAGCGAGGATGCAGAAAGTTCTTCGAGCAGCGAAGATCTCGCAGAATCCTCCAGCAGTGAAGTTTAAAACAATAACAAAAGGAAAAACAATGGATATCAAACTGATTACCTTGACTGCGGCATTCGCCATCGCGAGCGCCATGGCCCAAGAAGGCGATACGGCACAGGCAGCACCGGAACAGAATTCCGCTCCTGCCGCCGAAGTTTCGACAAGCCAGACAACCGCAGCTACCGCAAAGGCGGCTCCCGCTCCTGCCCCCGCAGCAAAGCCTGCACCTGCAGTAGACACAGCGACCACGGCCAAGGCGCCAGCAAAACCGCACGGCATCGCCTACAACAACGTGGGTAACCCCGCGGCAAGCCCCACCATCCGCGACAACCTCGACAAGCCCTACAAGATGGCAGGCATCAACCTCGTGTACATGGAACCCACGAGCGAATTCAGCGCGGTGGCATTCGGTTCGGGCAACACGAAGTTCATTTCCTTCGAGAACTACAACAACCTCGCCATGGCTACCGTCGGTCTTGCCAGCAGGGGCCTGGGCATTTCTCTTAGCTACGCGCTCGCCAAGGAACTTACCTTCACCGAGACGAAGGACCCCTACGAGAAAGAAGACGAGGACACCTACACCGTTGGCGCGAACGACATTCTGCGCCTGCGTTTAGCCCTCCCCCTCGGAGCCTTTGACTTCAATGCATCCGCATTCTGGCTCACCTACCAGAACGAGACCTCAACCGATACCGAACAGAAGGACGCCGACAGCAAGTCAACCACCGAAACCGAATACGACTACTGGGATCTCGGTGCAACGGTCGCCATCAGTAACGACCCCTCCGCAAAGAACATCTTCTGGAACGCCGGCGTGAACTTCACCCGTCACGAGAATTCCTACTACCGCGAAAGCAAGTCCGGTTCGTCTTCCACCAAGACCGAAACCACAGGCAAGGACGCGCACATCTACATCCAGCCCTCCTTCAACATCGGCGGCACGATTCTCCGTAACGAATTCGCCCGCGTGTTGCTCGGCGTGAACAGCCGCGCTCCCTTTATATTCTACGACGAATTCAAGGACGAAAGCAACCACAACAAGGACAGCTACTTCACGATGGGCGTTTACGCCACACCGAACATCTTTGCCGAACTCAAGCTCGGCAACTGCTGGCGCGTCTTTGGCGGAGCTAACTACACCTGGGCCGTGTTCTCCATGGAATCGGAAGAGTTCATTACCGACTACAACGACGAACTCGATATCGTGAAGAGCAGCATCACCAGGATGTCTTCCCGTACCGGAGTCGCGACGGCTAGCCTCGGTGCACGTTTCCAGTACGCAAGTTTCGCCGTGGAAGCCTCCATCGAGGACAACTTCTACTCCAACCCGTTCACCGGGTTTAGCGACACGAACAACGACTTCATCGCTAACTTCGGCGCATTCATCTACTTCTAGGCAGGAGGATAAATCATGAAAAAAGCGATTGCAACATTACTCGGCTCCATGGCGATAGCCGCACTCTCTGCCTGTTCCGCCGCAGACAACAGCACCATCACGAGCCCCCGCATGGGCACAACCATCGACAGCTACTGCCATTTCTACGAAAAGGTATCTGTTTCGGGTTCGTACACCACGTACTACTGCACCGACGATGGGGAAACGTACAAGTGTTCCGCTTCCGGGTGCGAAGAGGATTAGGACGACGACTCATTAAGATGAGTCGCCTACGGCTCACAAGAGACCGCTCGCACATACACGAGTATAAGTGAAGAACGCGCCTGAAAGGGCGCGTTTTTTTATAGGTTTTCGAGTTCTGCGTACAGGTCGTACAGGCGCTGCACGCCGTTCTCGAGCCCGTAATAATGCTTTATGTAGGGCACGAGGAGCGCAAAGAACAGCACGTCCAGGCAGAAAATCGGGATTTCGGGGAACGCCACGAAGAAGAACACCCCGCCCACACTCAAAAGCGCAAACAGGATCATCACGAACTCGTGCGCGAGCCGTTCATGCTGGAAAAAGGCGATGCGGGTCCGCACCGAAAGCAGTTCGGCATCGCTCACCGGGGTGCCTTCCTCAAGCCTTTTTTGCAGACTTTGCTCGTAATCCCGCAATTTTTTCAGCATATTCAACCCTTCAGTTACAAATTAAAGTAAAAAATAACGATTTTTTATGTACGTTCCAAAAATAGAATAGTATTTTTTGGGTATGGAGCCGCTACAGTACACATCGCTTGTCTCAATGTTCTTTGCAACATGTTCCCGCGACGACTTTGGCGGGTGGTACAAGCGCACCGACGGCCAGTGGCTCCACTACTCGCGCGATTTCTTGAGGGATAGCGCCATCTACCTTTCCATAGCGCTCAACAACCGCGGGCTAAAACCGCACGACAGCGTGAGCATTATCGCCCCGAGCTCTCCGGAATGGTTCATCGCGGATATCGCGACGCAAATCAACCACGCGCAGGTGGCCCCGCTATTCCCGAACATTTCTTCCGAGAATTTCACGTTCCAGTGCGACGATTCGGGCGCACAGATTCTCTTCGTGAACACCATCGCCGAACTGGACGAGCCTTTACACAAGTTCCTACCCCGGTTCAAGCTTATCATCTGCATCAATCCAGCATCGGAACTGCCCGAAAACGGCATCTACTGGAACAACCTTATCGACGAGGGCAAGGAACTCGCCGAAAGCAACCGCTACTTCAGCTGGGTCGATGACCAGATTCAGTCCATTCGCCCCGACGACCTCTTCAGCATCATCTACACGAGCGGTTCCCTGGGTTCCCCGAAAGGTGTTGACCTCTCGCAGCGCAACATGCTGGCACAAATCCAGAACCTGATGGAACTCTTCCCGCTAAATAGCGAAGAAGACGTCTGCCTCACGATTTTGCCGGTCGCCCACATTCTCGAACGCATGGCGGTCTACTTCTACATGCTGAACGGAGTGCGCATTTACTTCGGCGACACACCGAAAAACGTGGCCACGATGCTTACTGAGGTCCACCCCACCGTGATGATCGTGGTGCCGCGCATACTGGAACGCCTGTACGAAAGCATGACCATGATTGGCGACAAGGCGAAGGGATTCAAGCGTCTCGTTATCCAGAATGCGGTCAAGCTCGCAAAAATCAGCGAACCCGGGAAGGGCAGGTCCTTAATGCAGCGCATTTACGACAGGCTCGTGTACCGCAAGATGCGCGATGCCCTCGGTGGAAAGTTCAAGCTTATCGTGAGCGGAAGCTGCGCACTCAACAAGTCCATCCTCAGGTTCCTCCTGAACATCGGGCTCCCCGTGTACGAAGGCTACGGGATGACGGAATGTAGCCCGGTCGTTTCTGCGAACTGCCCGAAGGTCTCGAAGGCGGGCACCATCGGGAAACCCCTCTCGCTGCTCGAAGTAAAGATTGGAGACAACAGCGAAATCTGGGTGAAAGGCGACAGCGTGTTTGTCGGCTACCACAACGACCCCGTAACCAACAAGAGAGTCTTTACCGAGGACGGGTTCTTCAAGACAGGCGACCAGGGATTCTTCGACAGCGATGACTTTCTCAACTTCACGGGCCGCATAAAGGAGCTCCTGAAAACGAGTACCGGCAAGTACGTGTGCCCGAGCCCCATCGAGCTCGAAATCAGCCGGCACCCCGTAATCGAGCAGGCGCTCGTGATTGCGAACAACCGCAAGTTCGCCTCCGCGATCGTGTGGCTCAACCCCGAAGGCGCCCGCAGGCTCCTGAAATTCCAGAAAGAGGAATTCAGCGTCGAACGTGCAATGCAGTCGGAACGCGTGCGCGAGGCCATCAACAGGCACATCACCCGCGTCAACAAGAAGCTGAACCACTGGGAACAAATCCGCAAGTGGACCCTCGTCGGTGACGAACTCACCGTAGAATCCGGGCTGCTTACGCCCACGCTAAAGATACGCCGCAAGGTTGCCGAGGAAGTCTATTCCCAGCAGATTGAGGCTATGTATCTCTAGAACTTAGTTGGCAGAATGCAGGGAATTACTTCCCTACGGCCTTGAACTTGCCGGTCGGCGAAACTTCACCCGGAGGGAGAATCATCATGACCTTCTCCATGCGGGTGCCGTCCATCTTGAGCACGCGGAAGGTATAGCCCTTGAGCTTGACTTCTGCACCCGGGGAGGGAATCACGCCAAGAGTCGCCTGGATTAGGCCCGAAAGAGTCTCGACATGCGAACCTTCGGGCGGGACAAGTTCCACGCCGAATTCGTCCTCGAGTTCCGAAAGCCTCATGAGCGGGTCGAGAATGTAGCGACCATCCTTCAACTTCTGCACGTCGTCTTCTTCGTCCACGTCATCCTCGTCGCGGATTTCGCCGACGATTTCTTCCAGGATATCCTCGAGAGTCACGAGGCCCGCCGTTCCACCGTATTCGTCGATAACGATGGCCAGCTGGTTACCCGTCTTGCGCAGTTCGGTAAGCAGGTCGTCTATCTTCTTGTGGTAGGGCACGAACACCGGCGGCATCACAATCTTCATGATGTCGAACGGTTCTTCCCCATGCTCGGTGTACCACTCCAGGAAGTCGCGGTTCGAAAGGATACCCACGATGTTGTCCATCGTGTCCTTGTACACGGGCAGGCGGGAATGGCGCTCGCTGTTCAGCACCTTCACCAGGTCTTCGAGCGGCGTATCCACGTCAATGGCGCACATGTCCACACGCGGGGTCATGATTTCGCGTACCGGAGTTTCCACGAAGTCGAAGATATTGAGGATCATCTGCTGTTCCTCTTTCTCGAGGCCTTCGTCTTCACCATCGGTCACGTCGGAGAGGTCCGCCTGGACCGCATCGCGCATTTCTTCGGGCAAGAAGCTCAGCTTGGAATCGTAGCCGAAGAGGTCAAGCAACTTCACGAAAACCACGTGGCAGAACTTTGCCGCGGGCACAAACGGGAGCCTTACCAGCCTAAACAGAGGCACAAGAACGATAGACAACGTATCGGGCTTGAGACTCGCCAGCAAATACGGGATAAACACCGTAAGCACGTACAGCACGGCGCAGGCGATAATCAGGTACGCCGCCACCGAGATATAGGGGTACGTCTCGACCAGCGCGATGTTGGAATTGCCCAGCACGAAGAACCCGAGCACGCCCGCGCTCACATTGCCAAAAATGCGCCCTATGGACACGCACTCGTTGAAGCCGTTCCATTTCACGATTTCCGCAATTTTTTCTTCGCGCTCGTTGCGTTCCTTGGGGTCACGCTTCGCGAAAATCAGGCTGAACGCGCACTTGGTCGCAGAGAACATTGCCGAGGTAAGGACGAACACGCAAAGGAATACGATGGCAAGTATTTCGGAATTATCCATTACTTACCTTCCTTGTACAGGTCGAGCCCGAGGAATTCGCATTCGCGCTTGCGCATCACCTTGCGGTCGGCGGCCTTGATGTGGTCGTAGCCCGAAAGATGCAGGAGCCCGTGCACGAGCACGCGCTTGAGTTCGGCATAGAACGTGTTACCGTACTCCGGAGCCTGGCGCTTCACCTGGTCGCGGGCGATGTAGATTTCGCCCAGAAAGTCCTCTTCGTGCCATTCATAAGAAAGCACGTCTGTTACCTTGTCCAGACCGCGATAGTTCTTGTTCATCTCGCGGACAAATTCGTCTGTACAGAGGACCACGTTAACATTGTTTTCCGTGCCCTCCTCGTGCAAGAGCTTACGGGCAACGGATTCGAGCCGATCCTTCCACGGGAAAGACTCGATGTTTCCTTCACAAAGGAAATCTATCTTGTATTTCTTCTTTTTACTACTAGCAGGGTCTGCCATTAAATGTTGTACCACTTCTTTAAATTCTCGATAATGGCTTCGGCCTGGGCCTTGCCACTGATATTGAACTTGCTACGGGCCTTGAACGCCCCGCCGGCCTTCTGGTAACGGCGCAGGTACACCTTCGGTTCGCCAAATTCGCCCGTTTTAGCGTTTTTTTCCTGACAAAGGAACATCATGGTCTGCCAGGCAACCTTGGTAAGGACAGCCTTGTCCAGTTCCTTGATGACCTGTTCGCCCGTTTCGGTATCGACCATTTCGACGGTGGGTTCTTCAGTTTCCATGCTCATGAGTAACCTCTTTAAAAAACACAAAAATTCTTATACCAAAGATACAATTATTGTACGCAAAAGAACATTATTAAGATATATTTGTATCAGGTTTACATCTTGCAAGTGAGGCAATATGTCTTTTTCTGGAAAAATCAAGGCTTCCATGGTTCTGCTTCTGGCAGTTTCGTCGGTCGCCTTCGCCGCCAAGGGAACTTCCGGCAAGGTTATTGACAAACTAGGCGACGCCAAACTCCAAAAATCGACCAAGATAGGCGTCTGGGACGAAATAAACGTCGGAAACAGGGTCAGGGAAAAGGACCAGATTCGCACCGGGATAGAATCCCACGTGGCTATCACGCTTTCTGACGGTAGTTCCATCGTGGTCCAGGAAAACTCACTCGTGGAATTCACCACGCTCCAGGCCGAAGACGGCATCCAGACCGCCCTCACCGACATCAAGACCGGTAAAGTCAGGTTTGACGCGCAAAAGCAGCACTCCGGCGGAAGTTTCAAGTTCAAGACCGCAACGGCGACTGCTGCCATCCGCGGTACGGACGGTACCTTCGGAAAGACAATCAAGGACAAGGCTACATACCTTTCGCTCGGGCGAGGCAACGCAATCTTGCGCCACAACACCACTGGACAGGAATGCGAGGTCAACGGAGGCCAAACGGCAATATTCCGGGGCGAAAAGGGCAGCTGCCTGGTTCTCGACATAAAGAACTCGGGTAACAAGGAATTGGTAAACGCACTCGACACCCTGCTCGACAACGAAACCATCACCGAAGAAAAGCTCAAGGAAACCCTCGGCAAGCTTGACGCCGACCTCCAGGAGCGGATAAGCAAGGCCTTCGAATCCATCTCCTGCAAGTTCGAGCCGCTCGAAGACACCATCACCGTGAACAAGGTAAGCACCAAGGCCACCTGCCCTGAGGGAGTGCAACTGTCCATATCGGGAGCGACTCTCAAAAACAATAACAATACATACGATATCACGCTGGATTGGAAAGCGGACGCCAATGGCCCCAAGAAATTCAATGCGACCTGCACCGGCAGTCTAGAAGTCCCCTGCAAACAGCAAAAGGGAAAGAAAGGCAAGCAGCCCCTTTGCAAGAAGGAAGTTTCCTTTGAATGCGGGACGCTCACGACATTCTACAAGAATCCCGCCGACACGGTCAAGGCCGACACAGCGAAAACGGATAGCGCTGCAGTCGATTCTTCCAGCGTAAAGAAATTCTCCGTAAAGACCCCATCGCCGGTAACCGTCTGCGAACCCGGTTCCGTGACCATCGAAGGCACGTTTGACCAGACTGACCCCAAGGGAACCCTCTACGTAAAGATGGGCAAATACAAGTCCAGGAACCTCGTGCCCCTGAGCGCAAACGGTGAATTCGCACACACGATAAACATCAGCGACATGGCCGGCAACTGGAACGAAACGAAGGTAACGGTTGAATATAGCGGCGCAAGCGGAAACCACAAAGCGACAGTCCTCCTGAACGTAAACAAGACCTGCAAGCAGGTCAACATGAAGCGTCCGGCCCTCACCTTCGCAAGCACGAGTCCCATCCGCTGCGATGCCAGGTTCGCGCTTGCCGAAGCGACAGACGACATCGTCATCGTTTCCAAGGAAATCGACGGCAACGCATACGGCGAGACAACGTACAGGCAAAATTCGAACCTCGCCATCAAGCTAACCCCGGGCATCCACAAGTACACACTCAAGGCGACCGACCAGGCAGGGAACTCCACGCAAATTTCCAGGAAACTCGGATGCTTCCCGCCGCACTCTGCTACGATCGAAGTGGTTGGCGGTACTTACGAGTACATCCCTTTGCCTCCTCCGCCGCCGAGGACATCCGACGAAATCCGCAAAACAATGCGCTTCAGGTTGATTGGAGTGTTGCAGCAAGACCCCGCACACATCAAGCACATCAGGGTTACGCAAGAAAACAAGACACTCCTGGACCTGACCGGAGACCAGATTACCGAACTCGACTACGATGTGCCGGTAACGCTTTCCCGCGGAACAACGTCCTTTGTCAAAATTTATGTCGAAATGATGAACGGCAAAAAGTATAACTCCGGCAAGACTTACAAGGCCAACTAATGAAGTACGCATACAAGACTCTCCTTTCGACCATCGCCCTCGGTTCGGCAGTAATCTTCGCACAGGCACCGGCAGCACCCGAGGCCACCGCGCAGGCCACACCTGCTGTACAAGCAGCGGCCCCTGCAACGGCGGAACAAGCTGCAGCCCCTGCAGCCGCAGAACAGGCACCCGCAGAAGCTGCACCGGCCCCTGCAGAAGCTGCACCGGCCGCCGAGGCTTCGTCCGCGACTACCGCGCCGGCGACTAACGCGCCGGCTGCTCCCGCAGCAGAAACCGCTCCTGCAACAACCGCAGAAGCAGCCCCCGAAACCACCACCAAGCCAGATTCCGTTGCCGCAGCCCCTGCAGCAGCAGAACAGGCACCCGCAGCGACTGCAGAACAAACCGCAGCGACCGTGCCCGCCGATACGGCACAAAAGGCCCCGGACAGCACCGTCGCCGCAGTCGCTCCTGCAGATTCTGCAACAGGCGGATTCGTCGCCGACACGACAACTCCCCCGCCCACACTTCTTGAAGGTACCGAGATTGCCGGAGACATTCATGGGTTCCTGAAACTTGACAAGTCGCCCTATCTCGCGACCGACATGCTTATCGTTTCTCCCAACATGAGCCTCGTCGTTGAACCGGGCGTAATCATCTACTTCAAGCCCGGCACCGGCCTGCAGGTGAACAAGGGCCAGCTGGTCATCGCCGGTTCCGCAGTTTCCCCGGTCACGTTCCGTTCGGCCTACGACCGCCCCAAGGCAGGCGACTGGCTCGGCGTAACCATCACGGGCGACCAGCGTGCAGAAATCCGCAACGTGCAGATTAGCGACGCGGCCGTCGGCATTGCCGTCGAAAACGGCTCGATGGACATAAAGGATGCAAAAATCGAGAACACTTCGGTTCGCGGCGTCTATGCACGCAACGCATCCATCGCGGTGAGCGACGTTGAATTCAGGAACAACCCTGTCGCATTGCAGGTTGCAAATTACGCAAACGCAATTATCGACCGAGCCACCTTCGAAAAGAACAAGGTCGCCATCATGAATTCCGAACTCGCCGAAGCGCACGTTTCTTCCTCCAAGATCGAGGATAACGAAGTCGGCTTGCTCAACATGGCGAACAGCCTCATCACGTTCAACAACACCGAAATCACGAAGAACGGGCAGGGTGTATCTTCTGCCGAAGTTCTCGCGCCCGAAATCATCGAGCGCGTCAAGGGCAATACGCTCGATCTCGACAACCAGGCCGAAGCAACAGTATCCACACTCCCGCCCGCACCCGAAATTCCGGGCATCGAGCAAAGGCCGCTCCGCGCTTCCGACAAGATTGGCGACATCGTGGCGCAAAGGCTTGAAGCCGAAACCAGGAGCGACTCCACGGTTGCCCGCTGGAGCGTTATCGGAAACGTAATGCTCGGAACCGGATACCACTTCGTGAACACGAGCAAGAACGACAGCGACGAAACAATCGAAATTGACACGGACACCATTGCACCGGGCGATAAGTTCAGCAACAATTTCCAAGTTCCGGGCCTCGCCTCACGCGCCAGTGTCTACATGTTTATGCAGTCTATTGATGGCAAAACAATTGAATTCAACACAGACCTCTCCATTGATTCGTGGAACAAGTTCTCCCCGAACCCAGTCTCCCTCACCTATACCGACGCCTACAACAGGGCGACCCTCGGTGACTTCCAGCTCATGGGCGGCGACACCTACATGGCTGGCTTGCCGATATTCGGTATCGACTACACACTTTCGCTTTTGAAGAACAATGCCGACCAGCCCCTGTTCCAGCTAGGCGGGTTCTTCGGCGAAGCACAGCGCAGCCTTGTAGAAGGCGCACGCCACCCCTACCTCTACAACGACTACATTGACGATGGCGAACTCCAGGCCCAGCGCCTCGCCTACGGAGGATTCATCAAGTGGGCTCCGGTACGCCGCTTTGACGCGAAGTTCGGGGCACTCTACGCAAACGACGAACTCAAGGACCCGCTGCTCCGTGACGGTGCCAGCGAAAAGTGGACAACGAGCGACCCGATGCAGGAATCGTTCACGCTCTACGCCGACGGTAACTGGCTATTCTTCCCTGGCGATATCGAACTTAACGGACAGATTGCAGTGGGCCGTGCCGACACCGCCGACGTAACACGCCAGCGCGCCATCAACAAGGTGTTCAGCGACGCGAGAATCACTCCGGTTTCGTACAGCACCATGCGCCAGCTGATGCAGAACCAGAACCGCATCAACTCGCTTTCCGATGCAGAACTCGCAAACATCTTCGGCGACAACACGACCCTCAGCAGGAGCGAAATGCGCGACTCCCTCCGTGCGCTTATCCGCGAAGCAAAGGAAGTGCAGAGAGACGAAGAAGACGACCGCGACGAAGACCGCGTACTCGGGCTCAACTGGGGCAGCCAGAACTTCGCCATTGGCGCATCGCTCAACTGGAACATCTACAAGACCAGCATCAATGGCCATATCAAGTACGTGGGCGAAGACTTCTACAGTGCAGGCTCCCCGAACCAGCTTTCGGACACGCGTGAATTCGGAGGCCGCATCGAGCAGGACATTCTCGGATTCTGGGATTTGGGAATTTCGTACCAGATTAACGTCGAGAACGCAGCCAAGGGCAACAAGACGAACATCTTCGGGCTTGGCGAAGGTACCCACTGGGGCCTGTTCCCCGACGAGAACTCCAAGTGGTTCGACGAGCACGAACTTGACAACGACCGCACCAAGTACATCCAAAACGCAGGCATCGACAACACGTTCAAGATTAACAAGAATGTGGACGTGAGCGTGGGTTACAACTTCGAATACAAGACCCAATACAGGCCGTTCCAGTTGCACTACAACTACACGCTCGAAGACGGCATTTATAAGGACGACTGGTTCAATGCCCGCAAGGGACGTGACACAACAATGATTGTCGATGTCGATGACACATCCTACGTGGATGCCGAGCGCTGGAGCGAATACGTGGCCCTAGCCAAGGAGCCGTTCCTTGCGACACGATTCCAGGAACGACTCTTCAAGCACACATGGAATCTGGGAACATCGATCCGCGCATACAATTCCGTGTTCAAAGTCGGAGGACAGTGGACATACCGTACCGACGGTTCCAAGTTCCACAGGGATAGCCTGATCAAGGACATGGATCTCGAAAACACGACATGGGACAAGCTGGGTTACTACTTCGGCGGCTCTGACTATTTTGAGCAGACCTACCCCATGTCGGTAACTACGACGCTTCCGATTCTCCAGAACAGGTTCTCGCTCACTCCGCGCTTCAAGAGCTACAACCGCGACGACATGAGCGAATTCGAAATCACCATCGAAGACGAATTCGAGATGCCGTTCAAGAACAACTTCTTTGTGCTCGGCGTGAACGCAGGCTTCCGCTACATGACTACCGACTGGGAAGAAGAAGACGAATCGTACGACGAGACCGAAACCGACATCCTCGGTGGCGTGAACCTGCGCGTGAACCACAACAAGCGCTTCTACACGGAATGGTATACCGGCACGGCGATTTACTTCCGCCCGGACAACCTGAGCAACGAATACAACGATATCTACCTGGGCGTGAACGCACATTTTGTATTCTGACCGTTCGCGCTTAACTAGGGTATTAAATTACTCCGGTTAGCGCTCACTCTCGAACCGCCCCAGTTTAATAACTGGGGCTTTGTTGCTCACGGCGTGTTTTAACGAATAAAGGGAATTCTTGAAGCGGGCCGAAGGGCTCGCTTTTTTTATTTTTGACACTGATGTTCACGTACCGCTACAGAGAATTGCCTGTCGCCCTCGAAAAGAAGGGCGAAGTACGCAGTGCACTGGCGCGTGAACTTCGCCTGAACCCAGAACAGATTTTCAACCTGGAAGTGGAGCGATTCGCACTGGATAGCCGCCGGAAGGGCGCGCCCCACTGGAGCTACAACGTAATTTTTGAAACGGAACGCCCGCTGCGAGCTTCGGGCAATGCGGCCCGCGGACTAATTGCGGCTTCACGGGAACGCGAAACTCTCGAAAGCGACCCGCTTACAGGCAGTGTTCCGATGGCAAGTCACGTGGATGTTATCGGGGCGGGCCCCGCAGGGCTGTGGGCAGCCCTCCACCTGCTGCGTCGCGGATTTACCGTAGACCTGTACGAGCAGGGCAAGCCCGTGGAAGAACGATTCCGCGACATCCGCAGGTTCTTCGCCGAACGGAAATTCAACGAGCATTCCAACGTGCTGTTCGGCGAAGGCGGGGCCGGCGCATTCAGTGACGGCAAGCTCAATACCCGCAGCCGCAATATCTTCTCGGAAACCGTCCTGCGCGACATGGTGGAATTCGGCGTGGATGAAAACGTCGTGACCTTCGCCAAACCGCATATCGGTACCGACAGGCTCGTGCTGATGCTGCGCCAGATTCGCGCAGAGATTGCACGCCTCGGCGGGAAGATACACTTCAATACCGCGCTTGAGGATGTGGAGATAAAAGATGGGCGCATTGCCGCAATCAAGATGCGCGACGTTTCCAGTGTATCGCCGGCGTTAAACAGCGCTGCGGACTCAGCGCAGTCGTTAAACAGCGCGCCGGCATTAAACAGCGCCGCCCGCTGGCAAAAGTGCGAGGCGCTGGTACTTGCCACGGGGCATTCCGCCCGCGGGATCTATGAACTCCTGGCAGCCCGCGGGGTTGCGCTCGAAAGCAAGGCGTTCGCGATGGGCGTACGCGTAGAACACCCGCAGGCACTTATCAACCTGCGCCAGCTCGGGAAGGGCGTAGACACGCGCCTCACGGGAGCCGCAGAATATTTTCTCGCCACCCCGACGCTTAACAAGACGAGCAGTGCCTACAGTTTCTGCATGTGCCCGGGTGGCGTGCTGGTGCCCTGCGCATCGGAACCGGGAACGCTCGCCACCAACGGCATGAGCTACAGCCGTCGCAACGGCCCCACCGCAAACGGTGCGATTGTAGTACCCGTAGAGGCGAGCGAAACGACCTTCGGCGGGCTCAATTTCCAGCGCAAGACGGAACGCGACGCATTCGATGTCGGCGGCAAGGAATACGCAGCCCCCGCGCAGACCATCAAGGCCTTCCTCGCCCACCATGCAGACCGCAACCTGCCCAAGACAACTTACCCCTGCGGGCTTGTCGCCTGCAACATGTGGGACTGGCTCGACAAGAAAATCTGCAGTTCGCTCGCCGAAGGTTTCCAGAATTTTGACCGCAAGATTCCTGGATTTATCGAGCAAGGGCTGATTGTCGCCCCCGAAACGCGCACGAGTTCGCCGGTACGCATCACGCGCAACAACGATACGCTCGAAAGCATCAACACGCTGGGGCTTTTCGTGCTCGGCGAGGGCGCAGGCTATTCCGGCGGAATCGTCACGAGCGCCGCAGACGGCGTAAGACTTGCCGTTCGAGCAAAGAGAAGCAAGTAAACCCAATATTGCAATAAACGAAATTCGTGAACGGCAAACCCGCTAGCAATTTGCTGTTGTTTGAATGTGTGAACGTGTGAATAGACTCTTGAAGCACATCCTTCAAAAAAAACAGGCCTCGTGAAGGCCTTATACGAATAACACCTCTCCGATGTTTAAATCCCTATTGATTTTCGTAGAAGTCCGAAGGGACTAACAGTCACAAGGACTTCTGCAGAACCCGCCTATTGCAAATCCCTTGCGATAAACTAGTTTCTGCCGGAGCAAATGTTGTATTCTTTGCGTAGAGAGGCTATTTACAAAGTGAACACTCGAACGAAGTGAATGTGTGAACGTGTGAATAGACTCTTGAAGCAAACAAGAATCTACTACGTGAGCCAAAAGCGGCACTACGCAAGTGTGCCGCGTTGGTCGCGACCTTTGACCACTTGGCAACTTGTTGCTTAGTGGGCATGGCCACCTTTAGGTGGGAGTGAGCGCAAACCGGAGTAATTTAATACAGAATATTAGCGCGAACGGTCGCTAAACTTCACGGCAGTCCCGTACACGATAATTTCGGACGACCCCGCCATGACAGATGACGTCGCAAACCGCACGTTTACCACAGCGTCACCACCGATACGGGACGCTTCCTCTATCATGCGCTGCATCGCGATGTTGCGGGCGTCGTTCAGCATCTCAGTATAACCGGCAATTTCGCCACCGATAATCGTCTTGAGGCCCGCAAAGATATCGCGCACCACGTTCTTGCTGAACACGACACTGCCCTTCACCACCTGAATGGTCTCAATTTCCTTGCCCGTAATAAAATCTGTCGTTACAATCTGCATGTTCCATGCCTCCTTTTTGCACGAATATATAAAATTACTCCGGTGCAGAGTTTTTTTCAGGAGCGTCGCGCGACAAGACGTTCAATAAGCACGATAAGCAGCACATCGACCGCCACAAATATGGCAAGCCACATGGCGGTTCCACCCTGGAACCCGTAACTGTGCAAGCCAACCCCGAGCAAGTTCACGCCGAACCAGCAAAGGAACGTCACGATTACGTTGAAACAGTTGAGCAAGGCAAATCCGTGCGTATCCACCAGGCGGCCAACACGCAAATGAAGCAGGAGCATCGCCCACAGGATTACAAAAAGCGCACCACATTCCTTCGGGTCGAACCCCCAGAAGCGACCCCATGCGAAATCGGCCCACACGCCGCCCAGGAGCGTACCAAGCATTGTGAATACTGCGCCAAAGACGAGCGTGCCATACAGGAGCGAATCGAGCGGGGTGCGCGGCGATTCACCCGAAGATACCGCGCAGTTCTCTTCTGAAGATGCATCCAAGCCAGCAAATTGCCCGCGGGAACGGAACAGCGCCATGTGCGCGACAACTCCCGAAAGAATCATGCCCGCAAATCCGAGCGCAATCGTGAACACGTGAACCGTGAGGAAAACCGAGGAATTCAATACGGCAGGAATCGGCCGGAAGGTATCGCCCGGTTCCAGCACGAACTTTGCGAAGAACAATAGGAGAGCCGCCATGAACGTCACAGGAATCATGAGCGAGAACGTGCGACGCTTACAGAATATAAACGCACCCGATTCGAACGCCATCAATAGCATAGCCACGAGCAACACAATTTCGTACAAACTAGAAAGAGGAACGCGGGCAGCTACATACGTGCGCAAGGCAAACAGAACCGCAAGTATACCTGCCGTCGCGATGCAGGCCAAATTTGCGGCAACATCCAACTTCCGCGACCTGAAAATCATATTCAACGAAGCAAGCAGGCTGGCGACAAACGCCAAGATAAAGGCAATCAATGCAAAATTCGCCTTGTGGTAAAACACTTCCGCCGCAAGCCGGTTTTCATCAACCGTCACCGACTCCGAAGAAGATTCCTCGACAATGGAAAACGCAGTTCCATTTTTCACCGCTTCATATTGCAGCACATTCGCATAAAGCCGCTTCATTTCGGATGTTGCCGGATGGCTGTCATCCCGGCTCGCATAGAGTTCCAGCAAATTCCGCGATGGCGCCAACTCCGCATAACTTACATAGCGAGAATCAGCCGGCAAACGCAAGGCTTCCAGCACATCGCTGCGCAAGACCTTGAACAGCGCAAGGCCGCTTGTTTTTTCTGGTAAATCCTTTATCCACCCAACAATGTTTACGGCAGGTTCCTTCCCATCGCAAAAATCATTTTTCCCGCACTTGAATGTCACGCGCCCGCTCAAATCATCGAGGAACCCGCGGGCAAACGAATCGAACGGGCGCACTACGCCATCCACAATTACCGGGGCGTCGCGCCCCACCGAGAACCATACCAAGGCATCACTCGGGATCTCATCCGCACGTGCATTCATCGGCATTGCGAACATCACAAGTGCAACTAACGGCACGATTTTTGAAACCACGCGAGTAGCCGACGTTTGCGCAACGCTCTTCCGCGCACTGCGCACCTTCACCACATAATGGAACACCGCTCCCAACAGGAACAGCACCATGAATGCGTACGGCACAAAGTGCAACGGGTCGTAATAAACCTTGTACATCGAGATGACCTTGTCCTTCGACATAGGCAGGTCACCCCGGAAATGCGCGTAGTAGGGCCAACCCGCGAGCAATACGGATTCATCCAGATTCGCGGGTTCTGCGCCCAGGCTATCGTCTGCCGCATAGAACTTGAGCTTTTGCGCAGTTCCGCTAGAATCAAGGAGTTCTACCGAATTCAAAGAAAGCACTTCGAACCCGTTATACTCCCGCTTGATTTCGCTGCCGACAACACCACCCGCAAGCAACACGAGCAGGGCAACATGCATGAGCCAGAGGCCCGCGTTCTTCCAGCCTCGGGGCATCCGGAAAACCATACTCGCGACAAGGTTCACGCACGCAAGAATCGCAATACTCTTGAACGCAGGCAACGGCACCACGCCCAGTGCCCATATAAAGTAACTGTCAAAGAAGCGGTCTACCGCTATCGATGCCGGATAACCCGCCGCCTCCGCATTCGCCTGCGCCAGGGTTCCCCAGAACGTGAGCACCAGGAACGCGACAAGCAAAACCACAGTCACCTTCAGCGAAGCCAACTTTTTCAAAAATTCTTTCGTTCTTCGTCTTTCCACTTTCGTCTAAACAGCCTCCACCCAAACGAACTTGCTTTCGTCGAGTTTCTGTTCGCCATCAAAACGATAAGCGACAAGCCGTCCATCGCCACGGTAACCCGCCACACTGTAGTCCAGGCAACACACGTTGTCGCGTATAAGCTTCGGGAGGCCCGTAAGCCAGTAGTGCCCGAAGAACACGGGCCGTTCGTTCTCGCCGTAATAGCCATGCCCAAGGACTTCCGCGGGCGCATCGCAGGCCGGCAGTTCCACTCCCGGCTGGAAGGCCAGTTCCCGCAGGCTGCAGCCCTTCGGGTCAATCCACCATTTTACCCGCGCCCGCCTACGAAGCACGTTTTCCCCATCGCGGAATGTAATCCCGTCGGGCAAGTTCATCTCGGGCCCCTTCAAGAAGTAGTTTATCGGATCAAAGAGTGAATCATCGTATTCGTTAAACTGGTCGTTCGCGCAGGCAATAAGTTCATCAAAGTTCCCGTCAGCAAAACTGCGGATGCCCGCTGCATCTAGCGCACGTGCGGCACCCAAGTCAAAGCAGGCATGCTGCGCCCGGAACGAATCCTCTTCGATAAAGAACGGAAGCGTCTTCAAGAAGTCGAGCATGTCCTCGAATTCCTTTTTGCGCCCCTTGTAGCTTTCAACCGTCCTCGTGTGGATTGCCACCTTGTTGAAGCTGTGCTCGCGCAGGTAGCCCCCGGGAATGCAGTGAATCACGTGAGAGCCGCCTGCGCCGTTCAGTTGCCAGAAGCAGAGCGCATTGAATTCGTGGTTTCCCATCAGGGCGACCGCCGAACCTGCGTCGCGCATGGCACGCACCAGGTCAATCACTTCGCGCGACTGGCTCCCGCGATCGATGTAGTCCCCCAGAAATACGACAGAACGCGCGCCACCCGGATAGCGGAACGCGCCCATGGATTCCTCGTACCCGAGCTTTGCCAGCAACAGCCGCAACTCGGTGCAGTGCCCGTGTATATCGCCGATAAAATCAACTGAGGAATTCATGACTGAAATATAATTTCTATTTGCCCGCCCGTCGGCATTTTTTATCTTTTTCGCATGTTCCACCCAATACGCCACTTTATCACCATCACAAAGCACAGGAACGAGGTCGTGCGCCTCTGCTTCAAGGCGGGAATCGGGTTCCAGGGACTGTTCCACGACCTTTCCAAGTACTCGCCCACGGAATTTATCCCGGGAGCGCGCTACTACAGCGGCAAGGAATCCCCGAACAACGGGGAACGCCGCGATACGGGAATGAGCCTCGCGTGGATGCACCACAAGGGCAGGAACAAGCACCACTTTGAATTCTGGTACGACTACGAACTCGCCACCAAGAAAATAGTGCCGATGGACATGCCCGACCGCTACATCAAGGAGATGTTCTGCGACCGCATCGCCGCATCGAAGACCTACAACAAGGCAGGCTACACGCAACGTTCCCCGCTCGAGTACCTCGAAAAAAGTACCGCCAGGGAAAAGATGACGGAAAACACCTACCGAAAGCTCCTGTACCTGCTGCGCCTTCTTGCCGAAAAGGGCGAAAAGGAGACACTCCGGTTCGTGCGGCACTGCAAGGTTCTGCCTCTCGCCGAGATAGCCCCGAGCACGTCCCCGTAAAATCCTATATTTTTGATGTCGCGGATGGTCGCGACCATAACCCCGCGAAATAACAACGTCGGGCACCAGAACGGAAAGGCCAATATGGAAATCGGAAAGATTAACCGCGCGCGCGTCGATGCAGTCATGCCCCAGGGTTTCTACCTGGAACTCGAGACCGGAGGCCGCGTGCTCCTCCCCGGAAACAAGAACCAGTTTACGCTCGAAGAGGGCGAAATCATTGACGTTTTCGTCTACATGGATTCCGAGGACCGCCCCATTGCGACTCTCGACAAGCCGTTCGCGCAGGCGGGCGAATTTGCGGTACTTACCGTCAAGGACGTGAACCGCGTGGGCGCGTTCCTGGACTGGGGATTAAACAAGGACCTGTTCCTCCCCTACAAGCAGCAGCTCGGCGAGCTCGTGGAAGGCGACCGTTGCGTGGTCTACATTCTTGTGGACGAGAAGAGCGGAAGGCTTGTCGCCACCGAAAAAATCAAGACGTTTATCGACTACGACACCGAGGACCTGCACGTGGGCCAGCGCGTGGAACTTGCCGCCTACGAGGTGACCCGCGAATACGTCGACTTCCTGGTCGATTACCGCTACACGGGAAGGCTCATGCTTACCCCGGGAATGCAACGCATATACATCGGCGATACCATGCCCGGGTTTATCCAGCGCATCACAAATGATGGAAAGATTACGCTGAACCTCACGCCCGTGGGCTACAAGGGCGTAATCAACAGCGACGCCCCGAGCGTCATTCTGAACAAACTAGCAGAAGCCGGCGGCTTTTTGCCCTACGGCGACCACACCGACCCCGAGACCATACGCCAGGAATTCGGCATCTCTAAAAAGACCTTCAAGAAGATTATCGGCGGACTCTTCCGCGAAGGGAAAATTACGATAAGCGACGACGGAATCCGCTCCATCTAGGGCCGGAACCGTTTTTACTACTCGCTTTTCGCGTTCACTTCGTCCGGGTTCACCACACGGATTTCTATGCGGCGGTTCTGCTTGCGGCCCGCCTCGGTGCCGTTGTCCGCCTTCGGGCGGCTGGAGCCATAGCCCACCGCAGTCACGCGGTCCTTAGAAATTCCCTTGCGAATCATGTATTCCATCACGCTGTTCGCACGGTCCTCGGAAAGTTTCTGGTTAAAGGAATCGCTCCCTTCGCTACTCGTGTGGCCTTCGATTTCGACCTTCGCCTTCGCATTGCGCTTGAGGCCAGCAATGGCGTTGTCGAGAGTCTTGAGCGAATTCGGGATAAGTTCCGCGCTGCCCGCCTTGAAGTTCACGCCCGTCAGTTCCGCACGCGTATCGTCGAAAAGCACCGTAATGCCGCCCGTGCTCGCCGTCAGAGAAACATACGGCGTCGTACCGCATTCGAACGGTCCCGTAAGGCTCTCGCAGAGCACCGTGTAGGAATCTTCGCGCGGAATCATGAAGGCGGCCTCGCCGTACATGTCGGTAACTACGGTAATCTTGTTCTTGGGCTTCTTCTGGCCCTGAAACACAAGCTTTTTCCTTGCCTGCGGAACATCGTCGTAATTCGTGTAGGTGACATTCAGAACTGCGTGCGTCTTGTTGGGAGCAAGTTCACCGGCAACAGAAAGGGCCGGAGCCATAAGGCCAATTGCGGCACACGCGCAGAGAGCAGTAGTCAAGCGGGAAAAAACGGGCATACACACCTCATCCATAATCAATAATCCGCGACAAAGATAAAAAAACGCGACAAATGGGGAAAGAGGGCATTTCCAAAACAGGTGCCAAATTCTATCTTTACGCGCGGAAACAATAAGGAGCCACGGGAACCGCGTGGCCATCATAGGAGAAACGATGAAACACCTAAAGATTGCGGCAGCACTCCTGACCATGGGGCTCGCCACCTCCGCATTCGCCATCGACGGCGAGTTCGGCCTCAAGGGCAACGTGCAGACTCAGGTTACCAAGTCCATCGCCGACGAAGACCACAACTTCAGCAGCGGCTGGATTCGCGCCAACGTGGGCGGCCAGTACAAGAGTGAAAACCTCGACGGGCTTATCATGCTGCGCATCTTCGCGCCAGAATTCGGCAACAAGATTGACGGCAAAATGTACGACAAGATTCTCGCCGATCTCTACTGGGTGAACTACAAGTGGAATCTGGGCGACAGCGACAAGCTCAACCTGAAGATTGGTCGCTGGAAGACAGACTGGTCGCAGTCCACCCACTTCGGTACCTACGTAGACAAGGACCTGACCAAGCGCGGGCTCTGGATGCGCGACTACAGCCACAACGCCCTTGAACTCGGCTGGAACCACGGGCTCAGCAACCTCACCGCCATGCTTGCCACGCAGGACGGCAACGCTAACCGCGGCTACCTGCGCGTGGAAGAAGACATGAAGTTCACCTTCCCGCTCGAAGTGAAGGTCGCCTACCGCGGAAACCTCATCGACGTCCTGCAGAACACCGCCTACGTGACTCACCGCGTGGCTGCCTACGCAAGCTACAACGTCCTCCCGATGTTCCGCGTCTACGGCGAATATGCCTGCGTGTACACACAGGACGACGACCTGAATACGAACGCAAGCAACTACATCGCCCCCGAAACCAAGTACTACCTGCCGGGCATCTACTTCCAGCCGTTCTACCTGGGTGTCGATTTCGCCCCGAAGAGCGGAATCTTGAGCACGCTCATGAGCAACCTCATGGTGGAATGGGAATACATCAACAAGCGCGACAACCTGTATGCCGCAACCGAGCACACCTACGATGACTGGGCATGGACGGTTGCATGGAACAAGAAGATTGGTTCTTCGAGGCTCCAGTTCAGCGTTTATAGCGAAAACGAGATGAGCGACGTGGGCCTCGCCTTCCGCCTCACCTCCACAATCAAGTAAAAATCAAACGGTTTCTGATAGCCAAGTAAACACATTTAATCCCCGTGTAAGCGGGGATTTTTTGTACCAGAAGCAGACCGACAAAATGAAAGCCCCGCATTGCTGCGGGGCCTTTCCTTTAAGTATCTCTTGGATTAGAACCAGTACTTGACAACAAGCTGGAGAGTCCACATCTTGGTTTCATCCTTGAACGTGGAACCATCGAGATCCGGCATTTCGGTATCATCCTTTTCGAGCTTGGTCATGTCCATGATGAAGCGAAGACCGATGTCGAAGAGCTTGCCATCGAGATCAAGAGTTGCACCGCCGCCAATCACGAGGGAGGCAAAGAACGTAGCGCATTCCCAGGAGCCATTGGCATCGCTGTAAATCGTTTCGTCGGTGTAGCTATCAACGTAATCAACAGAGTGGTTCGCAACCAGCTTCAGCGTGAACTGAGGACCGGCTTCGAAATAGATCTGGTGAGTCGGCATCACGCGGAGCAGAATCGGAAGTTCGATATCGAACATGAAGATGTCTTCGTTAACTTCAACGTAGGTATCGTACCAGTAGCTGTAGTAAGAATCCAGGTTACGGATAAAGCCCCTGATTCCGAGGTTGAATTCCGGAGACACGCTCAAGATATCCATGATGCGATAGTTGAACGCCATACCGAAGGCTACGCTGTAGCCGAGCCATTCATCGTACGGATTGGAATCCATTCCGTAAGCCTGGCGCCAGGCAGCATTGTCATACTGGTCCGGAGTGCTCCAGAAAGAACCATAACCGAGAGCAATGTGTGCGGCCATGTTGAACGGCCTGTCGAAGAATGCCGGCTTCGTGCCTTCGTCGCGGCTTACCTTCTTGCCTTCGTCCATGTTCTTGTATTCAACATCAGATGCAGGCTTTTCTTCGGTAGTGGCCTTGTCGCCACTGTCCATATCGGTGTAGCCGTCATCGCTGCTGGTGGAGGCTTCGGTACCGTAATCATCACCGTAGTCGTAGTCGTCCTGTGCAAAAGCCATCGTGCTGACAAGGCTTGCCGCAGCGAGAGCGAGGAACATCTTTTTCATCGGATTTTCTCCTTATATAGGTGTTATTTATCAAAATTTAGAAATAATCTACCCCGAACCGCACTACTTGGTCAGTTCCTTGGTAACTTTAGTTATCTCGGCCACGGCCTTGCGGGCAAAATCGACCGTCATCTGGTCGTTCATCTCGCTGCAAGAGCGGAGTGTGATTTCGGTGTGCTTGCAGATGGGCTTGTACGCACGCGGGTCGCCGGAACAGCCCGCCACTATACCCGACGACATCACGCCTACGCGCACGTCGGTTTTCTTCTTGACTTCGCCCGTCTTGAAGTCGAGAATCTGGATAAAGCCAGAGGTCGAGGCCTTCTTCGTGAGCGAGTCGGTAATGATTGTGGCATACACATTAGCGTAGTCGTTCACGTCGTAACAACGGCGCTTACCGTTTTTGAGCCTTTCACATTCCTGGTGGCTGCCGACCTTCACTCGGGCGGCATTTTCCTTCTCTTCACGGTCGCGTTCCACCGCACTTTCGTCGTCGGAACACACGTGCTTCTCGATGGAACCCGCGATGAGGAATTCCGCGGTACGGAGATTGCCCATCATTTCATCGCCCTCGCCTTCCTTGAAATCGCCCGAAGAAGCAAGCGTCTGCTCTTCGAGAATGCGGTCCAGGTCGGCACGGGTCAAGAACTGAAGGAACTCGGAAGCTTCCTTGTTCTTCTGGAGTTCGGCAATCAGGGCAGCATCCATGCGGCCACTGTAGTCGTTGTTGAACGGGTCAACCGCTACGCGCACCGTGCCGCGCTTCTTGCATTCCGCATAGAGCTGCTTGGAATCTTCGTAGTCAGCATGGTAGGTGAACGCCTTGCGGAAGTGGACTGCGGCTTCCTGCTGGGCAGCCTTGCCTCGCCCGTTCATCTTTTCGAGACCTGCGGCATAGTGCGATGCGGCGGCACTGTCGCGGGCGACCTTGATATCTTCGGGGTCGACATCCACGCTCAACTTAATCTTGTCGTTACGGCGGGCAATCAACTTGAGCTGCTTCGCGTAATCGGCCTTCTGCTCTTCCATAAACACGATCTTGTCCCAGCGCTTGGGGTTCGGGTCGTCGCGCTTCTTGAACATCGCAATCGTATCGTTCTTTGCGGCAATCACGTCGTCGAACGTCTTGTTCAAAAACTCGATGGCGGGCTTGTAGTCGGGCTTGATTTTCAGGGCCTCGAGAGCCTCGGCAATAGCCTTGTCGTCCTTGCCGTCATTGTACGCCTTCTGCGCGCGGTTAAAGGCATCCACGTGCGGGCCAGAAGAGGCGCACGACATAAACACAAACGCAGCGGAAGCGATTGCGGAAAGCCAAATCTTCTTCATTATTTAAAAACTCCTTTGCAAGTCAGGCTCGCTCGCCTACTTCAAGAATTCAAAAACAACCTTACCGTCGATATCATGCGGACCGTCGAAGGACTTCTCGTCGAAACCGGGCTTGTCGCCAATCGCCTCGAGAATCGCCGTGCCAAGATCGCCCTTAGACCCCTTGAACGTCACGGAGTAGGTCACCACATCCTTTGCGGGCTGGGTCTGCGAATTGATGGTAACGACGCCCTTGAGCGCCTTCTCGAACGGAATCTTCTGGCTGCGGGCGGACTTCATCTTGCGGAGTTCCACCACAAACTGCGAGCCGTTGTCGGCCGCATTGATCCAGGCTTCCATCACCTGTTCCGAAAGCGTGCGGGCAGCAATGACGGCAGCCTTGTTGATGCCGCCATTGCGGGCAACTTCCTTGCTTGTGGCAACGGTATGCACGCCGTTCGAGAACGCGGCAATCACCTCGCCCGAATTCACATCGATAACCTCGACCCCAATCTGGAGCGAGGCCTTAATCTTGTTGCCCTTCACCTTCATGTAGCTGGTCACCGCGACTTCACCGCGGGCAACGAAATTTACGCCTTCCTTCTCGGCATACTTCTTGACGGCAGCGCGGTCAGAAGGGTTAACGCCGGTCTTTGCAAGCGAGGGCGCCAGGGCAATGTTGCGGGCCATGTCGGAAGACTTCACGTTGAACTGCTGCTTCACGAACTGCTGCTGGAACTTGTCGACAATCTGAGCGTCGGGAATCTTTGTCCAGATATCCTCGCTGTAGGTTGCCTCGGTCGTTACTGCAGTCGTCTTTGCACGTGCCTTGGTGGACTTGCCCGATTCGTCTTCGGCAGAACTTTCCGAAACAGTTTCCTCGCTTTCGGAGTGGGTCACCTCGGTAGTGACTTCCGCGCCCTTCTTTTCCCACGTGGTGAGCACGAAGGCGATGGAGGGACGGGCCTTCTGCACTGCACCGTAACCGTTACCGGTCAGGTCGTAGGCAAACCCGAAGGAAGCCAAAGCAAAAATGGCGAAAAACGCCAGGGCAAAAACGGATATCTTTTTCACAGATAAACCTCGCAATAAAAAAATCTACTAGACTTAATTTAACTTTTAGAGGGGGGCTAGTCAATAGGGAAATGCGACACAAGTGTCTTTGAGCACACCTTACGGTGCTAAAAAAATATATCCCCGCCACAAGGCGGGGATAAAAAAGAACTTGAGAAGATCCCCGCCTTCGCGGGAATGACATCTGCTAGCGGTTAATGACGCGCACCTTCTTGAAGCCCTGGATATCCTTCACCATGTAGATGCCGGACTTCTGGAACTTGGCGGCGATAGCCTCGTTAACGCTCGTGCCAGCGGAGATTTCCACCTTGCCGAGGGACTTGCCCTGCATGTCGAACACCTGCACGGTACGGGCGATGTTGTTCATGCTGACCGGTCGGGCAATCACAGTCGTGCCTTCACCACCTTCGGAACCCGGTTCAGCAGTGGTGAACACCAGCTTGACGTCACTAATCTTGACTGTACCTGTAGCTTGTCCCAAATTGATGGCAAACTGAGCGGCATCATCAGAATCTTCTTCCATAGCAAAGATAAATGTGTATTCCTGTTCCGTAGTGGTGATGTCAAATTCCTTAGTGGCGTATGCACCCCAGGGGTCTACGGATTGTTGGAAATTAACTTCAATCTTGCGATCTACATCAGCGCTAGCCTTAAAGGACAACTTGTACTTCATGCCCTTATCAAGAGCCAGATTGTACTGAACAAGCTGCGGCTGGTAACTTTCTGTACCAATAGTGGTAACGTCTACCGTAGCCGTGCCACCAGAAACAGATGTCTTTGCAGCAGAGTTACCCCAGTTTGTACCCTGACCCAGGAACCAAGATGCATCTTGGCTTGTAGAAATCACGTTGCCGCTCGGGAAATCACCATCCTTAAGAAGGTTCACTGTGGTTTCGCCGACCAATTCAAACTTGGCGACCACATCCTTTTCCTTGTCCATGGTTACAGAAATGGTTTCGGTAGTGCCGGTAACAGCACCTTCCCAACCCACAAACTTCCAGCCTTCGTTAGCTTTGGCGGTGAGCTGAACAGTTGTCTTGGGAGCATAATAGTTAGCGCTCGGGCTCTTTGTCACAGTACCTGCAGCAGCCGGAGATGCAGTTACATTGAGGGCAAGTTCATCGGCACTGCCACCAATTTTCAGCAGGTTCTTCTTAACTTTAGCATAACCCCTTGCAGAGCCCGTATTTCCGGTGTAGGATTCAATTTTCATGGAAGCAACTTCATACAGTCTACCCATCTTCATACCCGCTTTAGCCCATTCGCTGAAGTGCTTGGAAATAGAAATGGTACCCTTGGTGCGATGCTGGCTCGGATTCGACGGGATGGACCAATACTGCTTAAAGGTGCTGGTGCCCGAAAGAGAAGGTTGCTGAATACGGTCGGTCGTATAGAAATCGTAGCTAATACCATCAATAGTTGCAGACCCAAACTTTTTACCGCCTGAGGTAGGATTGTAGCTTCCGCGATCCTGGACAATGTAGTATTCAATTTCATTGCTGAAACCACTGGGAATGTCCTGCTGGTCGTAATAGCCCCAACCATAGACACTGACATATTTCACGTTGTCGGAGGAGCTCCATTCCACATCAAATTCGGCGGTAATATTACCCACATTCTGTACGGTAACATTGGAGTTAGACCCCCAACGCTTTCCGGAACGGGCCAACATATTGATAGTACCACTCCACTCAACTTCGAAAGCACCACCATTTTCGGTGCTTGGGTGAAGCGTCATAGTTGCGTTACCGGCACCATTCTGGCTCCAGAGTTCGTAATCATAGCCAGAGCCGCTACCAAACTTCTGGGACGTGCCATTAGAGCAGTTAAGGGTAGTCTGCCCCCAGGAAATGGATGACGAAATTGCTGCTATGGCAATCCCCATCTTGATAATTTTATTAAAGCTCCTATTCATTTTCTAACTCCTGAATGTTTAGGTTTCTGCCCTAAAGATATATCTGTACACTCCAAATTGGAATACAATCAATAAAAAGGCGTTGTTGCAAAAAACAACGCGCAACGAGCAAAAAATTGCCGTTTTTAGCGAAAATTCCCCACTTTCGCAGGGAATCTCGTTCAGGAGTATCTGAAGATTAAGCGTTTTTTACGGAGTCACCTTCACGCGGAGGAAGGTCTTGCCCTGCTTCACAAGGTAGATGCCCGTATTCTTGAACTTCGCCTTGACGGCAGATGCAACCGTAGAACCGGCCGGCACATCAATTGCGCCAAGAGTGCGGCCCTGCATGTCGAACACCATGAACTGACCATCCATAGTCGCGAGAGCCTGGGTCATGAACGGGAGAGCATCTGTAGCGCTACTGCTGCGGTCCCAGTTCCACCCGCCGCGGCTAGAACTGGATTTAGCGCTACCGCTGGAGCTGGACTTGGCAATAGAAGAACTGGACTTCGGAGCCTCGTACTTGTCGGTCATGTCGAAGTAGGTGTAGTCCACGGAACCCGTAGCATTGCCACCCGCTTCGGTCATGAGCATCACTTCGGTCACGTTACCGAACTTGAGCGAAGCAGATCCACCGCCCTTCGAACCGCGAAGCTGCTTCTGCTGGCCGGTGAAGAGTTCATCCCACTTCTTGAAGTGGGCAGAAATGTCGATATGGCCACACTGACGCGGAGTCTCGCGAATGCTGAAGAACTGCACGAACGTAGAAGTGCCCGACTTGGAGGGTTCCTGCTGGCGGAGGAACGCGTGGATGGAGTACTTGGCGCCATCCACCGTGATTTCGCCGAACTTTTCACCCACATACTGTTCGTTCGGCTTACTGAACCAGTCGTCCACGATGTAGTATTCCGTTTCCGGGTTCTTGGTCCAGCCGTAAACGCCGATGTAACCGTACTGGGCGTTACCTGTCTTGGTGTACTTGTAATCGACTGCAAAATTCTTCGACTTGTGGTCGATTCCGTTGCCGTTGTACTGGTAACCCACGCGAGTCAGGTAGTCGCTAGAACCACTCCAGTTGGCCTTGAACGTACCGTTGTTATAGTAGGTCATCGAGGCGTTACCACCCTGATACCACTGTTCGTAGCCCCAGGGTGTTCCACTAATGGAGCCAACCTTGTTGCCGCTCACATTGTTGCCATTGCCAGGATGGCCCATATCTGTGGCCTTGCAAACATCAGTCACAACCGTCTGGCCACCACCCTGAGAAGAGCTAGACTTTGCCACAGATGAGCTGGACTTCGGCGCAGAACCGCTAGAAGTCGGCGACGACGTGGCATTGTCGACCATATTGAAGTAAGTGTAGTCCACGGAACCCGTAGCATTGCCTCCCGCTTCGGTCATGAGCATCACTTCGGTCACGTTACCGAACTTGAGCGAAGCAGATCCACCGCCCTTCGAACCGCGAAGCTGCTTCTGCTGGCCGGTGAAGAGTTCA
Source organism: Fibrobacter sp. UWR3 (assembly GCF_900143055.1). Taxonomy (NCBI): domain Bacteria; kingdom Pseudomonadati; phylum Fibrobacterota; class Fibrobacteria; order Fibrobacterales; family Fibrobacteraceae; genus Fibrobacter; species Fibrobacter sp. UWR3. The sequence goes on along the minus strand of NZ_FRCW01000004.1, from coordinate 176,078 downwards.
TCCCACTTCTTGAAGTGGGCAGAAATGTCGATATGGCCACACTGACGCGGAGTCTCGCGAATGCTGAAGAACTGCACGAACGTAGAAGTGCCCGACTTGGAGGGTTCCTGCTGGCGGAGGAACGCGTGGATGGAGTACTTGGCGCCATCCACCGTGATTTCGCCGAACTTTTCACCCACATACTGTTCGCTCGGCTTACTGAACCAGTCGTCCACGATGTAGTATTCCGTTTCCGGGTTCTTGGTCCAGCCGTAAACGCCGATGTAACCGTACTGGGCGTTACCGCTCTTGGTATACTTGTAGTCGACCGCAAAGTTCTTTGTTTTGTGGTCGATTCCGTTGCCGTTGTACTGGTAGCCCACGCGAGTCAGGTAGTCGCTAGAACCACTCCAGTTGGCCTTGAACGTACCATTGCTGTAGTAGGTCATCGAGGCGTTGCCACCCTGATACCACTGTTCGTAGCCCCAAGGGGTCCCATTGATAGACCCCACCCTGTTGCCGCTCACTTGTGAGCCGTTTCCTGTATGACCCATGTTGTCGTTGCAGGCATCAGCAGCGAAAGCCGATACCGCTAACCCCAGCGTCATGGCAAGGCCGATACCGGCCAAAGAACATTTCTTCATAATTACTCCTATAAAGAATCGATGCGATCCCTTATCTATAATTTATATTGAAAACGTTCTTTTCTTTTACACAAGATAAACAAAGCGTTGTTGTAAATTTCAACGCAGAATTTGTCAAAATTCGGGCAGTTTTTGTAAACTTTTTTCACGACAAAAGGCGCCCGGAGGCGCCTTTGTTAATATATGTTATATGTGTTGTCGGAGCTATTCTTCGGCGGGAGCTTCCGGAGCGGCATCGGCGGGGTCGACCTTCTCGACGGAATCGTCATCGACTTCCACACCCTGCACATGGTCGAAGGTTTCCTTCGCCTCGGCGCTATCCTGCTCGATGTCTTCCACGCTCGGAAGCGCGGTGGCGTCTTGCACCATGTCGCCGTCACGCAGGCTAATCGCCTTCACGCCCTGGGCATTGCGGCCCGTCAGGCGGATGGAATCGGCCTTGATGCGGATAACCTGGCCTTCCTTACTCGTGATAATCAGGTCGTAATCGTCGGCAACGCTATCCACGAACACGGCCGGGCCAATCTTGTCGGTAACGTTGAGGTTCTTCACGCCCTTGCTTCCGCGCTTGGTAACGCGGTAGGTGCCCGGTTCACTGCGCTTGCCGTAGCCCTTCTCGGTAATGGTAAGCACCTTGTTGCCTTCCTTGAGCCACAGGAGCGAAATGACCTCGTCTCCTTCGGCAAGCTTGATACCGCGAACACCATGCGTACCGCGGCCCATCGGGCGGAAGCACGTAATCGGGAACGTGACGGCCTGGCCGTTGCGGGTCGCAAGCATAAGCAGGTCCTTCGGAATCGGGCGGCCTTCGAGATCGTCGGCATCATCCGCTTCAGGAACCTCTGTCTCAGGCCCCTCGGCAAGCTCAGTGGCCTGATCGTCGCCCGCATTGAGCGAGGCCTTGTATTCCTCTTCGCTCATGCCCACGAGCTGCACCTTCACGAGTTCGTCACCCTCGTCGAGGGTAATGGCGTTCACGCCGGCCTTGCGCGGGCGGCTGAACAGCGTAAGGTCCATCTTGTTGATGATACCCTTCTTGGTCGCAAACACGAGGCAGAAGAAACCGCCGAACTTGCGCACAGGCACAATGGCCTGAACCTTTTCGCCTTCGGTGAGGCCCACGAAGTTCACAATCGGGCGGCCCTTGCCGTTGCGCGTGCCTTCGGGCAGGCGGTAAACCTTCGTCCAGTAGGCGCGACCCTTGTTGGTAAACACGAGCAGGTAACTGTGCGTGCTTGCCGTAAAGATCTGGTCCACGTCGTCTTCTTCCTTGAGGCCGGCACCGATAATGCCCTTGCCGCCACGGCTCTGGGTCTTGAAGGTGTCAATCGGGAGGCGCTTGATGTAGCCTTCCTTGCTCAAGGTAATCACCTGTTCCTCTTCGGCAATCAGGTCTTCGTAGTCACTGTCGTCCACAGATTCGCCGATGGTGGTGCGGCGTTCGTCACCGAACTTGTCCACCACCTCGTCGAGCCTCTTGAGGATAATCGCAATGCGGCGTTCGCGCTTGGCGAGGATATCTTCGAGGTCGGCAACCGTCGCGATGAGTTCGTTGTATTCCGCTTCCAGTTTTTCGAGGTTGAGGCCCGTCAACTGGGCAAGTCGCATATCGACAATCGCCTGAGACTGGATTTCGTCGAGGCTGAAGCGTTCCTGCAAGTTCTGCTTCGCGATTTCGGTCGTCTTGCTCGACTTGATAATCTGCACGACCTCGTCGATGTTCTGGGTCGCAATGCGCAGGCCTTCGATAATGTGCAGGCGGGCCTTCGCCTTCTTCAGGTCGAACTGCGTAGCGCGAGTCACCACGTCCATACGGTGGTCGATGTAAATCTGCACCAAGTCCTTGAGAGTCAACAACTTAGGCAAGTTGTTCACGAGAGCCAGGTTGTAGATGCTGAAGGTGGTCTGCAACTGCGTGTACTTGAACAGGTTGTTGAGGACAACCTCGCCCACCGCATCGCGCCTGAGTTCAATCACGATGCGAACATCCTTCGCAGATTCGTCGCGGATATCGGTGATGCCGTCCACGCGCTTTTCGCGAACAAGGTCCGCAATTTTTTTGCAGAGTTCGGACTTGTTCACCATGTACGGGATTTCCGTCACGATGATGCGCGGCTTGCCCTTCGAATCAATCTCGATGTCGGTACGGGCACGCACACGTACGCGGCCGTGGCCCGTGAGGTAGGCATCGCGGATACCCGCACGCCCGCAAATGATTGCACCCGTCGGGAAGTCCGGACCGGAAACGTACTGCAAGAGTTCTTCGCCCGTAATTTCCGGGTTTTCTGCCACCGCGTGGATAGCGTTCGCGATTTCGCGCAGGTTGTGCGGGGCCATCGAGGTAGCCATACCCACGGCGATACCCGTAGTACCGTTCACGAGCATGTTCGGGAGCACGGACGGGAGCACCAGCGGTTCGTCGAGGGTTTCGTCGAAGTTCGGGCCCATGTCCACGGTGTCCTTCTCGAGGTCTTCGAGCATCAGGGCGCCCATGTTGTTCATCTTCGCTTCGGTGTAACGCATTGCGGCGGCACCGTCGCCGTCGATGTTACCGAAGTTACCCTGACCGAACACCAGCGGGTAACGCAGCGAGAAATCTTGCGCCATGCGGACGAGAGTCTCGTAAACAGCGGAGTCGCCATGCGGGTGGTACTTACCAATCACGTCGCCCACGATACGCGCGCTCTTCACCGTCGGCTTGTTGGGCACCACGCCCAGCTTGTGCATACTGAACATCACGCGACGGTGCACCGGCTTGAAGCCGTCTCGTGCGTCCGGGAGCGCACGCGCCACAATGACGCTCATGGAGTAGCGGAGATAGCAATCCTGCATGTCCTTTTCGATAAGGCTCTTGAACTGCGTTCCTGGTACCAATTCTTCTGACATTCGTTATCCTCTTGGTGATTAGCCGTTTCCGGCCAACATCTCGTTTATCTTTTTCAAACTTTCTTCGTCGGTCTGGTCGATGCGGTGCGGCGTAACCGTCGCGTAGCCCTGGTGGAGCAGGTAATCGTCCGTATAGTCGGGCTGCCTGTCCCAGAGTTTTTCGCCATCGAGCTGCCACAGGCGGCCTTCGTTCGTGTAGTGGTCCGTAAACATGCCGCACGCCATACATGCAGGCCTAACGCCCTTGAATCCGTCAACATGCGCCTTCGGGAAGTTCACGTTCCAGAACACTCCCGCGGGGATATTCCTGAACATTCCCTCGCGCACGACCCGCACGGCAAAATCAATCGATTCCTGCAAAAGCGCATCGCCCCCATGCAGCGAAAGGGCTATTCCTGGAACACTCCAGAGGGCAGCCTCGCGGGCTCCGGCGACCGTGCCCGAATAAAGCGCGGACACGCCCGAATTCTCGCCGATGTTTACGCCCGAAAAGCACACGTCGAACTTACCCGGACCGGCCCCCTCGGTTTGTTCCAGGCCAAAAGCGGCATAGTGCCCGAGAGCAAACTTCACGCAATCGGCAGGGGTTCCGTCGACCGAAAACACCCTATAATCGCCCGCAGAATGGCATTCCTCGATACAGAGCGGGCGACGCAACGTAAATGCGTGAGAAACGCCGCTCTGTTCCGTTTGCGGGGCAAACACGAAAACCTCCCCACAGGGAGCAAGAGCACGCGCCAAAGCGTGCATATTCGCGCTATTCACCCCATCGTCGTTCGTGATGAGGATACGCGGTTTTCGAGGGCTTTGCATACAGCCCGAAATATAGAAAAATCCCTAAAAATATAAGGAAAATGAAAGAAATTTCACCCCGAAAAAAGCCCCTATTCAAGCGTTTTAAACAACGAATCCAGGCGTTCCGAAAGCTGCTTTGCACCCTCACGACCGAGATGGTCGGTATTGAACGCCATGCTCGATTTGTAGTCGTGATTACCCATCTTGTTTTCATCCAGGAACAGCACGTCCAGCGCCTTCGCGCGCTCCAGAAGTTCCTGCGCTACCGAGCGGCGCACCCCATAAACACCATACGCGCCCGTTTTCGCATAGCGCGGATTTTGCGGTGTCACGAGCAGCACGACTTCTATACCACGGGCACGAGCCTCCCCTACCAGTTTTTCGAGCGTAGCCATGTTGTTTACGACAGCGGGCAAATCCAGGCGGAACAGTGTAGAATCGTTCGATACCGAAGGTTCACCCCAGCCACCCGAGGGCAACAGAAATTCATCGAAACTGTAGGGCAACATCTGACCGGGCCGTGCCTTATACGATTTTTCAACAAGCGTTTCAAAGCCCTTCGGGAGCGAATCCACCCAAAAACCGTGAGACTCGTCGTACCTGAGCCCCGGGGAATTCTCGTAAATCGAGTTCCACGACGAATTCTCGGTCACCCACATGAAATCCGGCGAGAATTCAAGTACCAGGAACCGGAGTTTTGGCAAATGGCTGAACACGTAATGCTCCGTCAGGAATTCCATTCCGAAAATGTCTCCCGAAGAAAAAGCCATGTTTAGGAGATTTTCCGATTGCACGTAAGAGGCATTCACGCCGAACATCGCCCTCGAGGACCCGAGCACCACTGCCGTAACGCTATCGCGGGATTTCCAGAAATATTCCATCTTTACACGCAATTCCAGCCCGTAGAATTCCATCTGCGGCGTGAAATAAACTCCCGCGCTATCGATATCCAAATCGGGATTGACGACCGCACGATCATACGCATTGACCCATACGGCGGGGTGCCAGAGTTCCTCGCCGCACAACATTTCGAGCACATCGCCCGTGAATGCGTTCAAGGCAACCACCTTGCGATGCGCGCCATCGACATCCACCTGTGTCGCCACCACAAGGGAATCTGCACCGTATATCCATTCTGTATGGTCGAAAGTGTAGGGTGCAGGAGCCTTCGTAAAACGTTCCAGCGTTCCCGTACTATCGGCATAAAGAATCACCTCGTGCGTCGCGTAGTCTTCCCCCACAAACTTGCGGCCCGTCGTTCCCGCAAAATCCAGGAAGAGGGTTCGTTTCGACTTATCGTGCGAAAGGCTTGCATTGCACGCCTGTTCGCCGTTGTACCAGAGCGTATCATGCCCAGAAACGCGGGCGCGCAGGAGTCTCGCTCCGCTCACGGCAAGTTTTCCATCCCGGCTTATACCCCCGTGGTACGCGCCATCGAACAATTTCTCGGGCTCACCGAACTTGCCATCCGAAAAACGAACCTGCCACGTGCTCGCCTGCCTAAACGCAGATTCATCCTTGTTGTTGCCTGCATCGGTCACGAAAACAACCACCGTATCGCCCGATTCAAGCACGCGCCATCGGGGAATCGCCGCATTTTCCACATCGAGCTTTACGAGCCCCGAACCTATAGAATCAAGCGTTCGTACATACACGCTTGACTTGCCCGATACACCTTCAAGCCCCGTGCAAAAAGCAACGCGGTTCCCGTCGGGCGATATATCCGGATGGTACACTTCTATAGAATCGTCAATTTCTACCACGCGCGGATTATCGCCCGAATAGTCCACGAAGGCGAGTTTTCCCGTTTCGTCATCGCGGAACGCAATTTTTACTTTATTCGTACCCAACTCATGACGCATATCCATCGAATTTGCCAAAATCGACACGATGATGCTTTTCTGCTGTCCATCCCTGTTCAACCACATCGGGCTCCTTATCGGGCCAAACGCTAGCCTAAACCCCACATACTCCGCCTTCGAAACAGACGTGACCGTGTAGATGTCGCCACGGGAATACAGATGCATCGATGCGGCAGAATTCCTGTAGCTTCCGCCCTTCACGACACGCTCGCCAAGCACACCACCATCAATCCCGCCGACATAATCCGCAACCGGTTCCATACGGAACGGCACATACCAGTCGTTTACCCATTCCATCACGTTGCCCGCCATGTCACAGACCCCATTACCATCGATAAACGCGCTGCAGACCTCATGTGCACGGTAATCAGAATTGTCCGCATTCCAGCCCGAATCGGGCTTCCACCCACCACTTGCCGCATACACCCATTCCGCTTCCGTGGGAAGGCGATACGCGCTTACCGTCGGCAGGAACACGAGCCCCTCCAGATTCACACACGAGCCCTCGTTATCGAACGTGGTCCCGGTGTAGGTATAGGCCGTATCGAACCCTTCGGCAACACTCCGGCGGTTGGCATACAAGACGGCATCGTAGTAGGTGACGTTTACCGCAGGGAGCGAATCTCCGCAGTCCTTGCCCATTTCGGCGCAGGTAACCTCGTGCTTACCGATAAAGTAATCGTAATCGAACGACACCTGCATCGCAGGCCGCGCATGCGCAAGAGCGTTAGAGTCGTCCGTCCCCAGGGTAACGGATTCACCGAGTGCGTAAACCGGCACCATGCTGGCAAGGTCGAACGAATCCAGCAGGGACTTGCGGGCAGCCCCTTCCCGCTCACCAGATGCGCTTGCGGAATTCGAACACGCCCCAAGCACCGCGAACGCAGCAAACAGCAGAAAAACCAACACCCCTTTCATCGCAATCACTCCATCTGTCTTAGCACATAATAGACACGCGATGTAAGAATCGCAGAACCCACGTAGTTGATGTGGTCGTAATCAAACCCTACTTCGAGCGGATAATCGTGGTCGCCCATCTTGTTCTCGTCAAGGAACCTGAAATAGTCCTCGCGAGCATCGTATGCATGAACTTTTTCGAAGAATTCCTTCGCCTGGCTGCGTCTGAGCCCGTAGCGCCCGTAAGCTCCCGTTTTCTTGTAGCAGGGGCATAGCGGGGCAGTCACACCCAGAACCTTCACTCCACGGTCCTTCGCCATGTTCACGAGGTTCACGAGCATTTCCAGTTCCTGGTCAAGCGTTTTCGAAAGGTCGCTATCCGTGGTATCGTTCACGATTTCCGTCGACGACAAATCCTTGTCCCAGCCATGTTCCCCGATAAGCTGAATCCACCCACGATAAGGGGCAGCATTGTTGTAATCGTTGTCCGCGCGGAAGTTGTTATCCACCATCTGTACAAATTCATCGCTCACGCCCTCCTTCCAAAAACCGTGATAGGCATCGTAGGCAAAGCCGGGCACGTACTTGATATTGTTGTCGATATTCCATTCCGTATCATCAATCCACCACATATCAGGGTCAATCCCGACCACAACGAATTTCAGGTTCGGGGAATGTGGCAACACATAGTTCGAAAACATGTAGTACGAAGCGTTCATGTCGCAGGGGACCGTTCCGAAATTGAACACGTAGTAATCTTCCATCTGCATGGGGTTCACGCCAAACAACATGCGGGAATTACCAAACACGACAACCTCAATGGAATCGTGGTTGTGCCAGAACATGTGCATCTTGCCGGCCAACACGTGATTTTCCTTGCCCTCCACAAAGTAGAGGCCGGCACTGTCCGGATTGAGCGACGACTCACCCGAAACATCCATCGGCAAAGCCCAGAAGGCGGGGTGCCAGATTTCTTCGCCTTCAAGGAGAACGACTGACTTGCCACTGTACGAATCAACCATCGCGATACGGGCATGCCTGCCGTTTGCATCGGTAAGCGAGGCGACAAACATGTGGTTTGTCCCCTGCATCCATTCGGTATGGTCAAAGGCATAGCCCTCGGGAGCCATCACGTAGCGCACCAAGCGACCCGCACTATCCGCCACGAAGGCGACCTCGTGCGCACCGTAGGATTTCCCTACAAAGTCAGTACCCGTACGCGAGGCAAAATCCAGGAACAGCGTCTGTTTGGAATTGTCCTTACTGAGCGAAGCATTGCACGCCTGTTCGCCGTTGTACCAAACGGTATCGACCCCCGCCACGCGCGCACGCAACAATCTCGCACCACTTACCGCAAAGGAATTGCCATCGCTCACGCCTCCGTGATAAGCACCGCCGAATAATTTTTCGGGCGTGCCGAACTTTCCTTTCGAAAAGCGAACCTGCCACGTACTCGCCTGCTTAAATACAGATTCGTCCTTGTTGTTGCCCGCATCGGTTACGTAAACAATCACCGTATCGCCCGATTCAAGCACGCGCCATCGGGGAATCGCCGCATTTTCCACATCAAGCTTCACAAGCCCCGAGCCTATGGAATCCAGCGAACGCACATACACGCTAGACTTACCACGAACGCCTTCAAGGCCCGTGCAGAACGCCACCCAGTTTCCATCGGGTGAAATATCCGGATGGTAAACATTGAGCGTATCCTCAATTTCGGTCACCACGGAACCACCCTGAGTATAGTCCACAAACGCAAGGTTGCCCGTTTCGTCGTTACGGAACGCGAGTTTCGCCTTGAACGTGCCCGCCCACCTGCGGATATCCATCGCCCCCGCAAGCACCGACACTACCGAATTCACCTGCTTGCCATCCTTGCCCAACCATACCGGAGATTCGATTGCACCGAACGCAAGCCTGAACCCGACGTAATCAGACTGCGATGCAGATGTGACCGTGTAGATGTCACCTCGCGAATAACGGTTAATCGAGCCAACGGCGTTCCTGTAACTGCCACCTTTCACGACACGTTCCCCGAGAGTCCCGCCATCAGGGGCTCCAACGAAATTGTGGACTGTCGTATCGCGCAAGGGCGTAAACCAGTCGTTCACCCATTCCATCACGTTGCCCGCCATGTCACACAGGCTATCCTCGCCAACAAACGACGTGCACACGTTCTGCAGTTCAAAACCGGAATTGCCGTTGTGCCAGCCTTTCTCCGGATTCCAGTTGCGTTCCGCCGCATAGACCCACTCCGCCTCTGTCGGCAATCGGTACGCCATCACCGAAGGCGAAAACACCAGCCCGTCCAGATTCATGCACGAACCGAACGCGTCGAATGTAGCCCCGGTATAACTGTACGCAGTATCGAAGCCTTCCTCAATACTGCGCTTGTTGGCATAAAGCACCGCATCGAAATAAGTAACCCTCGTTGCAGGCAGAGAGTCCTCGCAGGGGCGGCCCATTTCGGCACAAGTAATCTCGTGGGTCCCGATAAAAAAGTCGTAATCAAAAACAACGCGCATCGAAGGGCGGTCCTTCAGCGACGCAGACGAATTGTCCGTCCCGATAGAAACCTTCTTCCCGAATGAACGGACGAGCGACATATCCTTGAGTTCAAAGGAATCGAGCGGAGAAATCCTGTTTTGTTCTTCGCGTTCCCATTCAGAAACGGAATTGGAACAGGAACACAAAAAGCAAAGACAAAAAACAACAAACGGAACTAAAAAACGCATACCCTAAAATATACAAAGAATAGGGGCAACAAAGCAGGCGAACACACACACCGCGCTCCCATTTTTTCTAGTTTATTCCCCGATGTATACGGAACCGAAATTCCTCGCGATGAAAGAGACCTCCAAGGCCAAGCGCATGGCGGAACTCCTGCGCGTCATCATCTTGCAACTGGGCGACGACGTGCCCCGCGCTAGGCGTGAATACGAGACATACGCCGGATGGATGAAACTCCCCGAAGCAGAATGCCTCACGGGCAAGAACCAGGCGCAGATGATTGACCTGTACAAGACATTCCGCACGCGGGCGGGCCTCGGGTTCGAACGCGATGTTTACCTAGAGCAGGAACCGGGGGACCGCGATGTCGCGAACGAAAAACCGATACAGTTTGCCGTGCTGGTACATAACCTGAGGAGCGCCTTCAACGTAGGTTCCATCATCAGGAGCACGGACTGCTTCGGGCTCGAAGGAGTCCACCTGAGCGGCTACAGCTGCGGACCCGACCACGTGACCGTCAAGAGCGCTGCCCGCGGGTGCCAGGAATGGATTCCCATCAAGCGCTGGGACTCGCCCTTCGATTGCGTGAAGTGGCACAAGGAAAACGGCTACGAGATTATCGCGCTCGAAACCGGCGAAGATATCCCGAGCATAAACGATGTCAAGTGGCCCGAAAAAGGCCTGATTATCCTCGGGAACGAAGAACTGGGAATTGCCCCCGAACTGATGGCAGAGGCGACCATGAAGGTGACCATCCCGATGGCTGGCCGCAAGGCGAGCATGAACGTCGCCGGTGCGTTCGCCATTATGGCATTCTGCCTACGGAGCCGTTGCGGCAGGGGCTGACGATTTCTCGTTGTTCAACGCCTTCACCGCTTCGGTCAGACGGTCAATGGCCTGAATAAGTTCATCCATCTTGGCTTCGCTCACGCCACCCGCAACGGCGGCACCGACCGCAGCCTGGGCCGCAGTCTCGACAGCCTTTGTCGCTCCGGTCGCTGAGCCTGTCGAAGCGTTCACCGGCACCTTGCCGAGCCAGATATCGGGCCAGCGGTCGTTACCCGTGTGGTAGGTAATGCGGGTCGCCGTCTCTACCGGTTCGCCAATCTTCCAGATGTATAGTTCGTAGTCGAACAAGTCGTGGTCGTGGCCCTTGTCGGTAGCACCCCACACGAGCCACTTACCATCGGGCGAAAGACGCGGGAAGTATTCGTGACTGCGGCGGCCGGGCAAGTCCATTAACTTCACGTTCTTCGGGATGCCGAAGAAGCCGACCTTCTCGATCTGCTTGCCGTCCTTAGCAGAGAACCACAAAATTTCGCTCGGGGCGGCCGTGCCGCCGTTACCCGTCGGGTTCACGCGGTAAATCTTGCTTCCGTCGAAGTTCCAGTCAATCTGGCAACCGTCGCCGGACTTGGTCCACTGGGCCTTTTCCAGGTCCCACACACCCGTCTCACGCATGGAACCGCGAAGCGTAATCGCCAAATGCTTGCCATCGGGGCTCATGTTCGGTTCCTGCAGAATCACGCCAGACTTCTTGAAGGCGGCCTCGCCATCCAGAATCATCTTTTCGGCCTTGCTCGCGAGGTCCATCGTAAAGACCTTCCCTGCGCGGCTAAACACGATGGACTTGCCGTCGGGCCTCCAGGTGCCCCACGTGGCATTGTCCACCACCTTGCGGGCATTTTCGCCGGAGATGTCGACCATCCACAGGTCCCACTTTTCAGGATAGTTCGCGTCGTTCTCGGGAACCCAGCCGCCCTTGCTGCGGTTAAACAGCACCGTGGCGCCATCCGGAGAAATCCTCGGGAACCAGTCCACATTATCGCCCTGCGTCAAGGCACGTGGGTTCGTGCCGTCGGCATTCATAATCCAGATATCGTGATGCGAGTTTGCACGGCTCGTCGCCCAGACAATCGCCCCTTCGAGTTTTCCCTTCAAGGCATTGAGGGCTTTCTGCTCATCTGCAGTCGGGTCAACGGCAGCCCCTGTCGGGGCGCCCTGCTGGGCAAAAACAGAAGTTGCGGCAAATGCCGCACAGGCGCAAATCTTCACAATCTTATTCATGCCCTAAAAATACGAAAAAAAAAGCGCCCGCCTTTACGGCAAGCGCATTTTTTCTTTGGAATCGGCAAAATTCCTAAGCAAGTATCTACTCCAGGCGGATTTTTTTCATGTGCGAGCCACCCGCAGTCTGAACGCGCAGCACATATATGCCCGCGGGGATTCCCTTGAGGCTCATCTCCATACTGCCAGAAACATTCCCGTTCCAGAGAGTCTTTACCGCGGTTCCCGTCACGCTGAACATATCCACACGCACGTGGCCCACAGCATTCACATGCAGTGCGCGGCCCTGCTGCGACATTCCTACCGCCGAGGGCAAGCTTGCCTCAGGAACAGCGACACTCCCGTCGGAACTGGAACTCAAATCCACGTTCATCTCGCTCGAACTAGAAGACAGCGGAGGTTCAGCGCTCGAGGAACTCTGCGGCGGCGGATTCGAGCCCGCCGTCATGAGGTTAGGCATGTTGCCCGAAACCAGGAGGCCGTTCAAGAGCTTGAGCGACTGGTTAAAGTAATTCTCGTCACCGAGCGCCACCGCTTCTTTCCAGTATTCGTCAAGTTTGGACTGGTACTTGGCATCCGAGATGAGAGCCGTCATCAAGGATGTCACGAACGTACTGTTGTGATCATTGCCGAGACTGCCGGAAGAACGAAGTACAGGCCCCTTCATGTTCGATGCGGGAACAGTCGACACGAACTCAGCCATCTTCTTGTCTATTGCAAGAGCACGCTGGTCGCCATGCCAGCAGACAGCCTTCGCGTTACGCCACGGGGCGCGCGATGCATCGTAGCTGTAGTAATCGTCTTCACTCTTGCCGTTCTTGTCAGTCCAGTCGTCCACAAGGCCCGTATTCACTTCGCCCGAACTCGCCTCGTAAAGCTTCATGTTGGCGTCGTAGGCGGTCTTGCTCCAGAACTCGGCGTTTTCCGTATCAACGGCGGCGAAAAGCGGCATGTAGGCCGGGTCGAAGTAACCCGGGTTCTTGCGGTTTAAGGCGGCATCGCCCCACTTGTCACCAGGCATATGCAAGCCGTTGCTTTCGAATTCGGACTTTTTCATGGCCTGGATGAGTTTCTTGGCGTCTTCCTTGTACTTCTCGTCGCCAAACTGGTAGTATGCCATCACCAAGGCTGCTGCGGCATCGATATCGCCATCCAGAGCGGCACCGTTGCCCGCATCCCACGATTCCGAAAGATTACCGATTTTCCAAATCATGAGTCCGTTTTCGTTCTGGAACTTCTTGTAGAAATTCCAGATCTTGTCGAACTGGCTCTGGTAACTCGTAGTATTGTCACTGAAATAGACCATCAGGAGCATGCCGTAGCCGACACCTTCCGAAAAATACTGGTTGGACCCAGGATCAGAACGCACACCGGCGATATCGCCCTGTTCGTTGTACATGTCCCTCATCCAGGCAGCGAACTGCTTTTTCAGCTGTTCCGAGGCGGCAGCCTTGTCGCTCAAAAGAGTCGCGTTTCCGCCATAATCCGACATCTGCGGATACGGGAAGTTCACCGCCGCCTGCGAAAGTCCAAAAGCCATAAGGCCCGCGAGGCCCATTTTTACCAAACATTTCATAAACACTCCTTGTCGTTACGCGACTTATCTAAATTACAAGTTCTCGCCTTTTTTTGCAACCTATTTTTTTGTGATTCTGTCAAAATAAAGGGCAAAATGTGATTTTGTTCAACCAAAAAACTTTCCTCCGGAACTTCGCGAATCACTTTTTCGCATCAAGTTCCGCCCGAAGCGAGTCCAGTTTTGTCAGAACCGAATCTAACCGAGCCGTATACTGCCTTGCACCGAGTTCGCTCAGGTGCGTCGCATTGAACGCCATGTCATCAGTATAGTCGTGTTCGCCCATCCTGTATTCGTCAAACACGATAAACCCGCTTTCCTTGAACATCGATATGATGGATTCCGCAACGGCCCAGCGCGGGCCAAAGTAGTCGTAGGCTTCCGTTTCCCGGTACATCGGGCTTCGCGGGGTAATGTTGACAAAGAACTTTATCCCAAGAGTTTCCATATTCTTCTTGAGGCCCTTGAACGTTTCAAAATCCACCTTGAAATGCGAATTCGTCGTGTACATCCACGCGATATCATCGATGTACGTCGGTTCCTTCCAGCCAGCCGAGGGCAACAGGTATGTTCCCTCGATATACGACGACGAGAACATGTCCTTCGTGAATTCCTGTTCAGTAGCACTCTTGACTATGGCATCGAACTGCGCGTCCAGATGCTTTTCGTCGTAGGCAAACCCGGGGGAATTGTCGTAGAGGTCTTCCCACATGTCCTCTTCCAGATGGAAAAGGAACCCGGGAGTCAATTCCATCGACACAACCTTCAACGAGGATGCGTACGGGAGCACATAGTTCTTCAGCAGGTAAATCGCCCCAAATACATCGCCCAGCGTGTAAGACATATTGAGCGTCTTGTAGGTTTTCACCGAATCGTCGATAAGCGCATTCAGCGTCATGGAACTGCCGAATGCCACGTACTCGACATCCTTGTACACCGACCAGAACTTAGACATCTTGCTTGCGAGTTCTACCGCGGAGGTCGCATACTCGTAGCCCCCTTCCGGGTCATAGTAGACGCCAGCGCTATCCGCCGAAACGGAATTTCTCTCCGCATCAGAACTCCCGTACACCCACATATTCGGATGCCAGAGTTCCATTCCCGAGGCAACCTCGAGCAAAGCAGAATCGGCAAGATTAAGGAGTGCAATCTTGGAATGAGCCCCTTCCCCGTTCACGAGCGTCACGACCGCCACGTCAGAGGAAAGCTTCGGCGAATTGTCCGAGCGGGCCACCCATTCTGCATGGTCAAAACTGGTCCCGGCCGGAGCGGGGATTCCCCGAACGAGCGTTCCCGTACTGTCTACGACAAGGAGCATCTCGTGCGTACCGTAATCAGTGCCCGCAAATTCCTTGCCCGTCTTCCCGCCAAAATCAAGGAACAGGGTGCGCTTGGAATTGTCCCGCGAAAGGCTTGCATTGCAGGCCTGTTCCCCACCGTACCAAACCGTATCGAGCGCTTTCTCCGCATCCGCCGAGCCCGAAGGCACAACCCGCGCACGCAAAAGCCTCGCCCCGGTAACGGCCAGCCGCCCGTCCTTACTCACGCCATCGTGGTAAGCGCCGTCAAAAAGTTTCTGTGGTGTGCCGAACCTATTGTTCGCAAACTTGACCTGCCACGTACTCTGCGACTTAAACGATGCATCATCCTTGTTGTTGCCCGCACTGGTCACGTAGACAATTACCGTGTCCCCGTTCTCGAGAACACGCCAACGCGGGATTGCCGCAGATTCCGCGTTCAACTTCACGAGATTAGAACCCGACGGATTCAGGTGACGCACATACACCTGCGACTTCCCGTCAATTCCTTCGAGCCCCGTACAGAACGCGACAAGTTTCCCGTTCGGGGAAATTTCCGGATGATAAACCGTCAGCGTATCCCGGATTTCAACCGCAGACGTGCCTCCTATAGCAAAATCGACGTAGGTCAGGTTTCCGGTAAGGTCGTTGCGGAAGGCCAGTTTCGCCTTGCTCGTGCCCAAAACCGTACCGAGCGTAGAAGCCTTCGTGAGCACATTCACGCGGCTGCTGGTAAGGGAACCGTCTCCATTCACCCACAGCGCATCGGGAATCTTTCCGTACGCAACGCGAAAGCCCACGTAATCGGCCCGGGAACTGCCGGTAACCGTATAGATATCCCCGCGGTTATATATCTTCATGCCCTTCGGCTTGTCGTTGTAACTGCCACCCTTCACCACCTTTTCGCCAATCGAACCGCCATCGGAACCCCCGACATAGTTGACCACCACAGAATCCACGAACGCGCCCATCCAGTCGTTCACCCATTCAAGCGCATTGCCTGCCATATCGCAAAAGGCGCTGTCCCGCGCAGCGGAATCCAGTTCGGATACTTCGTCCGCCGTACAAACCACATGCAGTCCGTGCCCAGAATTTTCAGCATTCCAGCCCTTTTCGGGATTCCACCTCCTGCTTGCCACGAGCACCCATTCCGCCTCGGTCGGCAGCCTGTATGCATCCAGTTCCGGATGGAACACGAGTCCTTCAAGACCGGTGCAATTGCCTTCTTCATTGAATGTCGCCGACTTGTAGGTATAGGCTGTATCGTACTTTTCGAACTTGCTTCTTGCGTTCACATACAACACGGCATCGTAATACGTGACGTTTGTTACCGGATAGTTCAGCGAATCCAGCGTGAACTTTCTTTTCTGGTTCCACTTGGCAGGCACTTCCACCGAATCCATCATCATCTTGTATTCGCGACGGGTAATCTCGGCTTGCCCCATATAGAAATCATAGGTCAGTTCGACCTTCATGGAGGGGCGCTCCTTCGCCGGAGCAAGCGTATCGTTCGTGCCTAAAGCAATACGGCCTTCACCGGGCTTTACAATGCGCATCCCGGAGAATTTTTTTGAAGTTGCACTCTGTTGCGGGCGGGTGATGCTATCCGCCCCATGGCTACGCCCCGAAGAATCACAAGAGCACAGGATAGCGAGAAGGCTACCCAGCACAAAAAGCACAATCTTGTGACCCAGGGAAAAAGTCATGAACGGCGAACACTCCTAGATACAGTCAAACCAACAGAAAGAATATAGCAACATTCCGCAAGGGTTCTCAATGCAGCAAGGTTTTCCAGTGGTTTTCAATCAACCAGGTCGCCTTTGTCGCACCAACTAGATTCAGGTGGTCTTCGTTCGCGAAATCCCCATATTCAAAATCGTGCAATCCATTTTCGTGCAAGTCAACAACGATAAAGTTCGGGAATTCACTATACAAGCCAATTACAATATCCTTGATTTCATCGGCAGAGCTTTCATCTAGCCCGTAACGTCCCCAGGCACCCTTCTCGCGGTAACGTGGCGACTGCGGGAAAACCACGCCAACGACAACCACCCCCTTCTCCTTCGCTATGTCAAGAACCGTCTTCAGTAACCCCAGGTTGTATTCAAATTTCTTCTTTGACTTTTTGTACCAATCTATAGACCCCTCCATGGAAGGGGTGTCCTCGCCCCACCCCGTTGTTGTCGAAAAGTAAAGCCCCCGATGAAAGCTGTACAGGAACGCTTCCGAGGAATCCAGCGCCGGGCTGTTTTCCGCAATTTGAGCCATCTCAGGAGGAACTCCATCAGCCCAGAAACCATGGTTCTTATCATACTGGTATCCGGGAATGGCCGAAAAATACTTCTGGAAATCCCTGCCATCGGTATCCCAGCGGTCAAAATCCAGCGAAAGCACAATCATTTTTAGTTTAGGCATCAAGGGAACAATGTAATTGCGGACAAAGTATTCCGTCGAAGTCAGGTTCTGCGATGAATAAGAAAGGTTTATGGCAAACAACGACGAAAAACTCCTCGGATCAAAACCGCTAAACGAGCGAGACGATCCGATAGCGACCGCTTCTGCCATTTCACGGTATTTCCAGAAGAGATCCATTTTAACCTTCATTATCCGCGCCCTAGACCCCGCATAAGACGTAAGGTAGACGCAGGCACTATCCAAATCCAGTTCCGACTCGGCAACGGCCTTCGGCTCTGGCCTTGCCCACAGGCTGGGGTGCCAGAGATCATCACCGCCAAGCAGGTTCACAAAGGAGGAATCGGACGTATCCAGCAGAGAAATCTTCGAATGACTCCCCTCCGAATTCATCAGGCTCGTCACCACGAAACCAGAGTTATCCGCAGCCCATTCCGTATGGTCAAAGGTGTAGCCCCGTGGTGCAGGGATCCCCTGAACAAGATTCCCCGCCTTATCCGACACAAGGAGCATTCCGTGTACGCCATAGTTGGCCGACGTAAAATCTCGGCCCGTCTTGCCACCGAAATCCAGAAACAGCGATCGGTCCGTTCCGTCTTTCGAAAGGCTCACATTGCAGACCTGCTCCCCATTATACCACGTTTCTTCCTGCACGCTATCCGATGGCGATCCACCCGCCTTTCGAACACGGAAAAGCCGGGCTCCAGTCACCGCAAGCGAATTGTCTTCGCTTATGCCGCCGTGATAGGTGCCGTCAAAGAGCTTTTCGGGTATACCGAACCTACCTCTCGAAAATTTCACCTGCCATGTACTCGCCGCCTTAAATACCGCGGTATCCCTATTGTTAGCCGCACTGGTCACGTAGACAATAACCGTATCACCATTATCAAGGACCTTCCAACGGGGGATTGCCGCCGACTCGACATCAAGCCGGGCAAGATCCGATCCCGCAGCGTCCAGTCTACGTACATAGACGGACGATTGCCCAGAAACACCCTCTATTCCCGTACAAAAGGCAACCCATTTACCATCAGGCGACAGCTCCGGATGGTACGCTTCCAGCGTATCCTTGATTTCCACGACCGCAAGCGGAATCGCTCCATAATCCACGTAGGCCAACTTCTTGCTGGTGATATCCCGAAACACGAGCTTGACATGACGCGTGCCCATCTTCTCCTGAACCGTTTGTGCCTTCGCCTGCAACGAATAGGTCGATTTTGCCACCGGGGTACCACCCGAAAGCCACGTCGGTGCGGGAATAGCGCCATACGCCAAGCGGAATCCGACATGGGTGGCTTTTGTCGAAGACGTTACCGTATAGACATCGCCACGGCTATAAATCCTCATCGATGATGCCGCGTTGTGGAAACTGCCTCCCTTGAGAACCCGTTCCCCCATCGTTCCGCCATCATTTGCACCTACAAAATTCGACACCTCGCCATCGGTAAATGCGCCCTTCCAATCATTTACCCATTCCATCACGTTACCCGCCATATCGCAAATAGCCGAACCTTCGCCTGCATTCCTTTCCGTACATACCTCGTGCAGGGAGTTTCCAGACCTTTCCAAATTCCAGCACTTCTCCGGATTCCAGTGGGACCGCGCTACGATAGTCCATTCCGCCTCGGTCGGCAATCGGTAACCGTTCACCTCGGGATGAAACGCAATATTCCCAAGACCGGAACAATTTCCATCACCATCCAATACAACTTCGTCGTAGGTGTACACCGCATCAAGGCGGTCGCCCTTGCTTTTCGCATTTGCATATAGCACGGCATCGAAAAACGTAACCTGCGATATCGGGTAATTTCCCGAATCAGGAGTCATGTCCTTCATCCAGCCATCCGGAGCCCTTCCAGAAACAACTTCTGAATAGTACTCCGACCGGGTCACCTCATGAGACGAAATTGAAAAATCATAGTCAAAGGTGACCTTCATGGCGGGGTGCACATCGGGCGGGGCCTTTTCGTTTTCCGTTCCTAGCGTAACGTTTCTACCGAAACTCCGCACCAGCACCATCCCGCCCCTATCGGAAGTTTCCTCCTCGACAGGCAGGAAAAACGTTTCGCTATTAGAACAGCAGACAAGGCAGAAAAAGACCGCCATCAAAAACACTGCCTGCAAACGTTTCTCCATACACGACAATATAAAAAAAACGGGTATTTCCCCGGCGAGCCAAGGGACGGGGCAACGCTTTTTTCTATCTTTCAAGAAAAAGGAACAACTATGCCCGCACAAGGTGAACACAACAAATGGATAGCCCTCGCCCTCTGCATTCTACTCGGTTACCTGGGCCTGCACCGCTTTTACGAAGGCAAAATCTGGACCGGCATTCTCTGGCTCTGCACCGCAGGCCTCTGCGGGGTGGGCGTCGTCGTTGACGCCATCCTCATCGTCATGAAGCCGGAACACTACTAACAGACGAAAGAACGGCCTTGCAGGCCTATAGACGAAAGACGAGAGATATTCGGGAATGAAGCACTTATTTGTTATTGCGACGGCGAGCGCCGGCAAGATTAGGGACTTTGCGCACATCCTCGGCACCGACCACTACGAATTCAAGACACTGAAGGACATCGGATTCGACGAAGAAATCGTGGAAGACGGGAACTCGTTTGCCGAGAATGCCATCATCAAGTCGAACACCACGGCTCGCTGGCTTGCAAAGCGCGGGATTGAAGCCACGGTACTTGCGGACGATTCCGGGCTCGAAGTTTTTGCATTGAACGGGGAACCGGGAATCTACAGCGCCCGCTACTGCGGTGACCACGGGAACGACGGCGCGAACAACGACAAACTGATGAAAAAGCTCGAAGGCATCGAAGACCGCAGGGCACGCTACTTCTGCGCACTCTCGTACCAGACCGTAAAGCGGGTTGACGCCCCAATCTTAAACGGCGCAACAATAAACGGCGCCGGGACTCGGGTCGGCGACTTCGTCGTGAGCGAACCGCAGATTTTCGAGGGTGAATGCCGCGGGCAAATCAACTTCGCTCCCGTAGGCGACATGGGCTTCGGTTACGACCCGCTATTCGTTCCCGACGGCGAAACCCGCACCTTCGCGCAGATGGAACTAGAAGAGAAGAAGGCCATCAGCCACCGCGGAAACGCCATCCGCGCCCTGAAAAAAGCGCTCGGGAAATAAAGGCCTCGCCACCTTTTCAAAACGTTCGCAAGAATTGTGCCATAATGAGAGTCTTATTCGCACCGTTACAAGGTTACACAACGGGCATCTACCGTAAAGCCCATGCAGAAATCTTTGGCGGAGTTGATGTATATTACGCGCCCTTCCTGCGCATAGAAAACGGGAAGCCGCGCGAAAAGGACTTGCGGGATTTGGAAGTTTCCAACCCGCAGCATTCCAACCCAGAAAAGCCGGCATGCGCAATTACCGTGCCGCAAATTATTGCGAACAGCGTAGATGAATTCAAGGTTCTCACCGAAGTCCTTTTGCAAAAAGGCTTCACCGAAATCGACTTCAACATGGGTTGCCCTTTCCCCATGCAGGTCAACCGCCATCGCGGTTCTGGTTTGCTAGGCGACACGCAAGCCATCCAAGCAATTATGGGCGAAATCGCGCGGCAGTCTGCAACAGAGACCGCTAGATTTTCCGTCAAGATGCGACTCGGGCAAAATTCCCCAGATGAGGCATTCGCGCTCCTCCCGATTTTAAACGATACTCCGCTCACGCAAATCACACTCCACCCGCGGCTCGGCAAACAGCAATACAAGGGCGCAATTGATATCAAGTCATTTGAGAAATTTTACAGCGAATGCCGCCATCCACTCGTCTACAACGGAGACATATCGAGCGTTTCGCAAATCTGCGAAATGGAACAACACTATCCTAAGCTCGCAGGCATAATGATCGGTCGCGGATTACTTGCGCAGCCAAGCCTCGCAGCGGAATACAAAGCAGGGAAAGCGAACATAACAGGAAAAGAATTTACAGACAAGCTTCTCCAAATGCACGAAATCATTTTCGAGTACGCTTGCAAAACATACCAAGGCGACAGCCAAATTCTTTCGCACATCAAGAGTTTTTGGGATTATCTGGAGCCCAGCCTCCCCAAAAAAGTCTTCAAGAAAATTCAGAAGGCCGGCAAACTGAGCGAATACCAAGAAGCAATTATTGAGATGAGGGCCCTCTCGTGAAAAGCGTTTATATCGAGATAACGGACGCCTGCAACTTGCGTTGCAGCTTTTGCCCCAGCAGTGATTGCAGGCACGAGGCCGGTTCGGGCGTATCGCACACGTTCATGCCGAGCGCACTCTTCAAGAAGTGTATCGCGGGAGCGGTAGAAGCGGGCATCGAGAACGTATATTTGCACGTTCTGGGCGAACCGACGCTACATCCCGGTTTTACTCTCTTCCTCAAGGATATAAAAGCCGCGGGCCTCACCGCGACGCTCACCACGAACGGCACGACCATCAGACGAGTCGCCCACCACATATTGAACTGCCCCGCCGTGCGCCAGGTAAACTTCTCGACGCACGCATATGCGGAACTCCCGCCAGATGACGCCCGCGAGCATCTCGTGGACGTTCTCGATTTCTGCAGAATCGCGCTTATCGCAAGGCCCGACATGTACATCAATCTGCGGCTCTGGAACATCGGCGCCGCAACCGCCGGAGACTGGAACGAGTCCGCGATTTCTCGCATAAACGAGACATTCAACACGCAGGTCGCTCCGGGGAATTTCTGCAGCAGGCACAAGAGTTTCCCCATCGCGGGCAGGCTCTACCTGCACGAAGATTCACGATTCGAGTGGCCCGCACGTCATATCAAAAGCGAAAGAAGCGAGTGTCATCCTGAGCAGAGCACCGACAGGTGCGACGTCGAAGGATCTACGAACAAACCGGTCGCAGGCACATGCCATGCCCTCGATACGCACGTAGCCATACTCCACGACGGGCGCGTCGTCGCCTGCTGTCTCGACTACAGCGGGCAAATCACCCTCGGGAACATCGTCGACCAGGGCCTCGCCGAAATTCTCGGCTCGCCCCTCGCCCGCAAACTGCGCGAAGGGTTCGAAAAGCACGAACTGCGCCACCCATTCTGCCAAAAATGCACGTTCTGCAAGCGGTTCAAGTAAGAAACATGCCACCAAAAAAATCCCCTTGTTTTGTATATTAGGGACATGCCGCGAACTAATCGCATCATCCAGGACTTTACCGGAGTCTACGCCGAGCAGCCCTTTATGCAGGGGCTGCGAAAAGACGCGGTTCAAAGTTCCGCAGGGCCGGACGCAAAAATCCGCTGGATAGACTGTTCCGACATTCCGGGCACGGACTGCTACTGTGACGACGAGGCCGTGACCGCCATCCGCAAGCAAATCGCCTCTGCTGGCATCACGGATGCGAGCGGCATTCACTTCTTTGACAACGGCAATTACCACTACATGAGTAAAATCTGGACCGACATGGTCCAGGAACCGTTTTCGCTTGTCGTTTTTGACCACCATCCCGACATGCAGGCCCCGAGATTCGGGAACATTCTCAGTTGCGGTGGCTGGGTCAAGAAGGTTCTAGACGAAAACCAGTTTATAAACAACGTTGTCATTATCGGGGTTGCCGACCACCTCGTAGACGAAATCCGCGCAGAACTTTCGCAGGCAGGTGATGCCGATATTTTAGACAAAGTAACTTGCATCAAAGAAAGCGAAGTACGTGAAACCGGCACACCCTCGTCATTCTCGCGAATGCGAGAATCTTTAAGATCCCCGACCGAGTCGGGGATGACAGAAGGCCGAATCTACATCTCCATCGACAAAGACGCCCTCTCCCCCACATACGCGGCCACAAACTGGGACCAGGGTTCGCTAGATATAGCGACACTCAAAGAAGTCATCGGAGGTCTCGCCACAAGCCACAAAATCATCGGCGTAGACATCTGCGGGGAACGCGCCCGTGACTTTGCAGGCGACGAGTACCACACCGTGCAAGAAGCGGACGCCCTGAACGACCGCATAAACCGCGAATTGTCGGAGTTTTTAACTTCCCTCGCGTCGTCCCCTACTTAATTTCCAATTTATAGAAAGTATCGTAGTGGTCTGACGTGTAGTAGATTACACAGTCCGGCTGGTACACGAGCCGCTTGGTTCCGCGATTTGCACCGGAATAGTCTACGTCGGCTTCGTGGTAAGAACCTTCGGGCAACGTTTCGTGAAAGTTCTCCGGATTCGAGGCTAAATTGTCAAAGTTGTCGCCGCCAATCATCACGCCGATTGTGGTCCACGGGTTAAAATTCCACTTATCAAAGGTGTTGCCCGTCTTGGACTCGTAAAGCTTTTTGCCTTCACTCTTGCCGACATAGTTCTCGGGCAACTTGTCAAACTTGCACAGGTATGCGGCCACGGAATCCCTGGTCGTGTACAGACCAGATTCCTCCACCGCTTCGTAGATGCTTTTTTCTGTTGCGCTAGATGATTCCGCTACGCTACTGGAAGAAACTTTTTCTACACTGGACGAAGATTCTTCTTCATCTTCTGCAGAAAGCGAAGTCGTGCACGCCGTGAAGAAAATCGCGACAAAACCGGCAAGAAAAAACTTGAAAAACGACTTGTTCATACCATCAATATAACTTTTTCAAATCGCATTTGCTATTTTTCTATGCAGAACATAACACCGGGACAAAATCCTTCGGCTCTCCGCTCAGGATGACACATCCCGTGACCAGCATTTCTAATAACTAACAACTAATAACTAAGAACTAAAAATGGATATTAACGAACTCGCACAACAGCACATCTTGAAGCAGCCCGTCTACGTGACCGGCAAACCCATCGCCTACACCGCCCGCGAATTCGGCCTCGACCCGAAAAACGTGGACAAGCTCGCGAGTAACGAGAACCCCGTGGGCCCGAGCCCGAAGGGCATGGAAGAGGCCCGCAAGGCACTCGAAGAAGTGAACCTCTACCCGGACGGCGGCAGCTACGACCTCATCGGAAAGATTGCAGAGTTCCGCGGCGTGAAGCGCGAACAGATTGCAGTGGGTAACGGCAGCAACGAGCTCCTGGACATGATCGCCCAGGTGTTCCTCGGGCCCGGCACCGAAGCCGTCATGGGCAAGCACAGCTTCGCCGTCTACAAGCTCGCCACCATGGCCATGAACGCGAAGATTATCGAAGTCGACATGCCGGCCCCGGCCTACAACTACGACCTCAAGGCCATGCGCGCCGCCGTGAACGAGAAGACCCGCATCGTGTTCCTCGCGAACCCGAACAACCCGACGGGCTCCGACCTCACCGCCAAGGAAATCATCGACTTCGCCGACAGCCTGCCCGAAACCTGCGTGCTCGTGATGGACGAAGCCTACACCGAATTCATCGAAGACACGCCGGAGCTCGTCCCGGATTTCAACAGCCGTATCGCCGAAGGCAGGAACATCATCTGCTGCCGTACGTTCAGCAAGATCTACGGTCTCGCGGGACTGCGCGTGGGCTACTGCATCACCCGCCCCGAAATCGTGAACCTCATCAACCGCGTGCGTGAACCGTTCAACGTGAACAGCATCGCCCAGGCTGCCGCCATCGGCGCCATCGACGACCAGGAATACGTGAACAAGGTCCGCGAGCTCAACAAGAAGGGCCTCGACCAGCTCAAGGCCGGTTTCAAGGAACTGGGCCTTCCCTATGTGGATAGCCACGCGAACTTCATCGCCGTCGGCGGTTTCAAGGACCCGATGGACGCATTCAAGTACCTGCAGATGAAGGGCACCATCATCCGTCCGCAGCCTGCGATGGGTGACGTGCTCCGCATTACCGTGGGCACCGAAGCGCAGAACGAAAAATGCCTCAAAAACATCAAGGCATACCTCGGGAAGTAAATCACTGGTTATGTCATTCCCGCGAAGGCGGGAATCTCCATTTCAAACCAACAAAGGGAGGTGCCCGCCCGGAGGCGGGCATGACAATTTAGATGAGTGCAAACCATCAAAATAACAGGATCAAACCTCACGGGGTTGCACGCGTTATTTCGAAGCGCGGGTTCTGTAGCCGTAGCGTCGCAGAAAACCTGGTCCGCGAGGGCCGGGTTTCTTTGCGTGGTAAAATCGTGCGCGATCCCGAAACGCCCACCTTCGAAAGTGATGAAATCCTTGTGGACGGCGCGCCCGTCACCGCAAGCGAGTTCGTGTATTTCGCAATGAACAAGCCCCGCGGAATCGTCACTACCGCAAGCGACGAGAAGGGCCGCAAGACCGTGATGGACTTGTTCCGCGAGCAATACTCCAAGATGTTCCCCGGCAGGCCCGTACCGCATATATCGCCGGTGGGCCGCCTCGACGCCGCGAGCGAAGGCCTGCTGCTTTTTACGAACGACACCAAGTGGGCCGACACACTGCTGAGTCAAACCTGCTGTCATTCTGGAGCCGCAGGCGATAGAATCCACAAGCAATCCCACTTGAAAATCTACTGCGTGCAGGTCAAAGGCCTCCCCACTGCCGAAGAGCTCGGACAAATGGAAGCGGGCTTCAATGTACCGCCCCGCGTCTTCGGCGAAAGCGAGGAGTTCATGCACGCGGAGCGCGCCGTTCTCCACAGCGAAGGCGAAAAGAACTGCTGGCTCGAAATTACGTTGTCCGAAGGCAAGAACCGCGAAATCCGCCGCATGCTCGCCCACCTGGGTTATGAAGTCATGCGGCTCATGCGCATCCAGTTCGACAAATACACACTGGGCAATTTAAAGCCAGGCGAAATCAGGGAAATCAAGCCCCGTTAAAACAGCGCTACTTCCAAGCGGCAGTCAGCGAAATCCCTAGATGGAGGTTATTTATTTCTTCAACAGGGTCGCGTTTCGGGTTCTTCCCTATCCGGAAGTTCTCATCGCCGTATTCGTAATTCGAGCCAGTCGCGTTTTCATATATTCCCATATTCAGGGTAAAGCCGATGAAGTAATGCTCCGACACCTTCCAGAGTTTGCCTACCTCGAACTTGCCGCCAACCTCAAAACCACAGTATGCCATTCCGTAGTCTTCCCATAGGTTGTCGGTAAACATGAACGAAAGTGTCGCCCCGATAAAAGTCCCGTATAAAAATGAAGATTTTGTCTGGAAGGGATACACCTTTAATCCAAAGCCAAATATCGGGCGGACCATGACTTCAGTCCTATCGTATTCCTCCTTGTCACGGGAATAGAACTTGTAGCGTGAATCGCCTATCGATACGGCAAGGCCCAAATCAAAAAGGAAAATAAACCGCTTGGCTAGAGAAAGCCCCGCCTGCACATCGAGTATCGGGCCACCCCCTTCAAACGAGTAAATGTCGTAAGTGAGGTTCTCGTCATAGACCATCTCGTCGCGGTCCTTGTCGTGATACCAATGGGTAGAGGATTCCGTCTCGTAACTAGATTTCGTATAATGGCCACCCAGGGATACTTCGAAATACGGGAGTACCGAATCGTCCGAAATGGCAAGCGCCGCACAGGCCAAGCACGCTACTAATTGCACCATCCGTTGGAACATTTCAACCTCAGGGCTGCGTAATTCACGAACTTGCCACAGGATGTATCCTCCGGCGGCAGGAATTTATCGAACTCGTAATCTCCGGCGATACTGCGCTCGTCAAATTCCACAAAACGAAAATTGAGGTCATCCGGCTTCCAGTATTCCGAATGGCTATCAATCTCGTACGTGGGCAGCGCAACAACCTTGTCGCCGCAATAGAAGGAGATATTGACAGAAACCTTGTTCTCGCGACCTAGCGAAAACAGGCTGTCGCAAGTGTCCCTGCAAACAATCCTATTCACCGAATCCTGTACTACGGACGTATCCGCCCAGACGATATCTCCGGCCTGGTACGTAATCCGCAATTCCAGGGAATCTACCTTGTCGGGCTTATATGCGGCAATGTCGGTCGAGTATTCAGGGTCAGTTTCCCAATCCGGGTCACAAGCCATGCAACAGAATGCAAGCCACGCCAAAACAAGCGCGTAAAATATCGCAAATCTGGACCTGATCAGCTTCATCAGGTTTTAATATATAAACAAATTAAATGTTGTGCAACAGGCGCCGGTTAAAAATTAGCAGCAGAAACTGAGTGCAGCAACCAGCGGGGCATTCCAGTTGATAGCGGTCTCGTTACTCGCAAAGGAACAGCGCTCATCCGTGTACGAGAATCCCGGCTGCGGGCCCGGATAATGCGGGAACCTATGCAGGTCCTGCCTGTCGGCATTGATGCCACCCGCGAGAAGCCCGGGAATCGGGGCCTCGATTCCGTCGGAATGGCTTATGCGATGATGGATGAACTTCGGAGAACTCCACGCGGAGCCCGTCACGAAGCAGCGGTCCACCGGATTCTTCCCGAAAATAAAGTCCAGCATGCGCCTTGCACAGTCCGCATAGACTTTCGACGGGAACCATTCATCCACAAGGAACAATGTAAGCGCGTGGTTTGCTATTTCGCCGTTCGAACCCCATACAAACTTGCGGATAGAAAGCCCGTACGGGTCCTCGCCGGCAAGTTTCACGATTTTGTCCGCAACGCCCTTCAGCGTATTGCGGGCTCGTACCTGCAAATCCGGGTCCTGCGACTGCAGGGCAAGCGCAATCCAGCCCAAGTTTTGCGTATCGCGCCAGCTCATGCCCAAATCGGGCGGGCATTTTTCCATGTCACGGAGGAGCAGTTCCTTAAGGTCCGCACCAGCGACCTGCCCTTCGCGGTACAGCATCGCGCGCGCCCAGAAGAACTCGTCATCGTAGCGCTCGTCACCGTACCCGCCGCTACCCTCGGTATTGTGCGGGTAAGTGACATCGGGATTCTCGACGGCCCAGCGGTAAGCGCGGAGGGCTGCATCCAGACACTGCTTGGCAAATCCGGGATACGCACGGGCAAATACGCGATGCGCCTGCGCAAGAGCACCTGCAAAATTCAGTGTCGATGTGGTCGATTTCCCGAGAATCTGGCGCTTCTGCAGGGCATCGGACTGCGACGGCGAAACAAACCCGTCCCAGCGCACCGGCGACACCTTGAAAAACACACCGCCGTCTTCGTCCTGCATGCGGAGGAAAAATTCAAGTTCGAACCGGATTTCCTCGAGCAGGTTCGAGCGGAACGACCCCACATCGAAAAAGTCCGCATTGCTAGAAACCATCGGGCGGTCATCCGCAAATTCTGCCGCCAGCAGGAGCGTCGCCAGCGACACACCGCCATTCACTATATACTTGCCGTAGTCGCCAGCATCGTACCAGCCGCCATGAGCATTCCACGTTCCGGCACGTTCCATGCTCGGGTGGAATTCGATGTTGTCGTCCAGATGCGCGGCGGGTCTCGCCCATTTCCCAGCACGGTCCGGAGTCAACTCCACACCACAGCGCTGAAAATAGAACGACTTGAGCGTCAGCGAAAGTTGTTCCAGGGCAAGCCTATCAGAAACTTCAAAGAACTTTGATTCGGCAAGGATATTCCCCTTCGCATCCATCACCGCAATACGGTAATTCCCATCCCTTGCAATTTCCGAAAAGTCGCCTTCCCATACAAATTCGTCTGTATATGAACAGGCGCCCTTCTCGGCCATCGAGGCACCGAACACGCGTTCTCCCCTCTCGGTATATACCTCAAACCACGGCTGCATTCCCTTCAGGGGATTATCCGCCACATCGCATGCAAGCAGGAAAACCTTCGGCCCCTTGGGGGCATAGCCGACATGGTTGTAGCGGACGCTGAATTTCATGCCCTAAGAATAAATTTTTCACAGCCCAAAAGAAAGGGCCTTGATGTCTTTTCCGTTTACAAAAATAACCAGCGCAATTAAATCAGGTCTCTGTTCAAGAGTTCGCCGTGATCAAGCACCAGGCGGCGGAACGGGCTATTCAGGTAAAAGTCCGGGTTATGCGTCGCCATCACCACGGTGGTGCCGCGGGCATTGATTTCCTTGAAAATCTTGAACACCTCGTCGGCGTTTTTCGGGTCCAGGTTACCGGTCGGTTCGTCCGCCAAGAGCAAGTACGGGTTATGCACCATCGCGCGGGCAATCGCCACACGCTGCTGTTCACCACCGGAAAGCGTATAGGGCATCGCAAATCGTTTCTGGCTTATCCCCACCAGGGCAAGCGCGTCAAACACGGCCGCATTTATCTTGCTGCTCGGGGTCCCTACGATGCGCAGTGCCAGCGCCACGTTCTCAAAAACGTTCCTGTCGGGCAATAACTTGAAATCCTGGAAAATTATTCCCATCTTGCGGCGGAACGCCTGTATCCTGTTGTCCGGAGAACTCTTGCTGTCGTAAATGCAGTCGCTGGTGAACTTCACCATTACCTGGCCGCCACGTTCCATATCGGGGCGTTCGTCCATATAAATTAATTTCAGCACGGTCGACTTACCCGCACCCGAATGCCCCGTCAGGAACACGAACTCACCCTTATTGATACGGAAGGTGACATTGTTCAGCGCCTTCCAGTTATCCTCGTAGGACTTTGTCACGTGGGTGAAGTGAATCATGATGGTCCGTGCTCCTCGCGATAAACCGGAGAACTATTCCGTCATGCGGATTTCGATGTGGACTTCCTCGCGCCACTTCTTGAGGAGGGCGTTCAGTTTCTCGTTTTCCAGGTGGTTTGCCGCCATAGCCTCAATCTTGCCGTAATCTTCCTCGAGCGTGAGTTCGCGAACCTGGCGAGAATCGTCCAGGCGGAACAGGTGGTACGAACCGTCAATCTCCACAGGCTCCGAGACTTCGCCCACGTTCAGGTTAGAAACGGGGTCAACGTACGCGGGTTCCATCTCGTTCTTCTGGTACCAGCCCAGCAGGCCTCCCGCAAAGTTGCTCGACTTGTCGGTACTGAACTTCTTCGCCGCCGCAGAGAAATCGTCCTTCGTCTTGATGGAGGCACGGAGAGAATCCGCCAGTTGCAGCACGCGTGCAGAATCCGCTGCCGTCGGAATCGTGCGGAGCAGAATGTGTGCAGAACGCACGCCGTCTTCCTTACGGCCAATCACGCGGACAATGTGCCAGCCACGGTCCGTCTTGACCGGAGTGGAGGAATACTGCCCATTCTTCAGCAGGTCGAGCGTGCGCTCAAAAGCCGGGTCCAAAAGTCCACGCCTGTAGTAACCGAGGTCACCTCCCTTTTCGGCAGAGGAATCCTGCGAATGGTTCTTCGCAAGCAGTTCAAATTTGATACCCAGGTTCAGGCTATCCACGAGATTCTCTGCCAGGCGCTTCACGGAATCCACGATGGCGGAATCCGGTTCAATCTTCAACTGGATATGACTCAGCTGCACGCAGTTGTACTGCCTCGGGAGCGAATCCTTGTACGTCTGGTAGAAAAAGTCCACTTCCTTTTTGGTCGGGCTTACCGCACCCACATGGCGCTGGCGCACGCGCTGCGTTTCCACATGGCTCCTGATTTGCTTCGCAAGCTGTTCGCGGTACTGCGCCATGCTCACCCCCAGCTGGGAACGGATGGCCTTCTCGAGCGTCGCCATGTTCACGTTCTGGCTTGCCGCAAGCTGGCTCAGGTGCGCCGTCACGCGCTGGTCAATTTCCGCATCGCTCACCACGATGGAATCGCGGTCAATGCGGCTCAGCAAAACCTTTTCTTCAATCAGCTTGTCGAGCACGTACTGCTTCTGCTGTTCCTCGGTCATCGCAGCGCCTTCGGGCGTTTCCTGGAAATGGTACAGGTTGTTCAGGAACTCCGAGCGCATAATCGGCTTCCCGTCGACAATCGCCGCAATCCCTTCCATGAGGACCGGGGCAGAAAAAGCCGAAGCGACAAGCCCTGCAAGGGCGACAACAACTAGATAAAACTTCTTCATTCGCTTTCCTTTTCAGAGAACACGGTAGATTTCGAGAAAATCGGCCGCTTCATTTTCCATTCTTTCTTCAGGCGCTCCATAACCGTATTGCGGTGTTCGAGCCAAACCATGTTCGAAACATCCTCGGCAACGTCCTTGTAGGGTCTCACCTCCGCAGAATCGAGCCTTTCCGTAACTATCGCCATCTTCAGGGCGCCACCACAGTAGCGCATCACCGAAAGTTTGCCTATCGGGAACGTCTCGATTTCCTTGATCATGCACGTATCCGGCGAGGCTGTCACGGTATCAAACTTCACGATTTCGCTTATCAGCGGGTTTTCCGCAGGTACCACGTTCAGGGCCCGCGACTTCATTTCCTTGTAGTACGCATCGGCATTCGCCCACGTCTTAAAGTAGAGAATCGCACCCGAGATGGAGGTCTTGCCACGCAGGTAGTTTTCGCGGTGTTCCTGATAGTAGTTTAGTTTCTCGGCATCGCCTATCAGCATGGTATCAGCAAACGTCTGCAGGTAGTAATCCACCACCAGCTTGCGCACGGTACTCTCGATTTGGCCCGAAAGCACGGAATCCGACATAATCCCGGCATCCATGGCCTCCTGGTAGGCAACCTCCTCGTCTATCCAGTGCTCGAGGAAGGCAAGCCGGGTACGGTCATCCAGCGAGTTCCAGTTCGGGACCATGCTCAAGAGTTTGGACTGCGTCAGGTTCACCTTGCCCACGGAAACAACGACCGGGTCTTCCTTGCCAAAGGGCAAGTCGAACGGCAACTTGAACGGCAGGTCACAACCCGTCAAGGCAACAAGCGAACACAGGCTCAATGCAAACAATAAGCACTTCACAAATTTCATCGCGCTATAATTTAGAAAATTCATGCCCCGCAATGTCATAAAACTCATTTTTTGCTAAATTTCCCGACGAAAATTTAAGCGGGCACGGATTTTGCGACGTTGCCACGTTTATCCGTATGGATTGACGCGTTGTTGCAGTCCTCGTGCCAAAGAGGAAAAAATGAAAGTTTCTTTGAATTGGCTCAGACGTCACGTTGATCTTCCGGAATCTGCGGAAGAAGTTGCAAAGGCCCTCACCTCCATCGGCCTCGAAGTCGAAGGCATGGAAGAACCGGGCAAGGTCTACGAGAAGCTCGTGGTGGCGAAGGTCCTCACCTGTGAAGCTCACCCGGACAGCGACCACCTGCACATCACCACCGTGAACGACGGCAAGGAAACGCTCCAGGTCGTGTGCGGCGCCCCGAACGTAGCCGCAGGCCAGACCGTGGTTCTCGCCCCGATTGGCGCGGAACTCCCGCTTCCCGATGGCGGCACGCTCAAGATGAAGAAGTCCAAGATCCGCGGTGTAGAAAGTTTCGGCATGATCTGCGCCGAAGACGAAATCGGCCTTAGCGACGATCACGCGGGCATCATGGTGCTGGATGACAGCATTCCCGCAGGTACCCCGTTCGTGAGCCTCGGCCTCTACGACGTGTGCTTTGAGTTGAACGTGACCCCGAACCGCCCGGATGCACTCAGCCACCGCGGCGTGGCACGCGAACTCGCAGCGAAGTTCAACCGCCCGCTCAAGCCCCTCGCCTACACCTTGAACGAGGATGCCGAGGCGGCAAGTTCCGCCATCAGCCTCGAAGTGGTGCCCGGCTGCGGTTGCTCCCGCTATGTGGGCCGCGTCATCAAGGACGTGAAGGTCGAAAAGTCCCCGGCATGGCTCGCAAAACTCCTGCACGCCGTGGGCATGAACAGCATCAACAACGTGGTGGACATTACGAACTTCATTCTAATGGACGTGGGCCAGCCGCTCCACAGCTTCGACATGGACCAGCTGCACGGCAACAAGATCAAGGTGCGCCGTGCCGTGAAGGGCGAGCATATTGAAACTATCGACCACACCGCTCACGAACTCGTTGAAAACGACCTCGTGATTTGCGACGGCGACCGTCCGGCCTGCGTTGCCGGCGTGATGGGTGGCGTCGAATCCGAAATTGTCGATACCACCAAGAACGTGTTCCTCGAGAGCGCCTGGTTCAACCCGACGGTGGTCCGCAAGCAGGCAAAGCGCCTCTGCATCTCCACGGACTCCAGCTACCGCTTTGAACGCGAAATCGACTTCGCGACCCAAGACGAATACAGCAAGTACGCCTGCGCACTCATCCAGGAAGTGGCCGGCGGCCGTATTCTCAAGGGCACTGTCGAATACACCGGCGACGACCACAAGAAGGAATGCAACGTGGTCACGCTCCGCATTGCGCAGGCCGAACGTGTTATCGGCATGAAGTTCGACATGGCCCAGGTGGAAAAGTTCCTCACTGGCATCGCCCTCGAAGTCGTTTCCAAGACGGCAGACTCCATCACGTTCAAGATTCCGAGCTTCCGCCCCGACCTCGAACGCGAAGTGGACCTCATCGAAGAAGTCGCCCGCCTCGTCGGGTTCGACAACATCCCGTACACGCTGCCCTCCTTCAAAATGCAGCCGAACGAGCTTCCGCCGATTGAAGTTTTGAACCGCAAGATCCGCAAGACGCTCTCCGCTATGGGTCTGCTCGAATGCCTGAGCCTGCGCTTCACGAGCAAGGCACGCACCGAGGCCCTCTTCGGCCCCGAAAGCGACGACCGCCGCAGCAAGCCCGCACTGCTCCTGAACCCGCTTTCCGAAGAGCTGGGCGCCGTGCCCACGAGCCTTCTCCCCAACCTTCTCAAGAGCGTTGCCGAGAACGAGAAGAACCGTCCGGGTTCCGTGCGCCTGTTCGAAGTGGCCAAGGGCCAGTTCAAGCGCGACCGCAAGGACGTGCGCGACCCGGGCTTCGACGAATCGAACCTCGTCGCCCTCACGATTGCAGGCAACTTCGACGTGAACCCGCTCAACGACAAGCCCGCCCAGATTGACTTTGCCGCGTTCAAGGGATTCGTGCAGAGCTTCCTCAAGCGCGTGGGTCTCGTGGTTGAATTCCGCGTGCCGGCCAAGCCTGAAATTTTCCTGCACCCGGGCAAGCAGACCGAAATCCTCGCCGACGGCGTGGTGCTCGGCACCATGGGCGAACTCCACCCCTCTGTGATGGCCGCGAACGACATCAGCTACACCACCTACGTGATGGAACTCGACATGGACAAGATGGAACACGCCACCCACAAGAAGATCGTGTTCGAAGCCTTCAGCCGCCAGGTGCCGTCTAGCCGCGACATCTCGCTGGAAGTGGCGAAATCCATGACCCACGAGGACATCGTCGCCCGCATCAAGGGGCTCAACCCCAAGAACCTCGCGAAGATTACCCTCAAGAGCATCTACGAAGGTGACAAGATCGAAGCCGGCAAGAAGAACATGGTCTACAGCCTCACCTACCAGGCCATGGACCGCACACTTACCGACGACGAAGTCAACAAGGCGCACAACAAGCTGCGTGACAAGCTCGTCGCGAACGGCGACATCGTACTCCGCTAAACTGCGCCTATATAAAGATTAAAACCGCTGAGGCATCCTCGGCGGTTTCTTTTTTTACAGGTGTTTTTTTTATTCCAGCGCTTCCCTAATCTGCTGGATAAAGTCCATTTCCTCGGGCGAAACGTTGGTCTCGTTGTCGTTTTCGCGCGAGGCGTTCGCGACACGGAGCATCGATTCCAGGACCTTGCTACGGAATTCGCCGGACTGCCCCTTGAGGACCTCGACGCAAGCCGCCGCACGCTCCTTCGCAGTCTTGAAACTCGCATACGTGTCGTTAAAATCGTCCCACGAAACATCCGGGGTCACCTCGTCGTGAATGGCATCGAGCGCATCGCTTTCCGCCTCAGTCGCGGAGGTAGAACCGGGCAGCAATTTCTCTGTCTCGGATTCATGGTACAGGCATGCCACCTGCCAAGAAAGAATCAATAACGCCAAATTCGGATTCATCGTGTACCTCGTGGTTTTATTTACAAATAATAAAAAAAAATGTGAAATGTGGAATGTGGGATGTAAGATTACCCATTTTTCATCAGCCATTCGTCATTTCTCATTAGTCATTACACATTTCACACCACACACTTCACATTTCTGACTTTTTACTACATTTAAAGTCATGGCATACGTAGCAATGGCCCGCAAGTGGCGCCCGCAGTCCTTTGACGACATGGTCGGGCAGGAACATATCGCACAGACCCTCAAGAACGCAATCGAAGGGGGCCGTCTCCACCACGCATTCCTGTTTACCGGGACCCGTGGCGTAGGCAAGACCACCAGTGCCAGAATCCTCGCCCGCACGCTCAACTGCACCGGCGGCGACCCGCTGCACCCCTGCGGAAAGTGCGAAAGTTGCAAGGATATCGCGGGCGGCAACCCGATGGATATCTACGAAATAGACGCTGCCTCCAACACCGGCGTCGACAATATCCGCGACGTGATTGACCGCGTGCAGTACCCGCCCGTTATAGGCAAGTACAAGATTTTCATCATCGACGAAGTCCACATGCTGTCTCCGGGTGCGTTCAACGCGCTCCTGAAGACCCTCGAGGAACCCCCTCCGCACGTGATTTTCATCTTCGCGACCACCGAAGTGAACAAGCTGCTGCCGACCATCCTTTCGCGCGTGCAGCGTTTCGACTTCAAGCGCCTGACCATCAACCAGATTGCCTCGCGCCTGCGCTACATCTGCGAGCAGGAACACATCAACGCCTCCGACGAAACCCTCAATATTTTCGCCGAGAAGGCGGATGGCTCCATGCGCGACGGCCTTACCTTCTTTGACCAGGCATACGCGTTTACCGGCAGCGAGATGGACGCCGATTCCGTGCGCTCCGTGCTCGGCATTCCGCCTACGGAACTGTTCTTCGAGCTCATCCAGGCCATCGAGAACCACGACCTCAAGGGTTGCTTCCAGATGGTCGACAAGGCCGTCAACCGCGGTATCGAGTTTGCCCCCCTCCTCGACGGGTTCGGCAAGTTCCTGCGCAACCTCATCTACAGCAGGCTCGACGCCTTCACGCCCGACGAACTGAACATTTCGGCGGAACTCTACGAGAAATTCAAGGAAACCGCAAAGGGCCTCTCGAACGGCGACCTGCTGCGCATATCCAAGATGCTTATCGACCTGCAGGCGCAAATCCGCTACAGCACGAACCCGCGCCTCCTGGTAGAAACGACTTTCGCTCGCATGGCATGGCTAGACCGGCTGACCGATCTACGACGCGCACTAGCCGCCATAAACGACCCCAAATCCGCCGCCGACGAGGCGACAAAAAAAAAAGTAGGTAAAATCCTCGAGGTACTCCCCCAAGAGGAGGAATCCGTCTCAAACGAGACGTTCCCCGAATCGCCCGCTCCGTACACGCGGTACGAGATTACCAACGCATGGCCCTCCATATCGGCATCGCTCGCGAACTGCGGCGACCTGCAGTTCTCTGCCGCCGTAAACGGTTCCGTTCTTGAATCGGGCGACCAGAAGCTGACCCCGTTCCCGCTGTTCCTTACCTACGTATGCGAAAACGAGCAGAGCGTTCCCTGGGGCTACCAGCAAATACAGGAACAGCCGGAATACCTCGCGCGCCTAAAGACTATCCTCCAGGACAAACTCCAGACCCAGGTCGATCTTAGGCTTCGGCTCAGGACTTTTACCAACGAAGAACTCATCGCCCGCGCAAACGCGCAGAAAAACCCCTTTGAGCGAGACATGGATAAGGACGAACTTCTCAGGAAGATGGTCGAAATCTTCGGCGGACAATATTTAAATTCTAAACAGTTAAACAAGCAGGTTGACCTCCCGACAAGCGAGTCGTGTGAAGAGGTCACCGACAACTAGAAGGAAACGCACTATGGACATGAACAAGATGCTCCGGGACCTCCAGAAAATGCAGAGCAAGATGCTCAGGGCCCAGAACGACCTTAAGACGCAGAGTTTTGACGCCGAGGCGGGCGGCGGCATGGTAAAGGTGGCCATCAACGGCCAGGGAATCCTCACCATGATAAAGATCAACCCCGATGCAGTCGACAAGGACGACGTGGAAGCCCTCGAAGACCTCGTCATGGCTGCCATCAACGCAGCAATCAAGAAGAAGGACGAAGCGGCCCAGTCGAGCCTCAACGACATCACCGGCGGCATGAAAATCCCCGGCCTGATGTAATCCGGACACATCCATATTTTTTGCAAAACACGTGCACAGATAAGCACGTGTTTTGTTTTTTAGGGCCGTTCCTTTTACCGCCTAAATTGGTCGTTTCATCTAGAAATACAACCCCACTCCCTTGTTATATAGTGCGGTTTTTGCTAAATTTGGCGCAACCTTGTAGTATAGGAGTACTAGATGTCAAGGAATTTCGCCCTTTTATCGGCACTTGCCCTGAGCCTCGCGATACCATCGTGGGCGGGCAAGACGTACACCCGCGAAGAAGCGATCAATATTGCTCTTGAAAAATCTTCGGACGTCAAGTCTGCCGAAGAAGACCTAAAAAGCGCCAGCTCCCAGGTAACCGCCGGCTACGGCAACGCCTACCCCACAATCGACCTGAGTGCAACGGTTACCCGTATTTTTGGCCTTGATGACGTGGAAAAGACCTCCGACCTCGCCGACGCTGCCGCAAACATGGCAGCAGGTACCGACGAGAACGGCAACCCCATGGCAAACGCCTACGACCAGCAGGTTATCGGCCCCGCCGTGGACGGGCTCATTTACGGCATGAAGTCACAGGGCTACCGCTGGCAATCCAGCGTAGGCATCACGGCCACGCAGATTCTCTACGCCCAGGGCAAGGTGGGTACCGGTATCGAGATTGCAAAGGCATACAAGCGCGTAAGCGAAGTGAATCTCGAAAACAAGAAGGCCCAGGTCCGCTACGATGTCGCGAACGCATTTGACCAGCTCATCTATCTCGATTCCGCAATCAGCATCATGTACGCCTCCAAGGACATGCTCCAGGAAAACCTGAGCTTCGTGGAACAGTCCCTCAAGAGCGGGCTCGCCACGGAACTTGACCTCATCCGCGTGCAGCTCTCGATGGACCAGCTGAATTCCAAGATTGCAAGCACCGAAAAGAAGCGCATCCTCGCCCGTAACGCCCTCCTGAACACCATGGGCCTCGAATGGGAAAGCGACGTGCAGTTCCAGGGCGACCTGCGCGACCCCGCGGCAGGCTACACCTACCCCGATACCAGCATGGCGAACGTGAAGAAGCGCCGCAGGGAACTCGTGATGCTCGAAGAAACCGAGAACATGAAGAACCTGAACATCGAAATCGAGGAAGGCGGCTACAAGCCGACAGTCGTGCTCCTTGGCGGCATCAAGTACGCAAACAACAAGAACGACTTCTTCGACTGGGATGCACCCAAGTGGGATAAGCTCAACAAGTACGTGGCACTTAACGTCACGATGAACCTCTTCAACGGCATGAAGACCCGCGAGAGCGTCACGCAGGCCAAATCGAGCCTCCGCAGCACGCAAATCCAGAAGGAAACTGCCGAGCGCGGGTTCCGCATGCAGATTGAATCCTGCGCGAACACGCTCGAGGACGCGAACAGCCAGATTGAAATTGCAAAGCGCCAGGTTGACTTGGCGCAGAAGAACTATGACCTCACGAACGACGCCTACAAGCTCGGGCGCGAAACGCAGCTGAACCTCCTGACGGCAGAAAACAGCCTGCGCACCGCAAAGCTCGACTACATGAATTCCATCGTCGAATGGAACAAGGCATACAACGCCCTCCTGCAGGCCACCGGAGAATATTAATAGGAAGCAGAATATGAACAAGATCACGAAAACAGTCATCACCCTTTCAGCCATTTCGCTTCTTCTTGTCGGCTGCGATCTCAAGAAAGACGAAAAAACCGAAGCAAAGCCCACCACTATCGAGGAAATCCAGAAGGAAAAGGGCAAGCCCGCACGAGTCGTGAAGGCAACCGCGGCAAAGCTCAGCGATGTCCGCAAGTTCAGCGGTTCTATCGAAGGTATGCAGCAGTCCTACGCCATCTCCAAGATGAGCGACCCGCTCGCAAAGATTAACGTGCAGGTAGGTTCCTCCGTGCAAAAAGACCAGGTGCTCGCCGAATACATCTTTACCGGCGACAACACGCAGTACCAGCAGGCGCAAGAACAGGTGGCCCTCCTCGAGAAGGCGACCGAGCGCATGCGTGAACTCCATGCCAAGGGTGGTATCAGCCAGCAGGACATGGACACGCAGGAAATGCAGTTGAAGATTGCCAAGATGAACCTCGAGACCGCCCGCCGCGCCACAAAGATTCTCGCACCGGCTGCAGGCGTGGTGACCGAGCTCAACTACAAGGTGGGCCAGACTCCGGGACTTGGCGGCGTGTTCTGCACCATCGCGAAACTCAACCAGGTTATCCTCAAGCTGAACGTCACGAGTAACGACATCGGTTACTTCAAGAAGGGCGCTACCGCAACGGTCACCGTCGCCGGCGAAAAGATCAAGGGCAAGGTGACGCTTATCCCGCTCGCCGCCAACCCGCAGACCCGATTCTTCCCGGTGGAAGTCACCTTCGACAACAAGCACAAGAAGCTCCTCCCCGGCATGTACGTGACCGCGGAACTCGACGCACGCGAAGTGAGCGGCATCGTAATCCCGAACGAGGCGATTGTCTACCGCAATGGCGTGAACGCCGTATGGACTGTCGACAACGAAGGCAAGGCCCGCCGCAAGATTGTGAAGCTCGGCGTGCAGACCAAGGACGACATCCAGATTACCGAAGGCCTGGAAGACAACGAGACCGTCATGGTGGAAGGCCAGAACCGCATGAGCGACGGCGACAAGGTCCTGATTGTCGAATAAGGGAGTTTTGCTGAATGATTAAGGCCAGTATCTACAAACCGATTACCATGCTCATGGTCATCTTGACCGTGGTGGTTTTCGGTCTCTACACCTACAGCATGATGGTGGTCGACCTGATGCCGAAATTCGACGTCCCCGTGGTCACCGCAACCATCATCTACCAGGGCGCAAGCCCCGAAGAAATCGAGTCCACCATCATCAAGCCCATCGAAGACCAGGTGGAACTTGTTGACGGTATCGACTTCGTGCAATCCATATGCCTTGAGAACTACGGCATTCTCGTCGCCATGTTCAACATGGGCGTCAACGTGGACGTGGCCGCAAACGACGTGCGTTCCAAGATTGACCTTGCGTCGGTGAACTTCCCCGATGCCGTGCAGGCCCCGATTATCGCGAAGGTCGATATCAACGGCGCCGCCATCATGTCCATCTCGTTTACCGGACCGCTCAACTCCACGGAACTCCGCCAGAAGGTGGAAGACGATATCGAACCGCTCTTTACCGCAGTTTCCGGCGTGGCTAGCGTCGATGTGTTCGGTGGTACCACTCGCCAGATTTCCATCGAGATTGACAAGGACAAGATGCTCGACCGCAATGTCGATATTGCGACCATCATGGGGCTCTTCGGGCAGTCGAACATCAACTTCCCTATCGGTGAAGTTATCGGCAAGCACAAGAACACGAGCGTGCGTACTTCGGGCAAGTTCCAGACCCTTGACGAAATCCGCAACATGGATATCCCGACGGCGAAGGGCGTCATCAAGCTTAGCGAAATCGCAGTCGTGAAGGATACCATCGAGACCATCACTTCCGCATCGCGCTTCAACGGGCAAAACTCCGTATCGCTCGATATCAAGAAACGTTCCGACGCGAACGTGGTGAAGGTTTCCGAAGGCGTCATCAAGCGCATGAACGAAATCCAGAAGACCCTCCCCGAAGGATTCGAACTGCACCTGGTGTACGACAAGTCCGAAGCCGTGAGCGAATCTATCGACAACGTTATCCAGAACATCATCATCGCCATCGCGCTTACCGCAGGCCTCCTGCTTCTGTTCCTCGGCAAGTTCTCGACGATGATTATCGCTGCCCTCACGATGCCTATCTCCGTGATCGGTGCTTTTACCCTCATGTACTTCGCGGGCTTCGGCATCAACATGATGTCCTTGATGGCACTTTCTTCATCGGTGGGCTTGCTCGTCACAAACTCCATCGTGGTGCTCGAGAACATCAACGAAAAGCTGAAACTCGGGCTTGAACCCAAGGAAGCCGCCTACAAGGGTACCTCCGAAATCATGGTCGCCATTATGGCATCCACGCTCACCAACGTGTGCGTGTTCGTGCCTATCGCATTCATGAAGTCCATCGCCGGTATCTTCTTCCGCACCTTCGGCCTTACCATGGTGTTCGCCACGTTCGTGTCGCTCCTCGTGACCTTCACGCTGACACCGCTCATGGCCGCCTACCTGTTCAAGGGCAAGAAGAAGGATGAATTCGGGAACATCATCGAAGAAAAGCCCGGCATTATCGCAAGCGCGCTGGGCATCTTCCCGAAGGCCCTGAACGGCATCCGCTTTATCTACCTCAAGACGCTTTCGTTCTGCCTCTCCATTCCGGGCGTGATTTTCCAGGTCCTCGCTCTCGTGGGCACAATCGCTGTCGTCGGCTTCCTTGCCAAGAACGCCCTTACGGTCGAAATTATGCCGAAGCAGGACCAGGGCATGATCAGCGTCAAGCTCGAAATGCCCGTGGGCACCAACATCGAAACGACCGACAGCATTGCTCAAATCATCGAAAGCCGCATCAAGGGCGTCCCCGAAATTGTGCACTACAGCATGAACGTCGGTGGTTCCAACGGCATGACGACGGTCAACCAGGCAACGATGCGCGTGAAGCTCTTGAAGGACTGGGAAGGCCGTACCCGCAGCACCGACCAGATTGTCGATTCCCTGCGCCCCTACCTCGCCGACATCCCCGACGCCTACATTTCCATCAAGTCCGCATCCGCTTCCGAAATGAACAACAACTCCGCGGGCGACGTGGTGCTCGAAGTGAACGGCCTGCATGCGGATTCCGTCGTGAAGGCGTCCAACCTGATTATGGACCGCATCAAGGATTCCATCAGCGGCATTGTTGACCTCAAGACGAGTTACGAAGCGGGTAAACCCGAAATTCGCCTCATTCCGAACCGCCAGGCACTCGCCGACTACGGCGTTACGCTCCAGACCGTCGCCACCTACAACTACATCGCGGTGAGCGGCTACGAAGCGGGGCAATATACCGAAGACGGTGAAGAATACGACGTATACGTGCGCATGATGGAAAAGGACCGCCAGAGCCATACCGACATCGAGAACCTGCCGATTATGACCCCGAAGGGTTACCTGAACGCAAGCGAACTCTTCTACATCGAAGACGGTGCGGGCCCGACCCGAATCGACCGCAAGCGCAAGCGTACCCGTGTCGACGTTTCCATGAACCTCTTGCCCGGCCACACTACCGGTGAAATCATGGGCAAGGTGGGCGCACTCGCCGAAAGCATGAAGAGCGAACTTCCCGAAGGCATTACCTTCAGTTTCGGTGCACAGGCCGACATGCAAAACGACATGGTGGCGGAATTCAAGGTGGCCATTATCATGGCAATCCTCCTCACCTACATTTTGCTCATCGCGCTCCTCGAAAGTTTCATGCAGCCGTTCATCATCATGATGACCATCCCGATGGGCGCTATCGGCGTGCTCCTCGCCCTCGTGTTTACCGGCAAGGCGCTCTCGATGATTGCCCTCATGGCTATAGTGATGCTTATCGGTGTGGTGGTGAACAACGCTATTCTATTGCTTGACGAATCGAACAGGCTGCTGCGAAGCGGTGCCATGGGAAGGCGTTCGGCAATGATGACTGCCGCAAAGAACAAGTTCCAGCCGATTGTGCTTGCAACGTTTGCGTCCATCGTGGCACAGCTTCCGCTCGCATTCGCGCTCGGTGGTAACGTGGCCGCCATGACGCAGCCGATGGGTATCGCATCCGTGGGTGGTCTCCTCGTGTCGGCAATCCTCACGATGTACCTCGTGCCCACGTTCTTCTGGCTCCCGAACGCCATATTCCACAAGGCGAAGAAAGGCGCGAGCAAGATCAAGAAAAAGATGAACAAGCACGCGACGGCATAAGCCCGCACAAGCAATGTTTCAGAAATCCCGCCGATCAAGGCGGGATTTTTCGTGCGCAAAAAGGACTAAAAGGCGCAAAATATATATTTTTCTTTACAAAGTGCCAATGATAATATATATTTAGGAGTAACCTGTCCAAGGAGCCGCCTATGACCACCCAGACCCGCCCCTCCTGTTTCCGCCGTTTCTCGGCTTTCAAAGCAATCATTCTCTGCCTGCTGGCAGGGCTATTCAGCACGGCTTTTGCCGAAGATTGGGATGGCTCTACGTCAAAGCCATCTTCCAAAGAAATAGATGGCGTTGAATATTACGTTATCACAAGTCCGAGTGAACTGGCTTGGTTTGCTTACCAGGTGAATACAAACGGAAATACGTCTATTAATGCTGTTTTGAATAACGATATTTATTATGTGGATGATTCTACGACGGCAGCATCACGAGCAACTCCTGTAATTGGAAATGTCTCGAATAAGTTTAATGGAATTTTTGATGGAAATGGTCACGCCATTTATGGAGTGAATAGCTCAAGCCTTTTTGATTATTGTCGGCCCAATTTTATTCTAAAAAATTTAGCGATAAAATCAGGTAAAACAACTTATGGATTTGTTAGATTAAATCATGGAAAAATCGAAAATTGTGTTAATTATGCCGTCGTTCAAGGTGCTTCTGCTATAGCACATGATAATTACGGAGTGATTGAATCGTGCGTTAATAGAGCAACGTTTACGACAGACTCAAGTTTTGGAGGGATTACATATGTGAATTGGGAAAGCGGAACGGTGAAAAATTCTCAATCATTTTTTGATTTTTGTGAAAAAAAACAATTTGTGCTATACGGAAATGCAAAAATTGGAGGAATTGCTGCTCAAAATCGAGGACTAATTTCGTCCTCCATATCAGAAATTTGTTTTCCTAAATTAAAAAATTCTGAATATAACTCGTCGGATTTTCGGCGTATAGGCGGAATTGCTGCCGAAAATATTGGTGGCGCACAATCAATGAATATTGAAAATGCTGTTGTTGAAAAAAGTCAATCAAATGTAAGAATCTATTCAATAGAATCCATAAGTTCTACTAGCACGGTTTCTGCAGAGTTTTATTTTGGTGGAATTGCGGGAAAAAGCGGAGGAACGGTAAAAGAAAGCCAATCCGTCTTTTACATTGACTCCATTTATATAGGGAATAACTTGAATAATAATTTTTATATAGGCGGATTGGTCGGTTTTGCCTCTTGTGGACTTCTCGGAAATAAGGATTACGGGTTTATTGAACAATCTTATTCAGAATTATCTATTGATGTAATTAACGCTCAACCATCAAATAAGATGA
The DNA here is from genome assembly GCF_900143055.1 of Fibrobacter sp. UWR3. NCBI lineage: Bacteria > Pseudomonadati > Fibrobacterota > Fibrobacteria > Fibrobacterales > Fibrobacteraceae > Fibrobacter > Fibrobacter sp. UWR3. The sequence continues at coordinate 131,928 of NZ_FRCW01000004.1, read as the reverse complement.
CTCCATTTCTCATTGGCGGATTGGTGGGAAAAACGCAGTATGAAAAAATTGAAAACAATCATAGCGTATTAAACACACCATTTGAAAATTCCATTGCAAACTTTGTCAGTGCGTCATCATATTATTGGATAAAAAGTGCAGGACTAATCCGAGAAAATACAAAATCACTTGTAAAAAATAGTTATGCCGTTGTAAACAACCGTAGTACCGATTTAGCGAAATATCTAAAAATTTCCGGAATTGCATATACGAATGATTCTGCGTCAACGATAAGTAATAGTTACTACAATATTGATTTTATTGGGGAGGGCGCTAATCCCATACAAATAGATTCTTCTTCATTTACTGTAAATGTATTTGGCAAAACAACTGCGGTTATGCAATCGCCTGAATTTGTAGAAACGTTGAACACGAATGCCGGTCTTGATGACGATAGCGGCCTCTGGCAATACTGCGAGGGCAATTATCCGATTCTCGTAAGCGAGGGAACCTGCGAAGAATTCTACTCAAAGTATGGAATGTCAAGTAGTTCGCTGTCGAGTAGTTCTAGTGCAGAATCGTCTAGTTCAACACCTGTTGAATCTAGCAGTTCTGATGCCGAATCCAGTTCGTCGGAGATTGAATCCTCTAGTTCTGTTCCGATACTTTCGTCCAGTAGTGAAGAATCCAGTAGCAGTTCTGTGATTGCATCTAGTTCTTCTGATGAGTCCTCTTCGAGCAAGGCCGAGACTTCGTCTTCTACAAAGCCGGAATCGTCTTCGTCGTCGAAGGCGAATAGCAGTTCCTCAAAGGGAACGGATATTGCGTGGAATGCGATGCGGCCTATGTTCAATCTTGCGGTAAACGGCATGACGCTCACGCTTTCTAATACGCAGGGTGGCGTTGTCCGCATCTTCGATGCGCTTGGTCACTTGGTTGCTGCCAAGCCAATTGCCAGTGCAACGACGAGCATCACCCTGCAAACTCCGGGCAACTACATCGTCCGAGTGAACGGAATAAGCCGTAGCGTGACGCTCAAGTAAGCCCCTTTGCCCCGTAACACTAGTTATCGGGGCTTTTTTATGCCTTTTTTGAAAATTATTTAGTAGAAAAATTATTTTTCTGCTAAATAATTTCTTTATTTGAACTATATCGGGGATTTTTTATTTCTTGTTGGTTTTCCTGGCCTGCATTTTGTACATTCTCCCCCATGACACCACTTATTTATTGGGGAGTGTCACGCGAGGCAGGCATATATCGCGTGGCGGTTCCAGACATATACGATGAACTTGCGCTCGAGCGCATCCGCATAGAATCGGGGTGCCGGGTTATACCCGAACAGCACAGCGAAAAGGAAATCCGCCAGATGATAAAGCAGGCGGCATGCGGGGCCGCGGACTGCATAAGCATTCCCGAGGCGCCAAAACCCGGGGGCATCAAGAGCAATAGTTGGGAATCGGAGCCCATCATCAACCTGGTGGATTCGCTTATCGAGAAGGCGCAGGAACTGAAGGCGTCGGACATCCACCTGGAACCCGGTGAAAATACGTTCCGCGTGCGGTTCCGCATCGACGGAATGCTCGAGGACTACCGCGAACTGCCGGGATGGCTCGCCGAACCCGTGCTTATCCGGCTCAAGCTACTCGCAAACGTAGACATTACCGAAAGGCGGCTCCCCCACGACGGGAGTTTCACGTTCCAGGGAATCTACCAGAACGTGAATATCCGGCTGAGCACGCTCCCCATACAGGCGGGCGAAAAGTGCGTGCTCCGCCTGCTGCAATCGCAGGATAGCGGCCAGACGCTCGACAGTCTCGAGTTTACCAGCGAAATCCTGCACGCGTTCCGCGAGATATTCAACAAGCCGCAGGGACTATTCCTGATTACCGGGCCCACGGGAAGCGGGAAAACCACCACGCTCTACGCAGGGCTCCGCGAGATACTGCACCGGCAGGTGAACGTGACGACCATCGAGGACCCGGTAGAATACCCGCTGAAGGGGGCGAACCAGGTGCAGGTGAACGCGAAATGCGGTTTCACATTCGCGACCGCCATGAGGTCGATACTGCGCCAGGACCCGGACGTTATCCTCATCGGGGAAATCCGTGACGAGGAAACCGCGCGAATCGCCATACAGGCGGCGGAAACTGGCCACCTCGTGCTCTCCACGCTCCATACGAACAGCGCGAAGGCGGCTATCGACAGGCTACGCGATTTGGGCGTATTGCCCGAAGCCATCCGGGAATCCGTCCTCGGGATTGCCGCCCAGAGGCTGTTGCGCAAGAAGTCGCCCGGCGGATACAAAGGGCGAATCGCCGCCGTCGAACTGCTCCGGCCCGACGGAACGTTCGTGCAGGGCTCATTGCACGAATATGCAGACAAACTAGCGGAAAGGGGAATTACCGACGAGGCTGAAATCCGGCGGGTACTCGGTTAAGCAACCGTTACCGCTTTTCGGTTTCGGGTTCCTTCACGTAGCGGATATTCTGGTGGATGACGCTACGCCTGCGGACCATCGTGGAATCTTCCGATTCGGGCTTGTACTTGCAGGGCGCTACAAGCATAGCCGCGAGGTTCAGCGCCTGCGTGCTATCGAGTTGCGAGCAGTGCACACCGTAATACGCCTCGCTCGCCGCCTCGCACCCGAAAATGTCCTTGCCCCACTGGGCGTAATTCAGGTACAATTCCAGAATACGCTTTTTCCCGAGGTCGTATTCCATCAGGAACGCGTACCCCAGTTCGCGCACCTTGCGTTCCCACGTGCGTTCGCCCGTAAGGAAGAGGTTCTTCGCGAGCTGCTGCGTGATGGTCGAGCCCCCGTAGCGCAACTTGCCCGAAGTTACGTTCGCGTCGACTGCGGTAACGATGCTCCGGATATCGATTCCCGGATGGTAGTAGAAACTCGGGTCCTCTACGGCAATGACCGCATGCTGCAATTTTTTGCTGATGGAATCCAGCGGGACAAAGCGGTGCTTGATTTGCACCTTCGGGTTCGAATCCACAAGGTCGAGCATGAACTTGCTCATCTGCGGTTCAGACTCGCGCATCGCATGGATTTCATCTATCGCCCCGAATATATAGGAATGCGCCTTGATGACGAATACAGTCCCCACAATCGAGAACAATACCGAATAGATAAACAAGACGACAACAAATATACGGGCGACAATCGAAATCTTCTGGAGCATGGTCTTTACAATATAGATAAATTACTTTTTCCCGCCGAACCACTCGTTCACATCTTCGCCTTCTTTCATGTTCACGGGAATATTCTCGAGACCATCGCCCAGGATAATCGTGCGGATACCCGCATTGCCGAACACCTGCTGCAGGTATTCCATGCCCTTGCGGCCCGCCTCGTCGTGATCGAGGCACAGCACCACGTTCTTTTCCTTGAACAGCGGGAGCCACTGCACCTTGAAACTGCGGACGCCGGGAATGCCTACCGCCTGCAGGCCCTGCTGCAGCATCGTGAGCGTGTCGATAACGCCCTCGCACAGGTAAATCCAGCCACGCTTCTGGTCGAGCGCAGACATGTTGTACGGGAACGGAATCGTGCCCTTCAGGTGAAGTTCCTTGGGCTCGACGCTCGAATCGACGGCGCGCGCCTGGAAATGCGAAGCCCTACGGAGCGTATCGAGGTACGGGAAAATCAGCGGGTGCTTGTAATAGCGCAGGTTACCCTTCTCGTTGAACAGCCCTACGTACTGGAGCACTTCCAGACTGTAGGTTTCCTTGAGCTGACGGTTCAGCGCATTGTAGTCGGTAATGGTCCGGAGGAGCATCCTATCCCACACAGGCTTGTATATGCGGCGCTTCATGAGGTAGGCCGCCGCGGGCGTACCGTCCACCGGCGCAAGCATCTTTAAAAACGAGAGCACCACCTTCTTGCGTTCGTCCTCGGGAATGAGTTCCTTGGGTTTTTCTTCCAGGAGCGGCTGCAAGTCCTCTTCGCGAGATTCCTGCCCACGGGATTCCTGAACGCGGGAACTGCGCTCTACCGCATTCACCGCCTGCACCGTGCGTTTTTTCGGGGAACCTTCCTGTGCCCTTTTTCCACCGGGCAACAGGAACGGGTAGGTTTCCTTGAGCCAGTCGAGCGCCTCCATAAAGGAGCAGCCCCTGTACTGTTGCACCAGGTCAAACACGTCGCCACGGATATCATCGCACACCCAGCAACGGAACAGCCCGCGGTCCTCGGATATCGAGACCGAAGGCGTACGGTCGCCGTTCGCATGCCGTTGCGGGCAAAAGCAGTGGAACCTGCCCCGCTCGACATCGATGCCCAGAGCCCCGGCAACCGAGGTAATGGAAAGCGACGCCTTGAATTGTTTCAGTTCTTCGCTGGTCATTTGCAGGAATAATAGTAACTATATTTACGGCATGCACGTTCTTGAAAACGAACCGATGAGCAAACACACCTCATTCCGCGTGGGCGGGCCCGCTCGTTACTACGTGAAGGTGGAATGTGTAGCCGACCTGCAAGAGGCGCTCGCGCTTGCCCGCAGGGGCAACATGCCCCACTTTATTCTCGGGAACGGCACGAACGTCCTCGTAAGTGATGAGGGATATGCCGGCGTTATAATAACACTTGCGGGGGAATTTTCGGCCATCGATTCGCCAGACGGCAGAACCTACCGGGTCGGTGCAGGGTGCCCGCTCGGGAAATTCGCCCGCGCGACCCTCAAGCAGGGGCTTTCCGGTATCCACAAGCTCGCGGGAATCCCCGGGACCCTCGGGGGCGCCATCTACATGAACGCGGGCGCATACGGGCAAGAAATCGGGACTTGCTGCACGCAGGTCACAAGCCTCGATACCGCAGGCAACACGCGCGTGCGTACCGCAGGCGAATGCGCCTTCGGGTACAGACACAGTTTATTCCAGGACCTTGCCCGGAATGGTTCCGCAGAAACAATCCTTTCGGCGACGTTCGCGTTCGACCCCGCCACCGCGGGCGACAATTCCACCGGAGAATCGCAGGAGCAAACCGTCGCGCGACTCGAGGCGGAACTTGCCGAATGCATGGCAAAACGCAAGGCGACACAGCCCCTCAACATGCCCAACGCGGGTTCCACCTTCAAGAGGCTCGCACAAGGCGCCGCAGACACACCTACGCAAATCGCCCCCGGCTACTACATCGAGGCGGCAGGCCTCAAGGGCACCCGCATCGGCGGCGCCGAAGTCAGCACGCTACACGCAAACTTTATCGTGAACGCCGGCGGCGCAACCGCAAAGGATATTTCCGCACTTGCAGAACTCGTACAGCAGAAGGTCCGCGAAAAGTTCGGGATTACCCTCGAGCGCGAAATTGTCCTGCTGTAACGCAGGTGCCAGCGCCTGAACCTCCACGCAAGGTCGAGCCTCCCCCATGGCAAAAAATTTGCGGTTTACCCCCGTTTTCGCTTGACGAAACAGGCAATAAAAAATATATTTGGCACACAATCGGGGATATAGCTCAGTTGGTAGAGCGACAGGTTCGCAATCTGTAGGTCATGGGTTCGACTCCCACTATCTCCACGCAAAAGAGGCCGGTATAAACCGGCCTTTTTTATTTTCTTAAAACTCCACTTTTACTCCCGCCTTAAGCGAGGTCAGCAGGCATGTCTCGGGGAAATAGTCCTTGAGCGAATTCGGCAGCACGTACCGCAAGTACGTCTGCTCCGCCCCCAAATAAAGCGTGAGCCAGTTCGGGTTCCAGTTGAACACGAGCCCCCACTTCCCCGAGAACTTCCCCATCTTCTCGTATTCCGCAGAGGCTCCATCCACCAGGAACGCATAGAACAAGTCAAACTTCGTCTCTACAGAAATCTTCGTCTTGAACAAGTAAGAAAGCCTCAACTGGAACGAGGGACCAATCCAGCGGCTCCAGTACCTGTCAAAAGAAAGGTCTTCCGTCTGGTCAAGTTCGGCATACGCGGCATCGATATACGGCTGGAACACGTTCGGATCCCAGCAGAGCGAATCCCCGTTCTCGGCCACACACTTCGCCACGACCTCTTCAAAATTTATTGTCGGGAATGTCTGGTCAATGCAGTTGCCCCAAGCATCGCGTTCACAATCCTCTTGCGAGCTACCGACATAATCCAGAATGTCGAGAAGGTAGTCGGCCTCGTATTTCGCACCCAGGTAGGCAGAGCCGTTCAGCCCCTGGGTTTCGGAGCGGTGCCAGGAACCGAACACGCCCGCGGTCGCCGGGCCATCCTTCCTGTAGTAAATGGATCCCGCCACCCCAAAACGCTGAGCCGTATATCGCGCGATGTCAAATTCCACCCAGCCGTAACCCGCCGGATTGAAATCCCCTTCGCTCGTAATATTGAAGTCCACCCCGATATCCAGGAGCAGGCGCTGCCCGACAAGCGAATACTCCAGCCCCGGAGCCATCGTCCAGTCGTTTGTATCGAGCACGGGCATGTCTTCGTTCGTCACAAACCAATCCGAAACAAACGCAACGCCAAAGGAATGAATCCAGTTGCCCGTAGAAAAATCCAAGTACCCGCTTACCGAGGCGAACAAGTCGCCGCCATTTTCGGAAACGTCTTTTGTAGAACCATATTCGGCATAGTGCAGACCGTAAAAGCCCAAGTTGCCCAAGAAACGGAAAGACACCTCCGAAGTATCCGCATCGCCACCCAGGGCCTCCTCGTAGGCTTCCAGGATTTCGCTGATTTCTTCGGTGTACTCGCCACCCGCATCGCGAGCCTTCTCGAACAGTTCAATAGACTTGGAAACGTCCCCCGCCTCTTCGGCTTCAAGTGCCTGCCTATAAATGTCTTGTTGCGTCTGCGCAAAAAGCGCAGACGCTAACAACACGAGGAATAATGTCAGGGACCGCATTACGGCTGAGGTGGAACCGGCTGGGGCTGCCACCACCAGGGGGGCGGCAGGACAGGCGGATTGTTACCTCGCATCGGATTCATATTCGGAGAATCGGGTCTATCGTAAAACGGTTGACGCTCGCGAGGTTCATTCTTTTGCGGTTTTCCCTCAAAGCGAGATTTTTCGTTCCGTTTTTTCGAAACGTCTTGGCGAATGCCCTGTTTTTCAACATTGGACCTTTCCTTCAGCTTGGAAAGGATCTGTTCGCGGGCCTGCTTGCGTTCTGCACGCATTTTTTGCCATTCTGCGCTTTCTTTAGCGCCTAAGTCCGGGGTCTGGTTAGAAATTTCCGCACTTTCGGCAGGGGTCGGAACACTGGATTCCGGCGCTGCAAAGCCCTGGGCGAACGAAAGCGTCGCCGCGAGGCCTATAATCGATATGAAAGTTGCGTGTTTCATACTCATTACTTAGCAAAAACCGTGCCAGTTTTCCTTTAGGCTTTATTTACTGCTCATTTCGAGCATTCTAGCAAATAATATACATAAAATTCGCGTTCACCCAAAGTAAAATTTCGAGACTTTTTGCTCCTATAGTACTTTTTGTTCCGTTTTTTAGTTTTCAGACCCTTAATTCTTGAAATCTTCCTTTTTTATGCCCAGGCGTTCCATGATTTCGCGCAGCACCTTGCGGTCGATGCCCAAAATCGTCGCAGCAAGAGTCAGGTTCGCATTGCTATCCTGCAGGGCGCGGCCAATGACCTCGCGTTCCACGGTCTCGCGGGCTTCCTTGAGCGTGCGGGGGCTTTCCTTCGCCTCCTTCTGCACCTCGTCAAGCCCGATATCCTTGGGCTGTATAACGCCGTGAACCGCCTGCACCAGGCCCTTCTGGATGCGGTTCTCGAGTTCGCGCACGTTGCCCGGCCAGTGGTAACCGAGCAGCGCCTTTTCAGTATTGCGGCTCATCTTGAACCTGCCACGACCGTACTCGGCACCGTAGCGCTTGATAAATTCTTCTGCAAGCAAAATAACGTCCTGGCCACGTTCACGCAGGGGCGGCAGCTGGAGCGGCATCACCTGGATGCGGAAGTACAGGTCCTCGCGGAAACGTTTTTCACGCACGGCCTCTTCCAAGTCCACATGCGTCGCAGATATCACGCGCACGTTCACCGGAATCTCGCGGTTGTCGCCCACGCGGGTAATGTGCTTCTCCTGCAATACGCGCAGGAGTTTCACCTGCATGTTCATCGGGAGTTCGCCAATCTCGTCCAGGAAAATCGTGCCGCCATCGGCTTCCTCGAAAAATCCCTTGCGGGTATCAATCGCCCCGGTGAACGAGCCCTTCGCATGCCCGAACAGCAGGGATTCTATCAGGTTTTCGGGAATGGCCCCGCAGTTTACCGCAATAAACGGGCGTTCCGCACGCGGGCTGTGGTTATGGATAAAGCGTGCAAACACTTCCTTGCCCGTACCGGTTTCGCCGCGGATAATCACGGGTAGCGGAAGCGTGGAAAGCTTTTCGGCCAGGGCGACAAGGTCTGCCATAGCCTTGCTCGAATAAACAATCCCGTCCTTACGTACAACGTTCTTCAAAACATCGAGCGATTCCTTGTCGCGCAGGCGGTCGTAGGCGGCAAAGGCAAACTTTTCGCACACCGCCACGAACGAATCGAACAGGGCGCTGTCTTCTTCGGTAAAGGGTTCCTCGCGTGCGGCGCGCTGCAGGTACAGGTAGCCGGATTCGCTATCGGGAGTGCGGAACGGGGAAACCATGATACTCGTGAGCTGGTTCTGCACAATAGACTTCGAAAGGTCTGCGGTATCGTCGTCGAGCTGGTTCCACACCACCGCCCGCCGTTCGCTCTTCGCCTGCCTCACCGCCGAAATAGAAATGCTCACCTGCTCCGGGTTCGAAAAGTGGAGGGGCGTCTCGCCCGAAATATCCAGCACTGCGGCATCCGCACGGAGCACGCTTTTCGCCACTTCAAGAATTTTCGAGAAAAGACTTTCGGGCTGTTCCTCGTCAAGGAGGGTCTTCACCACGTCCAGCATCTTTTCCGTTGCAAGCATCGTTTCTGTCTTCATACCTAATTACTCCATTACGTCATTCGGGCCGTTCCGGCACAGGCAGGGATTCCAGCACCTCGCCCGAAATCCGGCCCGCATCGCCCGAAGAATCCGCGACCAGTCCGGTAGCGCCTTCGAGAGACCTCGAGTTGGAAAGTATCTTCGCACCAGTCTCATCGATAGACGGTTGCCTGGGAGCAAGCGCGAAAAACAATACCAACACAAACAATATAAATCCTAATACCCCCGCAAAAACAGCGAATTTGCGGTGACCTGTGGGCTTCGTCACTGCAAATTCGGGAGGCAAGCCGCATTCCGCACCCGCGTCGCGACAATTCGTTCCGATTTTCGCAGCAATGTTCTTGGTAAAGGCATCACGAATGGTTTCCCAGGTGACCGACCCGCGGGAGGCGGCGTCAAAGGCAATCTCAAGCAGTTCGTCGAGTTCCTCGAAATCTTCGGCACGTTCGGCAGGGTCGGCACGTAGCGTCGCCTTCCACAAGGGAGCTAGTGTGGAAAGGATTTCCGCATCCATTCCCTTGCCGTAGAGGAGCGCAGTCACATCCACCGCATCTATTTCCGCCGCGGCCTGCGCAAAGCCATCGAAGCAGTCGCAGTGCAGCAGGTTCTCGCCCGCAACAAGCCGGTAGAGCAATAGCCCCAGGCTGTACATGTCGCTCTTTACCGTGGCGGGCTTGCCCTGGATGCGTTCGGGCGCAGCATACGCGAGGGCGCCCGGGCCCACTATCCCGCAGTCGATAAGCACCGGAGCAGCGTCCGCCGTCACAAGCACGTTGGAGGGGCTCAGGTCCCCGTGGTGAACGTCTTTTTTTGAAAGTTGCGCGAGCGACTGCGCCAGGTTACGTACAAGCGAAATTGCTACCGGCGCGGGAACGCAACCATCCTTTGCTGCGAAGGGGCCCGCAGGGGGATTGCTCGCAGTGGAGATGCTCGCGAGATCCGCAACCGAAACGCCTTCGATAAACTCGTACACCAGGTAGTGACGGCCCGCCTTCTTGCCCGCTTCCATCAGGCGGTAGACGCCCGGAATGCGTTCGCGCAGGAGAGCTTCTACCACACGGGAATCAATCTGAACGCCGTCGGCATACCACTTGAGCACATACTTCTTGCCATCCGATTCAAGCGCGTAGACCTGAGCCTCGCCACCCTCGTGCAACAATGCACAACGGTTCACTCCGGCAAGCACGCTCATAGTTCACCCGCAATGGCAAGAGCCTTGAGTGAATCTTCTGCAACAGCCGTCCAGCGCGCAAGTCCAGCATTTTCGGGCAGCGCCTCGTGCCCCATCGACCATATATCCCACGCGGATTCTATGTCGCCCTCGGTCCAGTAGATATTGCCCAGGTTCAAGTAGGCCGAGGCGAACTTCGGGTTCTTCGTCACGATAAAGACGAAAATCTTCTTTGCTTCCTCGGTGCGCCCGAGATTCCCGAGCACAAGCGCCTTCAGGTTGTAACTGAAGTAGTTCGCGCTATCGAGGGCGATAGACTTGTCGAGTAGCGGGAGCACATCGGCATGCCCGTTGCTTGCAAGCGTCGCGCGCGCCAGGTAGAACAGGCTCGTGGAATACGTTCCGGAAATGCGCCCGCTAGAATCCACGCGCGAAAGGATGCGGAATTCGTTCACGGTGCGCTGCCAGGTTTCAAGAACAGGGACCTTCAGGCGTTCGTTCTCTTCGGCAATGGAATAGTAGGCCAGCGCAAGGCCATAGCGCGCGTCGCGATTCGCCGGCTGCATGTCGAGCGCCTTCGAGAAGTTCGCCACGGCACGGTCGTAGTCGCCAATGCGGAGCGCATCGTTCCCGCGATTCACGTCATCCTCGACGCACGCGCAGAAACAGATTGCAGTAAGCAATACCGCAACCAAGCGTCCAACTTTTGCAAAACGCCTTGCCATACCCCCAAAATACATTAAAATTCAAGAAAAAAGCGGTTTACAACGCAAAAATTGCACTTTTTATTAAAAAACAGGCCAATAAGCAGTATAATGTGAGCCATAAGCGGCACGGCGCAAGCGTGCCGTGTTGGCGACCTTTGACCACTTGGCACTTCAGTGCCTATGTGGGCATGGCCACCTTTAGGTGGGAGCGAGTGAGGAACCGGAGGTTCTCAACCCAAGACGACGAACGAGCGGTTATAAAAAAGAAACCCTGGCATGTGCCAGGGTTCCAAAACATTTCCGAAGTAGAAATTACTTGGCGATGTCGTACTGAGCAACGAGGTTGCCTTCGGCGTCGAGAGCGCGGACAACGTTTTCGTCGCGCTGGAGCGTGAGGCTAGCCTTTTCGCCAGCAGCAGAGGTGAGTTCGACGCTCATGGAGCCATCGGCGTTCTTCACGGCAGCGATGGAGTTGCCCTGGGCATCCTGTTCGAAGTAGGAGTCACCAGCAGCGAGCGGGTTGGAGCCAGTCCAGAATTCGATGGTGTTGAGCACGAGGCCGTCGATGAGGCCAAGGCAAATCCAGTACACACCGAAGATCTGCAGGAAGAAGTGAACGATGGAGTTGAGCCACTTGTTGCCAAGCGTGCCGTTCCACTTGTGAAGCTTTTCGAAGCAAGCGTTGCTGCCATAGCAGCCCGTGAGGGTGATCATGCCAGCGCAAACGAGAGCAGCGATACCTTTTTTCATTTTTTTACTCCTTAAGGATTTGGTTTTATCGTAATTACGACTGAGCAGAAATATAAATAAAAAATATGTTTCTGCACGAATTTTCACGAAAAATTTTCAATTTCTTTGACCATTGTCACACTGTCGGGGTGCAGCCGAAGCCTACAAAGTTTCTCTTTTCGCACCCAACGGGCATCTTTGTAGCCATTTAGGCTCATTTTTGTTTCAAAAAAGTTTACCTTGAATGTAAAAAGCCGGCACCCGGGCACACACGCAGAATCGAACGCGAAAATGGCACGATTCTCGGCCAAAACAGCCGAAATACGGTCAAAAAACGCCGTTTTTACACAATTTTCAAGAGTTTCCCCTTCCGCGAGTTCCTCGGAAGGGAACTCCCAGGCACCCGCGTAAGGCACGCCCGAAGGCCTTTTGCACACAAGCAACTTCCCTTCCCGTTCTGCAATCCCGCAAGCAACAAGCATAAACGCTCCCCTTTTTACGAATTTTTTGCGAAGAATGTACAAAAATTTATTTAATTTGAACAAGGGTACACGCATTTATCGGGGCTTTCCCGAAAAAAAGGATAGGAGTATGAATTTTTCCCTTAAAGGTACGGCTCTCGCACTTGCCTTATCGCTCTCGCCGGCCATCGCCGCCGATACGCTCAGCATCTGGATTATGCCCAACGGCGCCACCCCGCAAGAGAAACTGGAACAACAGCTCGAAAAGTTCACGCAAAAGACTCGTATCCCGACAAAAGTGACCGTGCTCGACTGGGGAGAAGCCTGGAACCGCATTTCTACCATGCTCGAAACCGGGAACGGCACACCCGACGTACTGCAGCTCGGGTCCACGTGGGTCCCGTACTTTGCCGCACGCGGCGAAATCAAGCCCCTGAACGCCTACCTCGACAAGATTGATTCAAATCGGTTCGTGCCCGTCTCGTGGTACACGTCGCACATCGATTCCGACACGAACATCTATTCCGTTCCGTGGTTCATCGACATCCGCCCCGTGCTCGGCAACAAGCGCATCATGGAAAAGTACGGCATTTCGCCCGCCGACATCGAGAGCTACAAGGGTTTCACGAACGCCATCCGCAAGGTGAACGAGGGCAAGGAAATCCTCGAAGACGGTGCAAAGATTCGTGGTTACGCGCTCCCCGGCAAGAGCGACTGGAACATTCCCCACAACTTCGCCCCCTGGGTGTGGAGTTACGGCGGCTCCTTTGTCAAGAAGGACAACAACGGCAAGTGGTGCTCGAACATCCTTGCACCGCAAACGCTCGAAGGGATAGCCAAGTACATATCGTTCGTCATCGACTCGCTGGTCTCTACCGACGCGCTGCAGGCGAACTCCGCGCAAATCGCGCAGCAGTTCAACAACGGCGAACTCGCTTTCATCGTGAGTACAGCAGAAGTCGTGATGCAGACGCGCATCCACAGTTCGCAGGGCGGGCTTTCGAATTCGCGTATCGGGGCGGACGGCGTAATTGTGCTACCTTTCCCGAAGGGAAGTGCGGGCAGCGTGAGCTTTATCGGAGGTTCGAACCTCGCCATTCCCACAAAAAGCACGAACAAGGAAGCAGCCAAGCTGTTGCTCTACCTGACCGAAGACAACAGCCTGGACGACTACACTAAGCAAATCGGGTTCCTCCCCACATCCAAGGCGGTTCTTGCATCCTGGGCCGAAGACGAAGCGTACAAGAGCCTCGTAACGCAGCTGGAAACCGGCAAGACCTACCCGGCACTCCCCGAATGGGGCGAAGTCGAGCAGTCGCTCGTCTGCATGTTCAGCGCCGTATGGGACCACCTGGAACTCCCCGTTCCCTACTCCAAAGAGAAACTCTACCAGATATTCAAGAGCTACTCGGATACCATCAACAACCAGCTCGGCTATACGCCGACAAGCACGACGACCTACGCCGAATTCCAGGAAATATGGGCAAAGGCAATGAACAAGGGCGCCCCAAAGGATACCTCCGACAAAAAGGCCGAGCAGGTCGAAGGGAACGGAGTCAACCCGACCTTCTTTATATTCTTCTTTGTACTAGTCCTGAGTTTCCTTTTTTCGTACACGCGCAAGAGAAAAAGTTAAACTAGAACCATGAGCGAAAAGAAAATCCTAAAACTCTCCAAGAGCATCATCGTCAAGAGCCTGCTGCTCCTGGTAAGCACAATGGCGGTCGTCACCATCGGTGGCACGTACTATTTCGCGAAGCGACAGACCCAGATGACGCTCGAGTCCGCCGACGAGACCAACATCATCCACCTGCAGCAGATGTCGTCGACCCTCCACAACGAGCTGTTCCAGTTCGGCAACCAGCTTACCCTGCTCGCCAAGGCATCCGAAATCAAGAGCATGGACCCGGCCATATCGACCAGCTACCTCAAGAGCTACAACATTTCCCCGCTATTCATATCGGGCGAGAAGGTTTCCCTGTTCGACCGTAACGACAGCCTCATCTGCGACAACGCGATGATTGCGTCTGCCCCCACCAAGTATCCCGTAGACTTCAGCAAGATTACACCGCACAGGCCGTTTATTTCGGGCTGGTACCGCGACTCGGACAACATGCGACCCAAGCGCGCTTTCGCGACAGTCGTCTCGGACAACGCGAAGGGCAACGGGAGTCTCGTGGCCAGCTTCTCGGCGCAGAGGCTCTGGAGAATCCTTTCCGAAAGCAAGGTGGGCAAGAAGGGGTACTACATCGTCATCAATTCCGAAGGCGAGATACTGTTCCACCCCGACCTGGAGACCTGGCTTACCGAGCCTCACAAGATTGCAGAAATCGGAATCAAGGGGTTCGACCCGAAGGCAGACGAGACAAAGGGAATCAAGTTCTACACGCTCTCCGATAACCAGGCCTACCTTGCAAACTACGTGTACGACGCCTCGTACGATTTCGGCCTGCTGTCGCTGCAGCCCAAGTCCGAAATCGACGAACAGGTGGCTTCGCTCCTGCTCGTGAGCAAGGTCATGCTTGCCACGGCGCTTATCGCGATACTGCTCATTTCTTTCTGGCTCTACCGCAAGCTGGTGCTCCCGATGGGGCGATTCATCCAGCACACCATAGAGATTTCGGAAGGCGACATGGAAGCTCCGGATATCGACGTGGGCAACAGGCAAGACGAAATAGGAATCCTCGCGAAGCACTTCAACATAATGCACCACACCATCAAGCGACAGATTGCGGAACTGAACGCGCACCGGGAAATGCTTGAACAGGAAGTGCAGGAACGCACGAAGGAACTCGAGGAAGCGAACAAGAAACTCGACCTGATTTCGCGGACCGACGAACTCACCGGACTTCCGAACCGGCGCGACATGTTGCGGACCATCGACAACGAGATACAGCGCGTGACCCGCTCCAAGAAACCGTTCTGCTTCATATTCATTGATATAGACCACTTCAAGAACGTGAACGACACCTACGGGCATGCCTGCGGCGACGAAGTCCTTAAGCATGTTTCGGCCACAATCCGCAACCTGCTACGCAAGTACGACGTGCTCGCGCGATACGGCGGGGAGGAATTCCTCACGCTGCTCCCGGAAACTGACCTCGAAGGGGCGAAGATTGTCGCCGAGCGTTTCCGCAAGACAATTGAGAACACGACCGTCATATTCGGGAAACTTTCCATCAAGGTGACCATCACGCTCGGCGTCGCGCAATACGACCACGCGCTCGGGGCGGACAAGAGCATCCAGATGGCGGACCGCGCGCTCTACGAAGGCAAGGAAACCGGGCGCAACAAGGTGATTGTCTGGAAACCGGAGTCGTAGGGCCGCGGTTGAATTGCTAGTTGAACTGCTGGTTGATTTGCCGGTCGAAGAACCGCGCAAAATTGCCGGTTGAATTGCCGGTCGAAGAACCGCGCGGATCAGTAAAAAGAAAAGCGCCGCTGAAACAGCGGCGTTTTCTATCGGGATGACTGAATTCGAATCAGCGACCTCTTGAACCCCATTCAAGCGCTCTACCAGGCTGAGCTACATCCCGAGGTCTCTCGTAAGAGTATGCCAAAGTTAGTTAAACTCGGGGCATTTTTCAAGGCAAAAGCCCGAAAAAGGCAAAATTTTCGCCATTTCGGGGCCGGACTACTCGTTCCAGTAGCCGACGATGAGCACTTCCGGAGTCGCCTTCGGGTACTTCTTGCTCTTGAAGGAGACTATCTTCCGGATGCTCTTCTGCTTTAATTCCCAGCCCTCGCGGGTAAGCCCCTTCGTCGAGAGAGTCACCTTGATTCCGGGAACCTTGCCGCCTTCCTTGATCTTGTCGAGCTTGTCGACATTGAGCATCACGGGTTTAGACTTCATCGCAAACTGCTTCGCCGACTCGGGCGAAAGTTCAATATCGGGGCGAGCCTTCTTGTCGGTCTCCCACACGTAGAACGTCCATTCGCGCTTTTCGCCCGCCTTGTAGAAACCAGCATCGAAAAGCTTCTCGCCGAAGAACACGGGAGCCTTCACCACGCCCGAAAGGTTCGCCGTATAGGGCTTACCGCCGGCGGCAACAAGCACGACCGTCGGGTCAATTTTCCCTTCCATGCCAGCGAAGTCCATATCGAACTCGATGGTGACGGTCGCATTCGGGGCAATTTTCTGCGGGAACTTGAAGTTCGACATACCGATGCCCTGCCCGAACACGTTTTCGAGCACGATCTCTGCACCTGTGGTGTTCGCGCCCTGCAGCACGTAGTGTTTCTGGTCGCCCTGAGCAACCTCGCCCATCGGGAAAACCTCGGGAACAAAGCGGATGGCCTCGTCGGCAAAGGAGGCCGCGGCAAAAGCGAGCGCCGCGATGAATGCCGGTTTAAAAATTCTTGAAATCATAGGCAAGAATATAGCAAATTCAACGCAGAGGGCTCGAAAATAGGACTAAACGGCATCTTTTCGCCCATTTAGTCCTATCGCCACTTTGACTGCGACGGCCTCGGTAGGACTAAACCACAATTTCACCCCCGTTTAGTCCTACCAACCTGCAACTTCAAAAAAATTTTCTACCTCTTTCAGCAAAAAATCAGAGGGTTGCGGGGATTCTGCATACAAAAATGGAGGGAGGAGCGCCCGAAAATAGGACTAAACGGCATCTTTTCGCCCATTTAGTCCTATCACCTCTTTGACTGCGACGGCCTCGGTAGGACTAAACCACAATTTCACCCCCGTTTAGTCCTACCAACCTGCAACTTCAAAAAAATTTTCTACCTCTTTCAGCAAAAAATCAGAGGGTTGCGGGGATTCTGCATACGAAAATGGAGGGAGGAGCGCCCGAAAATAGGACTAAACGGCACATTTTCGCCAATTTAGTCCTATCGCCACTTTAACTGCAACAGCCTCGGTAGGACTAAACCACAATTTCACCCCCCGTTTAGTCCTATTTTTTCAAATACCGGCCCAACCACTGGTCTGCGGGCTCCATATTTTATACATTACACCCAACACCATTAATCTGAGGGGAAAAAATGGACAATCATATACCCGAGCTGATTTCCAGGGAATCGCTTTCGTTCCAGGTGGCTGCGCGCCTGCAGGAGTTGCAAGCCCTCCGTAGCGAAAAACAAAAGGCCCTAAGAAATGCACCCAAAGGGCGGCTTAGAATTTCAACAAGCAAGAGCGGCTATCCGCATTTTTACCTTGTAAGCAACAGCAACCTCAACGGAGTTTATGTTCCCGAAAAAGAACTCCACAAGGTTCAGGCAGTCGCCCAAAGGGATTATAACAAAGCTCTTCTTTCGGCAGCAATACGTGAAATCGAATTGCTGGAAAAATTTGCCCAGAAATACAACGGCACCGAGATTGAGGATATCTACAACGCCCTAAATCCAGCCCGCAGGGGACTCGTCTCTCCGGCGATATTGCCCGATGCAAAATACGCCGAACTCTGGCGAAGCCTCCCGTACAAAGCAAAATCCTTCGCAGAAGACACTCCGGAAATTTATACCTCAAGAGGCGTGAGAGTCCGATCGAAGTCCGAGGTCATCATCGCCGATTCTCTAGATAGTGAAGGAATTCCCTTCCGGTACGAATTCCCGCTTACAGTCAAGGGCATGGGCACACTGCATCCGGATTTCTATTGCTTGAACATTCACTCCCGCAAGGAAATCGTATGGGAACATTTCGGGCTGATGGACAATCCGGAATACGCTTCCAACGCAGTCAAGAAAATCGAGCACTACGACAAATCCGGCTATACGCTCGGCGAGAAACTCATCGCAACATTCGAAACATCGACCACCCCGCTTAACGCGAAACACGTGAGGAACGTCATTCGAAAATTCCTGAAGTAGTTTCACTTCATTCGCGCCCTGAGCGAATCAATTTCATACTGTTCCAAGCCAAGCGAGAGCAGGTACTTCTCGGTGGCGGCCGCCAAATCAGCATTCTCGAAATCCGAGATGTCGACTCCCTCCACCTTATACGCATTCCGCATGAGCCTCACAATTATCGCCTGAATGAGTTCCGCCTGCTTTGGCGTCAAAGCGACCTGCACGCCGCCGGTCACGCTGAAGAAATTCTTGTGTGTCGCAACATAATCCGCCTTGATTTCTTCGGCGGTCGCTCCCATCAGTGCCTCTAGCACGGCAATCGTGTACCCGGTGCGGTCCATGCCGTACGTGCAGTGCCATAGGTACGGGCCATCATGTTCTACCATGTAGCGGAGCCCCTTCACGAAGCCCTCCTTGAACGGCGTGTTCGCAAAGCCCGGCAGCACATCAAGGTAAACAACGTTCCGCGTCGCATAATAGGACTGCGCAAAGCCGTTGTACGATTCCGCATATTCCTCGCTATTAGCAAGATTCACAAAGGTCTTGACTCCCGCGACCGCCGCAAGTGAATCCGCATACTTGTTGCGCCCAATCGAGGGGTCCACCGGGCTCGACGAGCGGTAAAGCCGCCCCTCGCCCATTCCCGTCGTACGCACCATCCTGAAATTCGCAAAGTCCGCGACGGAAAGCTCCGGATACGCCTCAATGGAATAGGAAATTGCAAGTGAATTCAGGTTTCCCAGATGTTCCGCATATCCGCCCTTCTCCTTCATCCGGATGGCAACTTCTATCGGGAATTCTGCACCACGCCCGAGACCAATGACCTCCGCCATCTGTCCATAACGGGCTTCAAGCTTGAGATAATTCAGTCCCGAGGAAACATACAAAAAGAATTCGCCCGGAAACACATCGCCATAGCTCGCAACCACGGGAACGTCCAGCGTATCGTACCCTGGCACCATCACCGAAACAACGTCCCCGTAATCGAACTTGGTCAAGAACGAATCCGCGGCAATATCGATATTCAACGACCCAAAGGCAAAAACCTCGAAGGTATCCGTCACAAGCGCCGTAACTGAAATCACACCCGAGGAATCAGAAAAACTTGACGAACTTACTGTAGAACTGGAAGAGACGGAACTTGACGAAACTACAAACGATGAACTCGAAAAGGTTTCTGACGAAGAATTTTCTTCCGAAACATCGGCAAGGGAACTATAGGAATTACTGCAAGCGACAAGGCCGAGAGCCATCACCAATACGAATGTCACGAGGCGTAAAAACTTATAGAGCATACCAAGCACAACTATACAATTTTTTACAAGGCTGTGCGAAGGTGCGCCCCAAAACAAGAGCATCAACGCGTTAAAGAACAAAGTAATTCGCACATTTCGGCGTAGCTTTCGACCACATTCTCCGGGGCAAGCGGGAGCAAGTTCACCGGCTTTCCGAACCCGCAGAACAGCGTAATGCAGTCGACTCCGGCGTTGCGGGCGGCCAGAATGTCGGGCTGGTCATCACCCACCATCACGGTTTCGGCGGGAGCGACACCCGCGGATTCCATGATTTTCAACAAGCCCGCGGGGCTGGGTTTGCGTTCGGGCGTGGTGTCGCCGCAGAGCACGAATTCAAAACGGTCGCGGAGCCCAAAATGTTCCAGCAGCTTGAATGTCGGGCGCTCCGGCTTGTTGGTAAGCATGGCCACGCGGGCAGTCGTATTGCGCAGGAATTCGACAACGCCCGGATTCGGGAGCGTGCGTTCGGTGCAGTGTTCCCAGTAAAAATCCGAATAGACCTTGTGGACCATCTCAACCGTAACGCCCGTGCGGGAAATGTTTTCCGGGAGGGCAGCCTCCCCCATACTCCGCTCGATCAGCTTCATGGAGCCGTTCCCGATAAAGGTCCGCACCCGCTGCTCGTCATGTTCCGGCAGGCCAAAATAGCGCAGCGCATAGTTCACCGCCACGGCAAGGTCGCCGAGGGTATTGAACAGCGTGCCGTCCAGGTCAAAAACGATGAGGGATTTCTTTTGGAGCATAGCGCGCCCAAATGTAGAAATTTACCGCAAGAATTCCATTTCCACAAGAAAACGGTAAAAGCAAAGCGCCGACACGCCCAAGATGAACACAAGCACGATTACGAACTGCACCGGATGCTCCCGGAAACTGTAATCCGCCTTGCCGTAAGAGAACTGCCCGCGCACAACGGCACTCACGAATAGGGCTAGGAACAAAAGGGCAAGCAACAGGGACATCGCAGAATCACTCCACGCCGTAATGCGTTTTCATCATTGCCGCTACTTCGGGAAAGACGCGTTCATCCACAACAAAAGACATTCGGCCTTTCTTGAAAAAGAACTTCAAAGCGCCCTTTTCATCGCGCTTGGTCTTTTGCAGTTCCGACTTGTCGAACGAGAACGTCTTTTCTCCGAAACGGGTGCAAAGCACAAACTTGTCCTTGTACCACCGGATTTCGAAAACATCACTCAAATGATAAAATGCACAGATAAGGACTATGGCGGCAAATAAAAAAGCGAACGCAGCATAGCCCGAGTCCGAAGCCAAAATATTACCAAGACCTAAAAATATATTGAAAAGAAAGGCTACGACATACCAGCCCATGGCGGCGGGGCGCTTCAGCGGCTTGAATTCCGCATAAACCGAACCGTTTTCGCCCAGCACAAGGTCTTTCGGATTTAACTCGTCGTAAATTCTGCACAACATCTTTGTAACTTCAGGAAACGCCTTTTCACGAAGTACAAAAATCCATTTTCCCTTTTTCAGGCAAACGCAAAACCCTTTGTCGTCTTCGTATCCAAACTCCGCAAACACCGATTTATCAAACGAGAGTTCCGTTTCTCCATAGAGTGTCTTTAAAACGAATTTATCCTTATACCATTTTACGGCAAGAACCGTTCTTGACAAAACGAAAATATAAAAGGCAAAACACCCACTCACAAGCAATAACGGCCACAAAGACTTCTGCTCTTCGACAAAGAACATCGCCGCAAAAAACAAAAATGGACCAAGACAGAAGAGCATTCCCACAACAGTTTTAACAAATTCAAACTTGGCAATTTTAAACACAACATAACCAGAGGTTCTTTGCGCAAATTTCACCTCATCGGAATGCTCAAGATAATCAAAGCCGTTTATTTCACCCTGATTCCGTTTCTGGACAGAACCTACTTTACATTCGGCTTCCTCGACGCGACCATAATTCGGATTCGGCGCATCGCACCACAAGCAACACTGCATGTCATCTTCGTATTCTTCACCGCATTTCGGACAAATCATGAAATTCTCCTACAACGAGAAATATAAATTTTTTCACCCAGGTTTCTCAAATCCGAACACCCCTCCATAAAAAATTATTTATGCAGTAGTAGCTTGTTATTCCCTTGAAGGCCGTCGTTGTCAAAGCGGACGGTGGGATTCTTGTCGCTCTTGTAGGCTTCTTCGCTCTCGTAGAGGGATAGGGCTACAGAAACACCGGGCTGGGTTGCGAGATTCGCCTCGCCTGCCGGAAGTGTGCCACTGAATGAGAACTGCCGCGAAGCGCCATCCTTGAACGTTCCCTTGGGAATGCGGACGGTTTTGCCCAACTGCGCAAGAGACACTCCCGTACTATCCACGAATTCCGCGACCATGTAGACATCGAAGAAGCAGGGCGCCACGCCGGTGTTCTTGACGGTAATGCTCAGCGTGTTCGTCGCAGCCTTGCCTGCAGTAGAGCCGGCGGAGTTTTCCGTGGCGGGCGTCGCGACGGTCAAAAGTTCCGCCTGCGTCACGGTAAAATTGTACCCGATGACCTTGCTCATGGAATCCGCCAGCGCCTTGTTGTCCTTGTAGAAATAGTAACCGCAGTCGTTGTCCTGATCCAGAACGTAGTAAGTCAGGTGCGCCGTGGTAATCGCATCCACCCAGCGTTCCGCAGTCCACTTCTGGCTACCTCCGGGAATCAGGTCGTCGTAGGTCAGCATCGTCCTGTAACCGGCGATGTTTTCGGCGATGGTCGGGAGGTTCGCATTGTACGCCCGCAGCAAGGTATCGGGCCTGCCGGGAATGCCGATGAACCCGTCGTCGCGCTTGGTAATGCCGAGGTCCAGCGCATGCGTATAGACATCGCCAAAACCGTTGGAAGGCAGCACCAGCTGGGTTTTCTTGAACACGGACGCATAATAGTCCAGCATGTCCTTCAGCACCGAGTCGGCGGGCATCACGCTCCCCAACATGTGGGAGGCGTGCCATTCGCCCCATTCGCCAAAAGTGCGGACATCAATGTATTCGATACGCGGGTCTCCATCGTATTTTTCGGCCAGGGCCTTCGCGAAATCCTTCGCCGCTTGCAAATAAATCGGGTCATCCCAGACGGGAGCATACGCATGGTATTCCGTCCCGCGCAAGTCAATCTGGATTTTCTTCGCGCCCATCTCATAGACAAAGGGCGGAGTCCAATCGTATTCCTCTTGGGGCGGAAAATCGCTCTTGATAAACGAAGGGGTGTACGGCAGCACGCGCAGGGCGTAAGTCATGTTGTGCTCGGCAAGTGCATTCAGCAGTTTTTCCAGTTCCGTCCAGTCGTAAACGCCCTTTGCGGGGTTCAGCTTGTTCCACTGCTGGTAACCGGAACCGTAAGATACCAGGTCCCACGCCCTGTTGTTCAGGGAACCGTAGGGGCCGTATTCGAATTCCGGGACAAAAGTCCACGCGCCACCGGTCGGCACCGTGAAGCCCTTGTGCGGGTTAGAAAGCGGCCCATCGAAACGCTTGAGCGCGTAGGTGATTTTTGTGGTGTCTGCTTTGATTGCGACGGAAGAGTTGGCGTTACTTGATGATGTCATTCCGGCCTCAGTGCCGGAATCACCGTTTCCACTGCTTGATGAGACTTCTATAGACGAACTCGACTGCGTTACAGACGAGGACGGCACGGCATCCGAAGAACTCGATTCTTCAATCGCGCTGCTTTCTGCATTCTCGGGTCCGGAGCCGCTCGAATCATCGCCACAGGCGACAAGGAGGGCAAATAAGGACGCAAAAAATGCGAGCAAAAACTTTTGGCGATTCATATCAAGTTTCTTTCTTTGCCCTTATCAAATCACGGACAACTAGGTTCAAAATAAAACACGCATGAATAGAGTCTTTTCGAATCCACCCTATAATGACCTGAGCCCCTTTCTGAAATAATGCTATAAGAAGAATCACATGGCGTTTTCACAGTATCAATAACAATATATGTATTGTTCAAATCCTTCCCACTTACAACATAATCCAAAGTATCGCCTAAGACAACCACGCTCAAAGATATGGTGTCTTTATATCCATGTTGAAACGGAATTTCATAAGAAGTACATTTGTCCGAACTACAATTGCTGTAAGAATGCCTATTAGAAAGAATCGTATCAATCTCTGCAACTGATTTTATTTCTATACGTTCCTCAAACCCACCTGCACAATTATCGCAAGCGGTATAGAACAGAGCAAGAATGAATACAAGAACAACAGGTAAAAGCTTTTTGACAATCATATTAATCCTTTTTAATATTCAGCCATTTTTTCCCACAATCATCAATTTTCATAAGCATATAATCATCACATCCAAAATCGCCACAAATAGAAGAAATCAAATAGCCCTCATCTTTTAGAGTAATACTAATCCCGTTAATAAAAACAGGAAGTTTACCCAGCTTACAATTTTCATTCGGTTTTTCACGAGTTGTTTGCACACACACCAATTCACCTGACTCGCATTTTTCATCTGCCAACGAAAATGAAAATTCATTTCCTTCTTCAGCACAAAAAACTTTTCCTCCGCTCATTTTAAGCGATTGTCCAAAAGCACAAAACAGCAAAGAATCCAACCTTTCGTCAAGTCCCAGTTTATCCAAATGACACGTAATCAAATTCTCAGGCGTTAGAGAATTCAGCCAAGCCAGGCACTCCGCCTTGCGTTCTTCTTCAGACACCGCATTACGGTTTTTCGAAGCCTTTTCCGAAGATGAACACGCAACAAGCAAGCCTACAAGCGCCGCTGCAATCATCAGAACAAACTTCCCAAGAAATTTGCTAAAGGGTTCCGTCATATTTTAAGTATAACAAAAAAATTTTCGTGAGCATCAGGGGTGTTGCAGAAACCCCTGCGGCTCAGCCATGACAATTCGCGCAAGCACGATTGTCACGGCATTCGCCTTTGGGGGTGTTAGGGGGCGGGCCACCTAGGCGAGGGGGTGGAGAGCAACGAAGTGCGAACCAGGGGGACGCCTCCCCCTTTAGTTATCAATAAAATCGACCCTATTTTTGTAAAAATAAGACACCCCTTGCGTTTCTTAAAAGTTTTTATTATATTAGAAAACAGGGCTTTTGATTAACGGCGGAGGTTTCTTGAAAGTTGAGTTTAGAGATAAGGATTTGGAACTTTGCGCAATGGATGAGGCTTATGCAATACGGCGAATGGGCAAAAAACGGGCCGTATGCTACAGGAATCGAATCAACACCCTGCACTTAGCTAAAAATTTTGCTGTTTTACCTTCGGTTCCGGGTCATTTTCATGAGCTCGTAGGCAACCGAAAAGGACAATGGGCATGCGACCTTGATCAGCCATACCGATTGATTATTTGTGGCGCAGAACCGAACAAGGCTGTTATTTGGGCTGAAGTTACCGAGGCCGAAGTCGTAGAAATTGTAGATTATCATAAATAGAGAGGAATAACATGGCAGAAGAAAAAGAACTCATTTTGTGGGGAGCAACTTCCCCTGGAGAAATTCTTGAAGAAAAACTTCAAGAAATGAATGTGGATGTTAACGATTTCGCCGCCCGAATCGGCTACACCCCCAAGACGGTAAACGAATTGCTCAAAGCCAAGTGCAGGGTGACGGTAGAAATGGCCTACAGCCTTGAATTTGGGACAGGAATTCCGCAGTATTTTTGGCTAGAAGCACAAAAGCAGTACGAACGGGATCTCTGGCGAGAAAAAATCAAGAAATCCCTCAAGAAAAGTGTTGTTTGGCGCAAGTTCTTTCCTATCGGTGAACTCAATCCGCGCACATGGATCAAGGACTTCAACAACAAAGAAGACGGTGTGTCGCCCATCCTCAAGTTCTTCGGGGTGGCTAGCCCAAAGGCGTGGGAAAATTACTACTACAAGAACCGCCTGAAGGTGGCCTTCCGCATCTCGCTGGCCGAAACCGAAGACCCGTACGCGGCCTCCGTGTGGATGCGCCGCGGCGAAATCCTCGCCGACGAAATCAAGATGGAAAAGCAGAACGACAAGAAGGTGCGTTCCGCCATCAAGAAGGCGATGCCGCAATTCGTGGAACTGGCCAAAAACGATGTTGCCGCATGGGAAGATTTACGCCGCAAGAAGGCCCTGCCCAAGCCGAAGGTGGGCGAAGATTTCATTGACGACGGCATGCACAAGTTGCAGGAACTGGGTGCAAAACTCGGTATCAAGGTGCTCTACGCGCAGAACTTCAAGTCGGCGCCGATTCACGGTATGGCCCGCTGGTACAAGGACATCCCCGTCATCCAGCTTCACGACCGTTTCAAGGACCGCAACGCGTTCTGGTTCACGTTCTTCCACGAGCTCGGCCACATCGTGCTCCACGGCAAGAAGGACATCTTCATCAAGAACGTCTATTACGGCAACAAGAACCAGCAGAAGGACGACGAGGCAAACGCATTCGCGCAAAAATACATGGTGCAGGCAGGGCTAGAAGTCTAAAATTGCTAAATTTACCCGCATGAAAAAATACCACTTGGCCACATACGGCTGCCAGATGAACGAGTACGACTCGGCGATGATTGCCCAGGAGCTCGACATGTGCGGTTGCGTCGAGACGAGCAACCAGGAAGATGCCGACTTTATCATCGTGAACACCTGCAGCGTACGCGAGAAGGCCGAGGAAACCGCCATCGTCAACATCAGCAAGCTCAAGTACTTGCGCAAAAAGAATCCCGACGTGAAGGTGGTCGTTTGCGGTTGCATGGCGAAGAATCGCGGGCCGGAACTTTTGAAGCGCCTGCCTAACGTGAGCTACATCGTGGGCCCAGACCAGTACAAGAAAATTCCGGAACTGCTGCTAGGCGATGCCAAAAGCCCGTTGCACCTGACGCACCACAAGATGTTCATCGACGAGGACCTGAGCGAGAACTACCTGGGCGAATATGCGAAGCTCCAGAACGACTTCAGCACGTTCGTCGCCATCCAGCGCGGTTGCAACAAGCGTTGCAGTTACTGTATTGTGCCGTATCTTCGCGGGCCGGAAAAGTACCGCGAAATGGAAGACGTGCTCGCCGAAGTGCGCAAGGCGGCCGACAAGGGCATTACCGAGGTGACGCTCCTTGGCCAGACGGTGAACGCCTACAAGACGGAAGGCGGCAATTTTGCCGACCTGCTCACGAAGGTTTCTGAAATCGGGGGCATCCGCCGCATCCGCTTTACGAGCCCGCACCCGAGGCACTACACGAACGAACTCATCGACGTGCTGCTGAACAACCCGAAGGTCTGCCACTATGCACACATTCCTATCCAAAGCGGCTCCGACGCGATGCTCAAGAAGATGCGCCGCCAGCACAACATGGAGCAGTACCTCTCGATTATTGAACAGCTGCGAAGCAAGGACCCGTTCTACGGGATTTCGACGGACGTAATCTGCGGATTCGTGGGCGAAACGGAAGAAGATTTCGAACAGACGCTCAAGGCTTTTGAAACGTGCCAGTTCGACTCTGCCTTCATGTTCATCTACAGCCCGCGCAAGGGAACGGAATCGTACAAGGAAGCGGAGACGCTCACCGAGGCCGAAAAGAACGAGCGCCACATGCGCCTGGTAGAACTGCAGAACGCCATCACGCTCAAGCGTAACCAGATGATGCTCGGCCGCACCGAGGAACTGCTGGTAGAAAAGAACTCCGTGCGCGACGAGACGGAACTGCGCGGCCGTACCGACAACTTCAAGAAGGTCGTTTTCAAGCCCGAAGAAGGCCGCATCGTGAAGCCGGGCGACTACGTGAAGGTGAAGCTGGACGACATTCGCGGATGGACGATTAGAGGGAAATTGGTAATTGATAATTGATGATGGATAATTGTGGTGTGAGGTAATGAAGATGAAGTTTTGGAATGTTCGCGGAATTGCCGCTATTTTGTTCTTGATTTGCAGTACAAGTTCACTTGCGCAACCCGCAGCAAATGCCCCCGCAGATTCGCAGGCGACCGTTACAATCGCCGATGCGCAGAAGGCGTACGTGGCCGGCAAGTGGAAAGATGCCGCTCGCCTCTTTGAGCAGGCATGCCCGAACGAGCCCGACTCCGTGCGCACGGAATGCTACCTGTGGAACGTTCTCGCGCTCTCGCAGATTGGCGCCGCAAAGGAATTCAGCACTGCGGGCAAGAGGCTCGACAGCCTCATCAAGAAGACGAACCCGCAAAAGGCCGTATACGCCGACCTCATGATGACGAAGGCGCAGTTCCAGCTGTACATGGGCCGTAACGAGAAGGCCGCCGAGGCCCTGATCCACGCCATCGAGACTTCGCAACCGCACCAGGCCATAGTTCTGCAGAAGGTTTGTGCCGTAGTGCAGTCGAAGGTCAAGAACCCGACCCTCGACGAAACCTGCAAGCGCCTGAGCGAGCCCGGCGTGGATGCTTCGACACCCACGCCGGATCCGACCCCTTCGACCGGCTCAGCAACCGAACAACCTGCCGCAGTTCAGTCTGTAACCGAGCAACCCGCAACTGAACCAAAGGCAGCAGCACAACCGGCCAACGACGCAACCACGGCACCCGCGGCAGAACCCGCGAAAACTGCCCCCGCCGACACTGCCGCAAAGGCAACACCGGCACCGGCGGTCCAACCTGAAAAGCCCGTTCCCGCACCCGCCCCGGAAAAAGAATACTGGATCCTGCAACTCGGTGCGTTCGGCGTGAAGAGCAACGCGGAGCTCCTGGTCAACAACCTCAAAAAACAGGGCATCAAAGGAACCATCGAAGAACGCGTAGGCGAAACCAAGACGCTCTACCTGGTGCAGACCGGCAAGTTCGAGACCAAGGAAAAGGCCGTTGACTTCGGAGCGAGCAAACTCACGCCGCTCAATGTTGAATTCAGGCCCATTTTGAAAAAATAATGCAGCGCATCGGCACGTTTTCGCCTGAAAATTCGCTTATTTTGAGCAAATATCGCCTTTTTCCCTACAAAAAAGGCAAAAACTGTGCTATATTTGTGTTACCCCTAAGCCGGGGTGGTGAAATTGGTAGACGCGCCGGACTCAAAATCCGGTACTCGCGAGAGTGTGAGGGTTCGATTCCCTCCCCCGGCATTACGGATAGAAGTAGGTAAAACATGTCTATTTGGAGCAAGATTGTTCTAGCAGTGTTCTTTGTCGGTGCGATGGCTTTCGCACAGTTCGACGATGAACCGTCAAATGACGATTCTACCGAGCAGTCCTACTCATACGGGGACGATGAATCTGCAAGCGACGAACCCGCTGGCGAGGCCAAGGCCTCCGGTGACCAGTGGGAAGGTTTCCGTTACGAAGACCTCGGACTGACCCAATGGGAATTCCAGCAGGCCAAGGAAGAGGGCATCACCCGCGACAAGCTTACCCGTCTCGTTGAACTCGGCGTCCGCATATCCGAATACCTCCAGAAGCCCTGGAACAAGCTCGGCGTAAGTGAAGAAGACTGGCTCTCCCAGCGCTCTCAAGGCATGGAAGATGCCGATATCGACCGTTCCTACCGCCACCGTTCTGGCAACCAGAGCCTTGCATACGTATCTCTGCTCCTCCCCAGCTACTACCAGTGGAAATCCAGCCAGGCCACGAAGGCTATCTGGATGGACGCCCTGTGGGTAACGAGTGTCGGTGTTACCGCCTATCTCTTTGTTGATGGCAGCTCCGCCTGGTGGTACGGCCTCCTCGGTGTCGCAGCAGCGCACATCTGGTCGTTCGCCGACGCATTCTTCGGCACGCAGTGGGATAGCAACCCCGACGCAAACCGCTTCAGTTTCGGAATCATCCCGACCCCCGAAAAGGGCGTGCTCGGAGCATTCCAGGTCAAGTTCTAAGCGCACCATGCAGCTGGAATTACTCAAAAGCAAGATTCACAGAGCCACGGTTACCGATGCGAACCTCAATTACGAGGGTTCCATCACTATCGCCCGCGACCTGATGGATGCCGCGCACATCCTCCCCTTCGAGAAGGTGGGCGTGCTCGACGTGAACAACGGGAACCGCCTCGACACATACGTTATCGAAGGCCCCGCGGGCTCGGGCGTCATCTGCCTGAACGGTGCCGCAGCTCGCCTCGTGCAGCCCGGCGACCTCGTGATTATCGTTGCCTACGCGACCATGAGCGAAGACGAAGCCAAGACGTGGAAGCCCACTGTTATCCACGTGAACGTCAAGAACGAAATCGTCTAGTCATTAGTTTTTAGTCATTAGTTTTATAATCGTGGCTTCGCCACCCGATTGTTTTATTTCAAAAAGCCTTTTCTAACGACCATTGACCAATGACTAGTGACCGTCCTAAATGCTATATTCATTGTATGCGGTTGATATTCGCACTCATATTTGCACTAGCAGTTTTATCTTTTGCAGAGACTCCTGCAAAGGCTGATTCCGCCGTAGCCGAGCGCGACACTACTGCGAAATTAGCAGGCACCGCCGGCGATTCGATTATCGACACCGTTTACCTGATTCCCGACGACGGCATTCCCTGGAACCGCTCGTACTTCCCGCGAGAACGCCTGCTGCGCAAATCCTCGATAGACCAGGCCCTGAGCGTAGGGTTCACCTATTCTGCAAGCTTTACCAGCGGGCCATTCGGCAGTTTTGCCCAGCAGAGCTACCTCGCCCACCTCGCCTACGAATTCACACCCGACCTTCACCTGTATGCCGATCTCGGGTTATGGATGCCACTGTACGCGAATTTCAGTTCCGGAGCGCCCATCGCAAAAGAAGACGTGCGCCAGGGCAAGGTGGAATTCGTGCTCCCCGCAATAGCGCTGGAATACAAGCCCACGGAGAATTCCTACATCCAGCTGATGCTCGTGAACGAGAACGACGCCCGGAAGGCGTACGGCCCGCTCCGTTACTACTACGGATGCCCGTGGAGAACGGGTTATTATTGCAGGTAGAAGGTTCGCCCTATTGAAAATTTCTATCTTTGACGCGTGCATTTACCACGTCACGACATCTTTAGAAAGGGACTGCGCCCGCTCGTTTTTGCCGCGCTGGCAATAAGCGTTTTGCTGCTTTCGGGCTGCGAAGAAAAGAAGGTCGTCGTGAAGGAAAAACGCACCTACAAGGGCGATGTCGAAGTCCTGAACAGTTGCGGGATACCGGGTGCCGCCGTAAAGATGCGCACCTTCTTGCGCGAGAACGGCTTCGACGTGGTAAGTTTCGGCAACGACCGCCTGCAGAATAACGACGAGACCATCATCGTGCTCCGCAACCCAGAATGGGAAGGCGCACAGGCGCTGGCACAGACCCTCAAGACAAAGAACGTGCTTACCGTCGTGAGCAAGAGGGCGGTAGTCGACGTGGCCGTTTACATCGGCAAGGATTTTGAACAAATAATAAAACCTGAACAGGAAGAAACAGATGACAACTAAGAAGCAAGAACTTCCCCAGTCCGTACAAGTCGGCGCAAGCATTTTGTTTGAACTTCGCGCCCAGAACGTGCAACTGATGGACCTCCGCGGAGTCAAGGACGTGACCGACTACTTCCTTGTGGCGACCTGCGAGAGCGAAGCCCAGATGCAGGCGATTCTGAACGAACTGCGCAAGGAATTCAAGGCGAACAAGCTCCCGTCTGTAGGCGTGGAATACAAGGAAGGCGTGCGCTGGGCAGTGTTCGACGCGGGCCTCGACCTGATGGTCCACCTGTTCGAAGAAGAAAAGAGGAGCGAGATTTCGCTTGACCGCCTGTACGCCGACGGCAAGATTGAAACCCTCGACGAAAACGACTTTGTGAAGAAGACCACTAAGAAGAAGAGCAGTGAAGATGAACTCGTTTGAGCAAGAAATCGCAGAGGCGCTCGCCGCCACCGGTTCCTTCGAGAAGGAAGCCGCACTCAAGCTTATCTCCGTGCCGCCTGACACCAGCCACGGCAACTTTACCATTCCGTGTTTCTCGCTCGCGAAGGTGATGCGCAAGGCCCCGAAAATGATTGCGGAAGATTTGGCCGCACAGGTGAAACTCCCCGCAGGCCTTTCGAAGGTGGAAGCCGTGAACGGCTACCTGAACTTCTTCATCGACCGCGGATTCCTCGCGAAGTCGACTCTCGAAGAAATTGCCGCGAAGGGCTTGGAATACGGGCACGCCGCCCCGAACGGGAAGGTCGTGTGCATCGACTTCAGTTCCCCGAACATCGGCAAGGAACTCGCCTTCCACCACCTGCGCTCCACGATGATCGGGAACTCGCTTTCCCGCATCTACAAGGCAGCAGGCTACAAGGTGGAACGCATCAACCATCTCGGCGACTGGGGTACCGCTTTCGGCAAGCTCATCGTAATGTACCTGCGTGAAAACCGCCCGACGGATGACGCCACGCTCGATAGCCTTACCGTGAAGGAACTGAACGTCCTTTATGCAGCCTTCTCCAAGGCCAGCAAGGAAGAGCCGGGCCTCGAAGACGAAGCGCGTGCCGCATTTACCAAGCTGGAACAGGGCGACGAATTCTACCGCAAGCTCTGGACCGCCTTCCGCGCCGCAACGCTCAAGGAACTCATGCGCATCTACGACATGATGGGCGTGAGCTTTGACCACTACACCGGCGAATCCTTCTTCGAAGACAAGATTCCGGCCATTCTCGACGAACTCCGCGAAAAGAACCTGATGGTGAAGAGCCAGGATTTGGACGTGGTGATGCTGGACGAATTCGACCTGAACCCCTGCCTGATTCGCAAGAGCGACGGTTCTACGCTGTACGCGACCCGCGACCTTGCCGCCGCTTGTTACCGCAAGAAGGAATACAACTTCGACAAGTGCCTTTACGTGGTGGACCTCGGACAGGCGCTCCACTTCAAGCAGGTATTCCATGTGCTGAAGAAGATGGGCCGTGAATGGTACAAGGACATGTACCACATTCCGTTCGGCGTGATTCTGCAGCTGGTGGACGGCAAGTGGGAAAAGGGCAAGACCCGCACGGGTACCGCAAGCCTGTTGCGCGATGTGATTGAAGCCGCCCAGAAGAAGATTCTTGAATTCATCGACGAGAAGAATCCGAACCTCGAAAACAAGGAACTCATCGCGCGCCAAATCGGCATAAGCGCCCTCACCTTCAACGACCTCAAGAACAGCCGCTTGAAGGATGTGCGCTTTGACTGGGATGCCGTGATGAGCTTCGAAGGCGATACGGGTCCGTATGTGCAGAATGCCCACGTACGCCTCTGCAGCATTATGCGCAAGGCCGGCATTGAACGCGCGGACCTTGCCGCCGCAATCAAGGATGTGAACTTCGCCGAACTCAGTGACGATGCGGCCTACAGCCTCATCAATATTCTGTCGAAGAAGGGCAAGAAGATTCTTGATGCAGTCGCCGGTGACGAACCGAGCGTTCTCGCTCAGTACGCCTTGGAAATCGCAGAAGCCGCGCACAAGTTCATCCACGAAGACCGCGTGCTCGGGAGTGCCGAAGAAAAGTCCCGTTTGTTCCTGGTTCAGGCCACGCAGATTGTGCTCGAGAACGTACTCGACCTGCTCGGACTCTTCCCGATCCGCCAGATGTAATATACGCCCCGCCCTACGGCGCGACGCATTTTGATACATACAAGAAGAGAGCCTTTTTAGGCTCTCTTTTTTAGATCCTGCTCCTTCGAACCTAACTCAACTAAGGAAACAAGTTTCCTAGTTTCGTATATCGACTCCGCTTGCGCTTCGCTCAGGATGACACTAAAGTGTCAATTTCCGTTGATGCAGCGGACGGAGTAGGCGTTGTTCTTTGAATTGTTCGGCACGAGCTGGCGCACCATCTGGTCGCTCATGCGGCCCATGGACCAGAGCCAGATTGTTTCGTTGCGGCCGTTCTGCGCGCTCCAGAAACCGGCATACTCGCCCATCTCTTCATAGCGCACGATAGACTTGCCAATCACCTTGCGGTAACCCGAAGAATATACGGAGAAACCGTATTCATCCGTACCGCCACCACCGTGCCAGCCGGTAGTCGCCTTCATTTTTTCCGCAAACTTTCCGCACTTGTCCACGCCCTCGTAGCACTTGGTAAGCCCAACGAGCATATCCATCCATTCGCGGTCTCGCGGCAGGTGCCAGCCTTCGGGGCATGCCTTGCGGGCGCCTTCCAGGTCGTAAAGCTTTCCGCTGCGGGTGCAGTAGTTTTCCTTGTCCTCGTAGCACCAGGAATGGCCCGGCACTTCGTAGTTCACGTTCTGCGCGAACCATTCACGGCCTTCCACCTTGATGGTGCGGTAGGTCTGGCCGTCGCGCGGGTCGGTAAACGAGCCCGACATGCTGCGGATATCGGCGTGGTGCTGCTGTTCGGCACGGCGGAGTTCCGCCACCTGTTCGCGCTTGTACTTCTCGTACTTTTCCATGTTCGCGGCCCAGTATTCCTGAGCCTTCGGGTTCGTGAACTTTATACGTAAGTCGCTCAGTGCATATGCATCGTCACCGCAGGCAAGGTCAACGCCCGCGATATGCACAATCTGTTCTTCCTTGCCGAATGTCATCGGCTTGTTGAAGTAAGAGACCCAGGCTTCCTTCGACTTGTCGCACTGCTGGTAGAAGTTTTCCTTCTCAATCTTGTTTGCGGGCACCACCATGTTGCCCGAAGCCGAGAACGAGAACATGCCGTCTTCGACCTTGAACGACACGGGCTGAATTTCCTTGTAGTTGGTGTACTTGCCCATGCGGATATTGCCCACAATCTTTACCGCGGTGTAGTCACCCTCGCCTTCCGCCTTGTAGATTGCATCCCATGTCTTGGGAGGAGCCGCAAACGCTATTCCTGCAAGGACGGCGAAACATACAAAAAACTTTGTTTTGGAACAGAACATTCTCTGCCTGCTTTTAAATGGTTGATATTGCAAACAATGTTAGCATTTTTTAGACAAATGCACAGGCGATTCAGGCACAATTATCTACATTTTAGGCATGGCTACAACCCGTTATATACTGCAAATTCACTGCCCCGACCAAAAGGGGCTTATCGCCGGCACCACGCAAGTCCTCGCGAAGGCGGGTGCAAACATTATCGACCTCCAGCAACATACCGCAAAAGATATCGAGACGTTTTTCCTGCGCGCCGTATTCGACATGGATTCCGCGGACATCCAGGAAGTGTACAAGCACCTGGAAACGCTCGCCCCGCGCCTGGAACTCAACTGGAAACTCTTCGACACCTCCAAGACGGAGCGCGTGGCCATTTTCGTGTCCAAGACGGACCACTGCCTGTACGACCTGCTTTTAAAGCACCGCGACGGCGACCTCCCCTGCGAATTCAGTTGCATCGTCGGTAACCACCCCGACCTCGGCCCCGTCGGGGGCACGTTCGGCGTGCCGTTCTACTACGTGCCGAGCAACCCGGACAAGAGCATTCCCGAGAACCGCTTCCGCGAAATCATCGCAGAAACCAAGACCGACACGGTCGTGCTCGCCCGCTACATGCAGATTCTGAGCGAAGCCTTCACCGAGGAATTCAAGTACCGCATCATCAATATCCACCACGGGTTCCTACCCGCATTCAAGGGAGCAAAGCCCTACCACCAGGCATGGCACAAGGGCGTGAAGATTATCGGTGCAACGGCCCACTTCGCGACCGAAGACCTGGACCAGGGCCCCATCATTTGCCAGGATATCCAGCGCGTGCCCGAAACGGCCAGCATCGATGAACTGGTGGAACTCGGCAAGGATATTGAAAAACGCACGCTTTCTGCAGCCCTCAAGCTCTGGCTCGAGCACCGCGTATTCGTGTATGCCGGCCGCACGTTCATTCTTTAAGTTTTAAACCTAGGAGACAACCATGTCCGAAGAACTCAATAACGAAAACGTTGAAAACGCAGCCGCCGAAAGCGTTCCCGTCCAGGAATCCGCTCCGGTTGAACAGGCCGCACCTGTCGAAGAAGCCGCAGCTCCGGCCGATTCGACAGGCACCGAAGCCCCCTCCGTCACCCAGACCCAGGTTATCGTGCAGCGTGAACGCGGCTTTGCCCACTACGTTGGCTTCGCGCTGCTCTGCGTGCTGTGCATCTGCTTCTTCTTTATGCCGGGCATCGCCCTCACCTTCGGCGTGAGCAGGCTCGTTTCTCTGAACGGCGCAGCCGCATGGATTTTCAGCGCCATCCTGAGCTTTGTCATCTGGCTCATCTTCAAGCTCAAGATCAAGGGTTTCAAGAAGTCGTTCTATTTCTACATCGGACTCTGCGTGGTGGTTCTCGCCGCCCTTATCGCAATTGAAGTCCTGACCGAAAACCTGAACGTGTTCTCCAGCATCTTCGCGCTCCTGACCGGGGCAGCGGGGTAATTGAGAATTGAGAATTCGGAATTCGGAATTAGGAATTCGGAATTAGGAATTAGTTTCATGAACATTAAAGATCAATTCGTACATTTTCTCGTTGAAGCCGGCGCCCTCAAGTTCGGCAACTTCGTGACCAAGAGCGGTCGCGAGACCCCGTATTTCATCAATACCGGAGAGTTCCGCACTGGGGCCACACTCTCAAAACTCGCCGAATACTACGCGAGCACCTACATGCTCCACTTCAACGGCAAGGCCCAGAACCTCTACGGCCCGGCCTACAAGGGCATCCCGCTCTGTGCCGCCACCGCCATGAAGCTCAGTGACGTGTATGGCCAGAATCTCACGTTCACCTACAACCGCAAGGAAGTCAAGGACCACGGTGAAGGCGGTTCGCTCGTCGGCTACAAGTACGCCGAAAAGACGAACGTCGTGATTATCGAGGACGTGATTACCGCGGGCACCAGCGTGAACGAGACGATGCAGGCGCTTTCCCAGATTGAAAACGCGAACGTCATCGGCCTCCTCATTTCTGTCGACCGCAAGGAAAAACTCGAGAACGGCAAGTCCGCACTCCAGACCGTGCAAGACGAATACGGCATCGAGGCACACTCCATCATCGGCATAAACGACATCATCGCATTCCTCGAAAAAGAAGAGAACCGCAAGGCGATTAACGCACCCGAGGGCATTCTCGAACGCGTGCACGCCTACCGCGAAAAATGGGGCGCGAAGTAGCCCCACAGGCAATAGGTGAGAGTTGTTTAGGGGTATTGCTTTAGTTTGTATGGTAGCCTGCATCCTTACCGGGTGCGGGCCATCTTACCATTGGAGCAAGGCCCACCCGCTCTACCGGCAGGTGCCGTACAGCACGCTTTCCATTACCGGAACGAGCAGCGCGTTTATCCTCACGCGTTCGAAGTGGTTTGCGAAAAAACTGGAAGTCGCTCCCGAAAGCGCGCAGGTGCAGTTGACGTCGTTCTCCAGGCAGGCTTTCCTCGACGAGATGAAACGCGCCTACCCCGCACTCCAGGAGATTCCCGACACAGCCGTCTTGAAGTTCCCCGAAGAAAGCCAGAAACTCGACGACAAGATATTCATCAAGGGGCATTTTCCGGAACAGGGCGTGAGCGTCAAGGATGCGCAGGGCAACATTCCGCCGTACATCCTGATTGTACACGAATTCATCATCGGGACCGACATCAACCGCGAAGTCTTCTACGACTACGACCTCATCCGGCAGGAAAGCGCCGAGAAGAAGACGTCGAAGAACCTGAGCGTCATACTTTCGTACACGCTCTGGGATAACGAGAATCAGCGCCCGCTGTTCAGCGCCGTGGACGAAATCCAGCGCCCCATCGTAAAACTCACGATGGAAGACCTGCGCGCAGCGGCTGCCGAAGCCGCAAAGAAAATTCGCATTAATTTGTATGAGGGAGTCCAGAAATGAAGAAATTCTCTCTCGTCATAGCGTGCATTTTCGCGATTGCAGCCACGAGCTTTGCGGGCAACATCTATTTCAACAAGCGCCCGACCCTGTGGCAGAATCCCGACATCCTGATATGGACTCCGGAAAGCGAGAGCCCCGTTGACCCGAAAGAACTCTGCCTTTCGCTCAAGCGCAACAACCCGAGCATCGGGGAACCCAAGTGCCGCCTGTTCGGTGAATGGGAACGCGATTCCATCGCCATGCACTATGCGGTCTGGCTCAAGAAGAATATCGACCCCAAGCTGAACGAGGAATACCTGCATATCCGGCACCCCGCCCTCATGGCAAAAGTGCAATCCATCGAAGACAACATCGTGCTGTACCTTGCCGACAACGGGAACACGATTAGCGTTGCAATTTTTGACGAGACCTCGACAAACCCGAAGGTTGCAGGGAGCGTCAACAAAACGAACGACAAGATTGCGCTCGGCGACGAGATTGCATCCACCTTCTTTGGCGGCAAGACAAAACGCAGGCTATCGAAGGAAGAACGCCAGAAGATGCTCGAGGAGCCCGACGACCTGTACAAGGAAGTCCCCAATTTCCGCGCATGGGCGGGCATTTCCATTGGCTACTCGCAGGCACACATCCCGCTCACTCCCGACGACTGGACCGAAAGCCACACCAAGAGCCGGGTGCGCAACTACCGCATTACCAAGGACTCGGTAAGCCTCTGGAACTTTATCGAAGATGATGACCCGCTGCTTTCGGCATACGTGGGTGGCATCTGGTACGGGTTCATCGGGCTTGAACTCATCTACCGCTTCGCAAAGCACAGCGTCAAGACCGATAGCCGCGACACCGTCTACGAGGAACTCGACCACTGGGATTTCTACCAGCACGAAATCGGGCTCAATGCGATGTTCGCGAGGTCCTACAACATCAAGAAATGGCTCGACATCGACCTGTTCGCCTTCCTCGGGTTCCAATACAGTTTCTTTGTGGAAGACATCGCCCTCAAGGATGATGTCGACAAGCCCTCGAAGGCATACAATGTCCGCATCAAGTTTGAAGAGGCCTACAAGGGCGGGCTTATCGGTGGCGGAGCACAATTCGTATTCTTTGGCCACTATGGCGTAGGTATCCGCACGGGTATAGCAAGCCGCGGACGCGACATGTACGTAGACCCGACCCCCGATGCGGCCGCAGCCCCCACAGTTATCGGCGGCTCTACCATAGATTGGTTCATAAGCCTCGGGCTAGAGTACCACTGGAGCTTATAGCGACACAAACTTCGGCGAACATAGTTCGCCTCGCGCACACGCCTTAGCGTATGCGGTAAAAAATTGCTAAATTTGCACTCCTTTGGAGTGCATTTAGCTAGGCTCGGCCATGATAAAACAATAAATTGTTTTATCGCGGCGCTCGCCATTTACTAAATTTGTGCCCACTATGAGCGATATTATAGCAGAAGAAAAGAAAGAAGAAGTCAATCCGTTCCTTACCCCGGTCAATATCATCGAACCGGAACACAAGCTCCCCGACTACACATTTGACATGCTCCCCGAAGAACAGAAGAAGGTTCTCGCGGAACACGGCTGGACGCAGCTCATGCCGGTCCAGAGAAAGACAATCCCCTACATGCTCGCCGCCCGCGATATGCTGGTGCAGTCCAAGACGGGCTCGGGCAAAACAGGCGCCTACGTGCTCCCGCTTTTGCAGGTCATCGTTCGTGACCACATATTCCCGCAGGCCCTGATTCTCGTGCCGACGCGCGAGCTCTGCATCCAGGTGCAGGACGAAATCGAGAAACTCGCGAAGGGTACGGGTATCCGCTCGGTCGCCATCTTCGGCGGCGTGAGTTACGAACCGCAGCTCAGGGCCCTCAAGAACGGTGTGCATATCATCGTCGCCACCCCGGGCCGCCTCATGGACCACGTGCAGCGCGGGAACGTCGACTTCCTCGACATCCGCGACCTCGTGCTCGACGAAGCCGACGAAATGCTCTCGATGGGTTTCTACCCCGACATGCAGAAAATCCGCAAGTACCTGCCCAAGATGATTTCTTGCACCATGTTCAGTGCCACCATCCCGCAGACGGTGAAGAGCCTCGCCCGCGAGTTCCAGCGCCCGAGCGCCGAATTCCTTTCGCTCAGCTACGACAAGGTGATTGCGAACAACCTGGAGCACCGCTGGTACCCCTGCGACGTGATGGACAAGGATTCCATGACCATCAAGGTGCTGGAATACTACAACCCCGACAGTTGCATGATTTTCTGCAACAAGAAGAGCGACGTGAGCTACCTGGAACAGGTGCTTTCGGGCTACGGATTCAAGGTGGGCGCCCTCAGTGGCGACGTGGCGCAGGCCATGCGCGAAAAGACGCTGAACGCCTTCCGCGACAAGAAGCTCCGCATTCTCATCTGCACCGACGTTGCCGCCCGCGGTATCGATGTGGACCACGTGACCCACGTGATTGTGTACGACCACCCGGCCGACCACGAGGTGTACGTGCACCGCAGCGGGCGCACCGCCCGTGCCGGCCGTAGCGGGCTCTGCATTTCGCTCATCACTCCGGTCGAAGAAATCGAAATCAAGCAGACCGCGGCGGACTTCGGCATCAACTTCATCAAGATGGAACCGCTCACGAACGAGGAAATCGCGAAGAAGGTGAGCGACCGCACCCGCGTGAGTCTCGAACAGGAAAAGAACCACTTCGGAGGCCAGAAGGCTACCGAACGCATCAGCCGCATGCTCCCGCTCGTGAAGGAACTCGCGAACGGCCCCGTGGAAGACCAGATGCTGCTCGCATACCTCGTCGACCGATTTGCATGGAAGAAGGCATAAAATGGCAAAAATCAAGGTTAAATCCGCAAAGGAAATCGAACTCATCCGCGATGCCGGCGCACTTGCCGCCGAAACGCTTATCCGCGCGGGCGAAATGTGCAAGCCGGGCGTTTCGACACTCGAAATCGACGAGTTCATCGGCGACTACACCCGCCAACACAAGGGTATTTCGGCCTGCATGGGCTACCACGGCTACCCGCGCTACGCCTGCATCAGCATCAACGAGGTCGTTTGCCACGGCATCCCGAACGCGCAGACCATCCTCAAGGACGGCGACATCGTGAACATTGACATCACGACCATCCTTTCGGGCTACCACGGCGATACATCCGCCATGTTCTGCGTCGGCAAGGTTTCTAGCCTCGCGCAGGAACTCGTCGATACGGCAAAGTTCTGCATGGAAGAAGGCATCCGCGCGGCAGGCGAACCGGGTGCGCGATTCTCCGACATCGGTTGCGCCATCCAGGACATCGCCGACGAGCACGACTTCAGCGTGGTGGAAGACTACTGCGGGCACGGTATCGGGCGCGGTTTCCACGAGGAACCGACCGTTCTCCATTTCCGCAATTCCGAGCGCACGCCCTACATCGAGGTGGGCAACGTGTTCACGGTGGAACCCATGATCAACGTGGGCCGTCCGGGCACCAAGACCCTCAAGGATGGCTGGACGGCAGTCACCCGCGACGGCAGCCTCAGCGCCCAGTGGGAACATACCATCGTCAGAACAAAAGAAGGCATCGAGATTCTTACCTTGCCCAGGTAATACATTCCGGTCATTAGTTGTTAGCAGTTAGTCATTAGTTGAATAATCGCGGCGTTGCCGCCTTTCAAAAAAAAATGACCATTGACCAATGACCAACAACCAGTCATAAACATGTCCATCCTCAGTAACATACGCGACAGGGCCGTTGAATCGTTCATCCGCAAGAACGAGACGGTCCAGCGTTTCGGTGAAGTCGACGAAGTCTCCATCGACGCAGAATCGCGTATCGCTACAGTAAGGATTACCCTCCGCGGAGAATCGCAGACAACGTTGTTCAGAGGCTACTACGGATTTGACGAGGGCGAAAAGGGCACCGAGCTCGTGTTCGAGAAAATCACCTGCGAACGCGCCTGGATAAACGAGATGATCAAGTACGCCCTGGGCAACAAGGTGCTCCGCTTCCCCATCGCCGACTACAGCGGCGAAAAACTTGCAGGCATCACCGGCAGGTTCGCGAAAATACTGTTCTAGAGTGCGTTTTCGCCTTTACGAACTGTTCTTTGCCGCATTTTATGCGGCATTTTTTGCCATAATCCAAAAGATTTGTTAAAATTCCAAGAAACAGGAGTACCGTATGTCCGAAAGCAAGAACGAGACCATGGATAAACTGAAGGAAAAGGCCATCAATATCATTTTTGACCTGATTACAAACATTCCGGACTCCCTGCACGTTTCGGCAATCGACCCCGAGAACCGCGCGAACATGCTCACCCAGCAGGCGGCGTTCAAGGCGGCGACCGTCAGCGCGACGCTCTCTATCCCGGCAGGCTTCACGGGCATCCTCACAGCCATTCCCGACATTGCCGCCATCTGGCGCATACAGGCGCAGCTCGTTGCAGATATCGCCGCAAGCTACGGGAAAATTGCCCTCCTGACCCGAGAGGCGATGGTCTGGTGCCTGTTCCGACACAGTGCGGCACAGCTCCTGCGCGATGTCGCTGTCCGTACCGGGAGCCGCATCGTGGTACAGAAGCTTTCCACCACCGCCCTCAAGAAGATTGTCGAAAAAATCGGCATCAAGATTTCTTCCAAGTTCGTAAGCAAGTCGCTCCTGCGGGCAATCCCCGCGATAGGCGCCATCGGGAACGGTGCGTACGCGTACTTAGACACGAAGGAAGTCGGCAAGACCGCCATCGCCTATTTCAAGGCGCTCGCCGACCAGGACGGCAAGGACATCGCCGATGCCGAAGTCGTTGACGCCGATAGCGCCGCAGAACAAGGCTCCAAAGAACAGGGCGCAGACTCCTAATAGTCGTGAAAGAATCCGCGAAAAAGAACCTCGCAGCAAAGGCGACCCTCGCCCTCCTGACGATAGCCCTTCTGGTCCTCGTTGCGATTTCCGTATTCGGGGAGACCATCCCGGTTAACGACGGCGCGGGGTTCGACGGGGAATTCTACCGCGAGGTCTTCCGGGACTTCACGGGCACGTTCTTCACTGCGGGCTACGACAGTTTCCGCATCCAGCGCATTTTCCCCTTCTGCCTGATGAACGTTGTCTACAATCTGGCAGGCATTCCGCTCAACAATGCGCACATGATTGTCGGAATGTACGTGCTGCTCTTCGTGAATCTCGCGTTCCAGCTGTTCCTGTTCTTCAAGTTCGCGCAGTTCCTAAAATGGAAGCCTATCACTACGGTCATCCTGTTCGCGCTTTTCTTTCTGAACTTTGCGACCCTCAAAGGCTACGGCTACGAGCCCTTCCAGACTGACCCCTACGCCATCACCATCGCGTTTGCCAGCTACTACCTGTTTATAAAGGGGAACAAGCGGGGCGCCTTCGCCGTTTCGCTTCTCGGGCTTGTCACCTGGCCCACCATTACCTACGTGATGGCGCTCCTCCTGCTGTTCCCGCACCGGCTGGGCGCATCTGCCACAACCCCGCCTGCAAGCAAGGCGTTCCTCCCGAGGCTCCTCGATACTCCGTTCCCCAAGGCTTTCCAGATTCTCCCGATTGCCTACGGGCTTGTTGCCGGAGCACTGGTGCTGCTGTTCTATGCATTCCACAAGCAGGCAAACCTGGAGGGGCTCCTGCTCACCGCGCCTAGCCCGCGGAACATCGCCATAAGCCTGGTCCTGTTCACCCTGATTTCAACCCTCTTTGCAGTTTGCCTCAAGATTCCGACCCTACCCTATCCGGCGCGTTCCTACATGAAGGCGTTCAGCCCGAAGGCTTTCGCCGGCGTGGCAATCAGTATCATCGCGGTATCCCTGCTGCTCCGCATGTTCACGAACGACGAGTTCTTCTTCGACGGCAAGTTGTTCCTGCTCCAGATAATTGTCCGCCCGCTAAAGTACCCGCTCATAAGCCTCGCGGGCCATGTCGTGTACTGGGGGGCGCTCATTCCGGTCATTCTCGCCCTCGCGAAAGGCTTTACCCGGAATTTCGCCGAAAAATCACCCGGGCATGCGCTCGTGCTGCTCGCTTTCGTGTTTTTCGCCCTCGATAGCGAGGCAAGGCATATCGCCACGTTCGTCCCGCTGCTCCTCCCGGCCCTCGGGAAGGCGCTCGACGACGCGAACCTCACGGTGAAGCCAGCCGTCTATATCGTGATTTTGCAGTTGGTCCTTGCCCATACCTATATTACTATAAACGTAAGCGGCCTCGCCGAAAACCTCGAATCTGCAAAATTCACCACCCGGGCAGCCCAGCGCTACCTTATGAATTATGGTCCCTGGATGACTCACAGAAATTACATGGACTGGCTTGCGATTGCATTTTGCACCTTTGCAAGCATAAATGAAGTTTTCAAGCACAGCAAACGCCCCCAAAAGCAGTAAATAGCCCCTGTAAAGCCTCTAGCAGCCCCCGCACCCTTGAGAACGGGGGCATTTTTTTCTATCTTTGGGCGCAAACTTTAAAACA
Organism: Fibrobacter sp. UWR3; assembly: GCF_900143055.1. Classification (NCBI taxonomy): domain Bacteria; kingdom Pseudomonadati; phylum Fibrobacterota; class Fibrobacteria; order Fibrobacterales; family Fibrobacteraceae; genus Fibrobacter; species Fibrobacter sp. UWR3. The sequence continues at coordinate 88,812 of NZ_FRCW01000004.1, read as the reverse complement.
TCAACTCCATTAGTGGAATAAAATATGAAAAACATAGAAAAGCACAGAAATATCGGTATTTCTGCCCACATCGACTCCGGTAAGACTACCCTTACCGAACGTATCCTCTACTTCACAAAGCGTATCCACGCTATCCACGAAGTTCGTGGTAAAGACGGCGTCGGTGCCACGATGGACTCCATGGAACTTGAACGCGAACGCGGCATCACGATTCAGTCTGCCGCTACGTTCGCAAACTGGACCCACACCAAGAGCGGTGAACAGGACTCCATCAACATCATCGATACCCCGGGGCACGTGGACTTCACTATCGAAGTGGAACGTTCTCTCCGTGTGTTGGACGGTGCTATCCTCGTTCTGACCGGTGTGGAAGGCGTCCAGTCCCAGTCTATTACCGTTGACCGCCAGATGAAGCGCTACCATGTGCCGCGCGTCGTGTTCGTCAACAAGTGCGACCGCTCCGGTGCAAACCCGCTCCGCGTGGCCGTGATGCTCAAGGAAAAGCTCAACCACAAGCCCTGCGTGATGCAGATTCCTATCGGTCTCGAAGACCAACTGAAGGGCGTGGTCGACCTCGTCGAAATGAAGGCCTACTACTTCGAAGGCGCCAACGGCGACGACATGATCGAAAAGGAAATCCCGGCCGAACTCGTCGACCAGGCTAACGAATACCGCGAAAAGCTCATCGACTGCTGCGCTGACTACAGCGACGAAATCATGGAAAAGGCCATGGAAGGCCAGTACGGTGTGGACCAGATCGACAAGGCCCTCATCAAGAAGACCATCCGCGAAGCCACCATCCGCCTCGACATCACCCCGGTGTTCATGGGTTCTGCCCACAAGAACATTGGCGTGCAGAAGCTCCTCGACGGTGTTATCGACTACCTCCCGTGCCCGACCGACGTTGAAAACAAGGCCCTCGACCTCGACAACAACGAAGCCGAAGTCGTTCTCAAGAGCGACGACAACGCACCGCTCGTCTGCTACGCGTTCAAGCTCGTGAACGACCGCTACGGCCAGCTCACCTACGTCCGCGTGTACCAGGGCACCCTCAAGAAGGGCGACATGATCACCAACATGGCCACCGGCAAGAAGGTGTCCGTGGGCCGTCTCGTGCGTATGCACGCCGACGAAATGGTGGACATCACCGAAGCCGGCGCCGGCGACATCGTTGCACTGTTCGGTATCGACTGCGCTTCCGGTACGACCTTCACCGACGGCAAGAACCACTACAACATGACTTCCATGCACGTGCCGAACCCCGTGATTGAGCTCGTGATCGAAGCCAAGAACCGTGACGACCTGGACAACATGTCCAAGGCCCTCAACCGCTTCACGAAGGAAGACCCGACCTTCCAGGTCGAAGTCAACAAGGAATCCGGCGAAACCATCATCAAGGGCATGGGCGAACTTCACCTCGACGTGTACATCGAACGTATGCGCCGCGAATACAAGGTGGACGTGCAGACCGGTGCTCCGCAGGTGGCCTACCGCGAAACCATTACCCGCGAAGCCAAGTTCGAATACACCCACAAGAAGCAGACCGGTGGTTCGGGTCAGTTCGCTAAGATGTCCGGCGTGATGCGCCCGATGCCTGTCGAAGGCGACCAGGAAAAGGTCTACAACTTCGTGAACTCCGTCGTCGGCGGCCGTATTCCTAAGGAATACATCCCGTCTTGCGACAAGGGCTTCCAGAGCTGCATGCAGGCCGGTTCCCTCATCGGCTTCCCGGTCGTGGGTATCGAAATGGAAGTTCAGGACGGTGCGTTCCACCCGGTGGACTCCTCTGACATGGCGTTCCAGATTTGTGCCCGTATGGCCTTCCGCGAAGCTTTCGCCAAGGCTGGCCCCCAGATTCTCGAACCGATCATGAAGGTCGAAATCGCCACCCCGACCGAATTCCAGGGCAACGTTGTGGGTAACGTCTCCCAGCGTCGCGGTACCATCACCGGTACGAGCGAAGAACTCGGCACGACGACCATCACCGCCGAAGTTCCGCTTTCCGAAATGTTCGGTTACGCTACCGACCTCCGCTCCATGACTCAGGGCAAGGCCGAGTTCACCATGGAATTTGCAAAGTACGCTCCGGTGCCGCGCAACATCCAGGAAGAACTCATCAAGAAGTACGGCGACAAGGTTAACCAGAGAGGTTAACAGACCGCTCGCGGTTACTCCCTAAGCCCCAAAAGCTTAAAAGGCTCCGGCAATCGCCGGGGCCTTTTTTGTAGTTCAAATTGATCGCGAGAACGAGCGGTTTCGTCCTCGAGCAACGATTAGTAAAAGTTCATGTTGAACCACGCCTTCTTGCCGTCCGTACTGTAGGCTATCCCGCAGGCGAGCGACTTGTACTTCGTGTTCTTCATGTTCAGGTAGTGCCCGATGTAGGGGTAGTCGTCCTTGCTGTCCGGGTCACGTTCCCCGCTGGTCACGAGCTTCTTCTCGTCATCCCACATCATGTTCACGTAGGTATCGACAATCTTCTTCTCGGTACTGTAGTACTGCGTCTGAACGTTCGGGCCAGAGTTCTGGGCAAACTCGCCACAGTCACCGAAATTCGCGTGACCCTTGTTCGCAGCCATGTCGTCTGCAGCCTGTGTCACCACGCATTTTTCGCGTTCTTCCGTCGCGCGCACCAGGGGCGGCAGGTCTTCCGTCGCGCGCTTCGCGTTCACCACCTCCAGGCAGTAGTCGCGCCAGTCTTCCGATGCGGTCTCGGAACTTGCGGGTTTGCTATCGCTTGAAGCGGGTTCCGCCGCACTAGACACGGGATCAGCCGTGCTCGATGCCGCAGGCGACTCACCGGCAGATGAACTTTCGGGAGCCGTTTCGCCCGCACTGCTCGCAGGCGTCTTGACGCTTGAACTCGATTTCGCTTCAGCCGATTCGGAACCGTCGCCGGTACCGCCCTCGGTATCACCACCCGGAATGGGAATATCTATGGTATCGCCGCTATCGACGCAACTCCCGGCACAGCTCGCCGAGGAATCGTCGGAACAGCCCGCCGTAAAGAAAGCCGCGACCGCAATCGCAGCGCACATTTTAAACAAACTAGTTTTTTTGTTCATCAGTTTAGCTCCGTTACGCATCTAACATAAAGACCTTTCTGCACATTCTGGTCGGTACGGTCAATGCTCTTGGCCTGCCGCCTGAATTCCCAGGAACGTCCGGTATTTTTCATGATGGAAGTCGAGGACCAGTAGTGCCCGGTCAGTTCGCTGTTGCAGTAACCGTCCCAGTCCTTGCAACCGCCGCGACCGATGGTTTCCCAGTTGAGCTTTTCACGGTCCTTCTGAAAGTCACGCCACTCGCCGTCATCGGGCAGGTGCCAGCCCGCGGGGCATGCCTTCTTGGCGTCGTTGTAGTTGTAGAAACGCCCAAACTTCTTGCAGAACGTGGTGTCTTCGAGCAGGCACTGCCTTGCGCTCGTTAGGCTGAACTTGAGGTTCGTCACCATCCAGAGCCTGTTGTCGCGGAGTTCCACCTTGTAGTTCTTGCCGTCACGCGGGTCGGTAAGAATCATCTTCTTCTCGTCCACGTTCTTTTCGGCGTAGAAGTTTCTCTCGCTCACGCAACGCACCGTAGTGATTGCGCCCGCCGGGAGTTCCACCATTTTCGCATTACCGCGCTTCACGTCGAGCATCATCGCGCGCACGCCATTGGGGTCACTCACCGCAAAATAGGCGGCATCCTTACCCTGAATTTTCTTTGCATCTTCGCTGCCGTAAAAACCGCGCGTCTTGCCCGCAAAGGACTTCACGTTCGAAAGCTTACGGGGGCCGGTAAAGCGGTCCTTCGCAAAAAGGGTCCATTCCTGAATATCGGGCACGTGGGTCCCGACCGGGCATGCAGCTTTCCAGGTTGACTGCTTGTAATACGGCGCTCCGCCATTATCAGTAAACGAGACCAGTTTTCTGTAAGAGAGATTGTCGGTAAACCAGTTCAAATTGCCCGACGCAAGAGTCTTGTACATTTTGCCGTCGCGGTTATCCTTGATTACGGTATCCGCAAGCGAAAATTCTGCAACAATAAGCAAGGCCACAGCCACACGGCCAACAAATCTAAACATCAATACACCTCTGAGGGTAACAAACCTTTTTCCATAATATATATAAGCAAATGAAAAAAGGAACGTTTTTGAAAAAAAACTGTTTTTTTGCCAAGAAAAAAACAGGTATAAAAAACACGCGGGAGGGGCCCCAGCTCGGAGTGGGCGTTCTTAGAACGCGAAAGCGGCGCCGGCGGAGGCGGGCCCGGCCCAGAGCCCGGAGAGAGCGACCGGGCCAAATCGTACCGATTTTTTGTGTAGCCTTATGACAGCAAGGCTTATCCCGGTACCCGCGAGCGCCCCCACAACCACGTCACTCGGGTAGTGCTTGCCTGCCGCGATACGGAGCGCGCCCACAAAGCCCGCCAGCGAGAGCGTGCCCGCCCACACAAGCGGCCTGTAGGCTGAATTCGGGTACATTTCCGAGAACCACTCGCCCGTAAACACGGCTACCGTAAACGCCGCCGAGGCATGCCCGCTAAAAAAGCTCCCGTAGGCCTCGCCCTCGGCACTTTCCGCAGCCCGCGCCCCCGCCCCATCCTCGGCATAAATGTAAGGGCGAGGCCAGAACTTCATGGACCTAAACGTAAGGTTTAGCGCACTCTGCAAGGCAAGCGCCTGCGCAAACATAAGGGAATATACGGCAAGGTCGCGCCCGCAGGCATCGCCCCGGTACCACGACGCTGCCCCCAAAGCAAGCGGCATCGCCCCGAGTACGGCAAACCAGTCGCTCACGTCATCGACCATCTTGTTGTAGCGGCCCATAACGGCGCGGTCCCAGGGCAAAAGATCTTCACGCGCCGGCAAGTCCTCGCGGGCCGTCACCGCCATGTGCGAAAGCCTGTAATTACCGTAGATGCTCCCGAAGGCGGCAAAGAACGTGAGCGGCAGGTCTTTTTCGAGCGTAAGCACGTAGTGGCGGGTCCCGGCGCCACCCTTATCAGCAGGCATCGGGGCAGGCACACCCGAAGGCATCGGCGCAGGTTCACCCGAAGGAGCGGCCACGCCAGCCACAGCCAGCGCCACCAACGCAAAAAAAATGATTTTCGAAATCCGAACCGGCACAATCCAAAGTTAAATAATTATATTGCATAGCGTATGCAACGCGAACCGATTACCCCGACGATGGATTTGTTCGGCGCCATTTCCGACGAGATGCGCCTCAAGATTCTGATGCTCCTCGACATTGCGGAATTTACCGTCAACGAAATCAAGGATATTCTCGACATCCACCAGAGCAACGCGAGCCGCCACCTCTCGAAGCTTTCCGCCTGCGGCCTCCTCAAGGACAGGCGCGATGGCATCAAGGCCTACTACCGCCTGAGCGAAGAACTCCTGCTCAGCAACCGCGTGCTTTCCGTAATCCGCGACGCCTACGGCGAACTTCCCGACAAGGATATCCTGCGTTGCCGTGCCGAACAGGTGCTCGAAGAACGCACCGACCAGACCAAGGGGCAAATCCACAAGCTGAACCAGGCGGGCGGAAGCCTCAAGGCGCAAATCAGCCTGTTCAGCAAGCTCATGATACCTTTTGAGAACGCGGTCGATATCGGCTGCGGCGAAGGCGGCGACCTCTCGCTCATGCTCGCAAGCCGCTGCAAGAACGTCACCTCGCTCGACTACGACCCGAAGGTCATCAGCGGGCTTACGAAAATCCTGAAGCAGAAAGGCATCAAGAACATCACGCCGAAAGTCGCCGACATGACAAAGACAGGCCTCCCCGACGACTACGCCGACCTCGTGCTCATGAGCCAGGTGTTGCACCACGCGACAGACCCGCGACTCGCCCTCAAGGAGGCAGTACGCATCCTGAAGCCGGGTGGAACACTTGCGTTCCTCGACCTCGCACAGCACAAGGAAGAATCCTTCCGTACCACGCACGGCCACATCTGGCTGGGCTTTGACCGCGGCCAGCTCGAGTTCTTCATGAAGGAATTCAACTGCAAGATTCTCGAAAGCGAAATCATCCCGAGCGAGAACGAGGTGGACAAGAAACTCCCCGTCATCTGCATGATTTTGACGAAGGATTAAACATTTTTTGAAAAAACAGTTGCTTTTTACCTAAAAAAAGGTATTTTAGAATAGGAATTAAACAGGAAGTCATTATGGGAAAAATCATCAAGATTGTCGTGTTCGTCGCCGTATGCGTGATTTCCGCATTCGGTATCTACAGCCTCATCAAGTACAACAAGGTCGACGAAAACACCGCCGACTAGCCAAGACGTACATAGCGCAGTCGAGCCGCAGGTTCGACGTTTTTTGCCATACCGCAAAGCATACACGCCTGCGGTATTTTTATATTTCCACGCATGAATTTCCTGAACAAGAAGCCCGTTTTCTTTGCGGCGATGGCCGCGCTTTTCTTCGCAATTCTCCTCATCGTTTTCCGCGGTTTCGCTTTTGACGACAGCCAGCTGATGCTCAACAGCGACCAGCTGAACGGCATCGGCAGCCGCATACTGCGTGCCGAGAACGCCATCGTCACCGAATGGGACGATAGCCGCCTGGGTGGCGTGCCTACCATCGACGCCCTGTTCGCCGATGCCTACCACCCGCTCGTGTGGACACAGTTCCTGATGGACCCGGCACGTGCGGTGGGCTTCAAGTTCATACTCACCGTGTGGGTCGCCTTCATGAGCGCCATGCTTTTGGCCTGGAACCTCACGGGCAACCGCTGGTGGGGCGCCCTCCTCGGGTTCCTCTACGCATTCTCTCCGGAATATTTCACGTATATCTACGGCGGTCACGACGGCAAGATGATGGTATTCGCCATCGCGCCGCTCGCCCTCCTCGCCATCAGGAAGGTGGTCCGCTGCGGGAGCCTCCCCTACCTCATCGTGCTTGCGGCAAGCATCGCGTGGATGATTCTCGGGAGCCACCTGCAGCTCACGTACCTGTTCCTGTGGGGCGCCGGTTTCTACACGCTGTACGAGGCGTTCTTCCACTGCGATTCGTTCAAGACCCGCGGTAAGCGCATCGGGCTCGCCGCCGCCGGCCTCGCCTTCGGGCTTGCGCTCAGCTGCTTCCAGCTGGTACCGCCCTACCTGTACACTACCACGCAGTCCGTACGCGGCGAAGGCGACCACACCAATATCGGGCACGCCGCCAGCTGGTCACTCCACCAGGAAGAACTCGCGCAGATGGTCCTTCCCGGATTCATCGGGGTAGACGTCTACGAGCAGAACCCGCAGAGCGGTGATCTCGAGGGCAGTTCCTTCGTAAACGTTTCCATGCAGGATTACCGCAAGATGGCGGAAATGGGAAGCCACGGAAGCCCGTTCTACTGGGGCCACAACAGCTTCAAACTCGACCACAACAACGCGGGCGCACTTCTCACCTTCCTCGGGTTCCTCTGCCTCTTCCTGCCGGGCAAACGCCGCTGGGCCGCGTTCTGGCTTACGGGCGCAGTCGTCGCCCTCAGTTACGGCATGGGGGCGCATTCCCCGCTGTTCAAGCTCTGGTACGCAATTCTCCCGGGTGTCAAGAATTTCCGCGCACCGGGCATGGCAATGTTCTGGCTCCCGCTCCTGCTCGTGATGATGGCGGGCCCCGTGCTCAAGGCAATCTCCGACGACGCGGCCGACCGTGCACGCAACATGCGCGCCCTCCTGCACGGCTCCGCCATGTTCGCAATTCTCCTCGTGATTTTCGTGTTCGCCCGCTACAACTGGACACTCTTCATCGGGCCGTTCGGACTCGTCGCAAGCGTGCTCTACGCCATCGCATGCCTCGGAATCATGAGCATCGACGACCAGGGCAAGGAATTTTCGTTCGACAACTTCATCGGTGCCTTTAAGGACAAGCTTCCCGGCACCCCGCGCATAGTGCAGGCAAGCCTCCTCGTATGCTCCGTACTTGTCGGGCTATTCTTCGCAAGCGCGCAGAACCTGCTCAACGATCCGGTCATTGCACCCTACTTCAAGCCGCTGAACGAAATCGTGATGAACGCTACCGCAGGTACCGTGATTCCGGGATTCATCCTGACTCTCGTGATTGCAGGGGCGACTCTCGCCGTATTCAAGTGGAACGGTTCCATCGCGTACAAGGCAAGCATTCTCGCCATCGCCGCCGCGGTAGACCTCTTCTTCATCAACGCGGCGTTCATCCAGAACGTGCCCGCGGGCGAATACCTGCAGCCGAACAACGGTGTCGTTGCCGCCATCAAGGCCCCCTACAAGGCCGATTCGCTCAACATTCCGCGCGTGCTTTCGCTCTCGCACGACAAGGCTCTCGGTGGCAACGTGTTCCCGCAGTACCACATGCGCAATGCCGACGGTTTCCACGATAACGAACTTGCGTCCTACCGCGAGTTCCGCGGCGGCCAGCAGAACGCTAACTACCTCCTGAACATCAACAATCCCGATGCGGCCCACCCGTTCCTCGACCTCATGAACGTGGGCGCCATCATCTTCGATAGCCGCCAGGGTACCACGTACATGCCCATCAAGACGGCCATGGGAGAAGCCTACATCTACGGGCAGTCCGAAACGATGGACGATTCGAAGGCAATCGAATCCCTCCGGAACGGATATGCCTACCGCGAAAAGGTCATCCTCTCCGAAACGCCCGAACATGCAGGCGAAGGCGGCATTGCAAACGGGTATGCAAAGCTTGTCGCTAGCCCCAAGATGGACACGCAGGTATTCCAGGTAGAAAGCGACCGCGCAGGCTTCATGGTCGTCGCAGGCAACTACCACCCCTACTGGAACGCGACCGTGAACGGCAAGCCCGCGAAGGTCTACAAGGCGTTCGGCACATTACGCGCCGTCGAAATCCCGAAGGGCAAGTCAGAAGTCCGCATGGAATACCGGAGCAAGCCGTTCCACGCCTGCATCAAGGTGAGCCTGCTCGCGGCAATACTGCTTGTGGGGCTCGGCACATTCGCTTTCGTAAAGAGCAAGAAGGCGGGCAGCCAGAAGGCCTAACAAGAACAGGCCTAGGCGCGGCCGTCAAGAAAGGCGTCGAAGTCGATATCGCGGACGCTTTCCACAATAAACTCGGGCTTGGTCTCGAGTTTTTCTACATCGGCACGCTTGGTCTCGCCACACAGGGGCAGTACAAACCTGCAACCCGCGCGTTTGGCCAGTTCAAAGTCCGTGTAGAGCCTATCCCCCACGAAGAGGATTTCTTCGGGAGCATAATGCTTGAGCACGCCCGCAAGCATCGCGGGGTTCGGCTTGCCAAAACTGCGCTCCGGTTCTACACCGTATGCCGTTTTTAAAAGCGCCATAAAGCTTCCGATATCGGGCACGGGGCCGTTCGCATCGGGGCACACGAAGTCGGTGTGCGTCACCCAGAACGGAATCCCGCGCTGCACACGGAAACTGAGTTCGCACAGTTCGCGGTAATCAAAACTGTTGTGGTAGGCAACAAGAACGAGTTCCGTATCCTCTACCGACGGTTGCAGGTTCAGGCTCGGGTCCTGAGCCGCAAACCACTCGTAGACTTCGGGGTTCGCAAAAAAATACACATTCTTGATGCCCTTCTCGTGAATCGCGTCGAGCGAGAGGTAAAGCGCCGAGATGATGGAATCGTCGCGAAGCGGGAGCCCCATCACGTTCAGGCGGTTCTCGTAAAAAACGGGCGACTTGCTCGTGTTGTTGCTCAGGTAATAAACCGGCACGCGGGCGGCCACGCGTTTTACCGCATCGACAGCACCCGGGTACGGGCGTCCGCTCAGGTAGAGCGTGCCATCCAGATCAAATACGACTGCCTTTACCGGTTTGTGTTTCACGATGCGATAAATGTAGCAAACACCCGCAAAAAGTTTTATATTCTATGCCATGAGAACCCCAGACAGCCGTTTTTACTGCCCGCAAATAGGTGTAGGCACATTCACGCTCGACGAAAACGAGAGCAGCCACGTCGTCCGGGTATGCCGTGCCACCGCAGGCGACACGCTCGAACTCTGCGATGGGCTCGGACACTTTGCCGACGCGACCATCGTGAAAGCCGACCCTAAGGCCTGCGAAGTCCGCATCGACAAGTTCGACACCGTATCCACGGAACGCCCGAAACTGAACCTCGCCATCGCATGCCTCAAGGACGACGCCCTCGAAGAAGTCGTGTTCCATGCAGCGCAGACAGAAATTGACACGATTTACTTTCTACGCACGGACTTTTCGCAGGAGCCCAAGAATTCCGACCTGCACAAGCTTGTCCGGCGTGCCGAACTCAAGAGCCTCGTCAGCCTCAAGCAATCCAAGAAGCCGTGGCTGACCCGAATCGAGGGTCCCATCGAATTTGACCGCTGGCTCGATACCTACGAAGGCGACCTGGTGCTCTGCGATATTAACGGAAAAAAAAGCGTTCCCGTCCTTGAGCAAGGGACCACCCTGCTGGTCGGACCCGAAGGCGGCTTTTCGGACAAAGAAATTTCACGAATAAAGTCATACCAGCGGGGGAAGACCACACTCATCAATCTCGGGAACACCCGTCTGCGCGCCAGGACGGCGGCAATTATCGCCCTTGGAAAGTTCGTTTAAACGCAAATTTCGCCAATTTAGCCCCCAGAATTTGATTTTCATCATATTTTTGTAAGAAATCTTTTTTTCATCTTGACTTTATCCGTTCTTTAAGATATTTTTGTTACAGACTTCAATTCAACCCCAATAACGGGGACAACTTAAACAAGGAGTTTATTATGAAGAAGTTGATCGTCGCCGCTCTTGCCGCGTTCCTCATGATCGGTTGTAGCTCGACCCCGCAGGAAAAGTCTGCAAGCGCTCTCGTCGAAATGCAGATGAAGAAGAAAGCCTACTTGAAGGACCACGTTCCTGCCGGTATGGGTATCGGTGTTTCTACCGATGAACAGATTGCCATGGAAAAGGCCGACCAGAATGCCCGTGTTGACCTCGCCAAGGAAATCGACGCCCAGACCAAGGCTCTCATCAAGAACTTCAAGGAAGACGTGAACGACCAGGTTGCTGAACACTTCCAGTCCACCTCCAAGACTGTCGTGAACACCCACATGAGCGGCGCTACCCTCGTCGACGTGAAGGTTGAAACCACCGAAGACGGTCACTTCAAGATCTACGGCATCATGACTCTCGACGCCAACCTCGTCGAAGAACTCATCAAGAGCCTCCAGGCTGCCGGCCAGTACGACGACGCTGTCGCCAACAAGATCCGCGCTGCCGCCAACAAGGCCTACGCCGAACTCGACGCCGAAATCGAAAAGCAGTAATCTCTGCCCAAGCGGTTTTAACGCAAAAGAGACCCGGTCGCATGACCAGGTCTTTTTTTATACCGTTCGCTCATCGTCTTAGGTATTATAAAATAAACGGCGCCGGAAGGCGCCCACGAAAATAAACCGCTCGAACCTGAGAACTGGGACCAGATGTAGCGATTTATTGAGTGTTAGGTACTACTTGCAGGCCTTCCCGAAAGTGTCGTGCAGGCGGGTCGCATTTACCTTCTTCACGGCGGTCGCCTGGGCGATGCCCTCGTCGCGGCCAACGCCCTGAGCCTGCTCGGAGATGGACTGCTTGCCCGCCTCAATCGCAAGCGTAATGCGCGACGTGCAGAGGGTCTTGCTCGAGTTCATCTTGTCGGCAGAGGTAATCGTAGCCTTCATCTTCGGGAGATTCGCCTTGTCCGAAATCGAGATGCCAGATGCAATCAAATGTCCACGCAGCGCACCGCAGGCCTCGGTCGGGCCAACGCATTCCAGCGTGTAGGCACAGGCAGCCACGTCGGAGGTGTAATGCACCGACTTGGAAATCACCGCGGACTTGCGCACGTACTTGAACGAGAGGTCTGCATGCACGGTCACATCGCCGCTCGGGTGGAGTTTCTTCACCTGGGCGAGCGAGAACACGGCCTCACCTTCCTCGTTCGTTTTCTCGTGAGCGATATCACGGCTATCCTGCGTAAGGGCGAGCGGGAACCCGACCACCGGGCCGTTGAAGTCCGTCACCGTCACAATCAGGGCTTCGCTCGTGAGGTCCGTTTCCATCTTGAGGCTTTCCATACCCGAGATGAGGTATTCCGTCAGTTCGCCAATCGTGCTTTCAAGCCGGAGGTTATCGGGAATTTTCTGCACGCAGCTCAGGTCCTCGAGGTTCTCGTTGTAGCGGTCAGCCAGCTTTTCGAGCGCGAGCATATCGACGCCCATCTTGCGGTAATCACCGTCCACCATGTCCAAGCGGATTATGGAATCCTTCGCGTGCATCTCCTTGCGGATAGATTCGATATCCACAAGAATCTTCGATGCCATCTGTTCGGTATCCATCGTCGCTGTGGACTGGAACTTGCCACCCGACTTGGGGCCCGGAGTCACCTTCGCGCCCTTGAGCACCATGTTGGTCGAAGTGTTCTTGGTGCTCTTGGCAGTCGACGTCACGTTTCCCTTCGCATCTTCCTTCACTTCGGTCGCGAACTCGCTCGAAACCTTCGTGCGCAGCTGCTTTGCAAGCCCTTCAAGAGCGAGCATATCCGCTTCCTTCTGGGACTTCTTGGACGTTGCCGTGTAAGTCAGTATTTCTGCATTCGCGTAAGATGCAAACACTGCAAGCGACAGCAGCGACGCGGTAAATAGTTTATTCATAATTCCGCTCCCGCGTGGTTACTGGATTTCGAGAATAATGAGCTTCTTGGTGATGTTCTGCTTGCGCACCTTGGCCAGGCCTTCGAGGCTTTCCACGAACTCGCCGTAAACCATCTGGGCGTCCTCGTACTTGTTCGGGTCCACGTAGATGAGCAAGTCGTAGGTGTTGCGGCTCATCGAAATCACCTGCATCTTGTTGAACTTCTTCCTCATCTTGATGGAGACCATGTTCGAGATTTCTTCGGCCTGGTCATCGGTAAAGTCGCCCGTCAGGTGGGCCACAACCTTGTAGAGCGCACCCTTTTCCTGCTCTTCGGCAAGGCGGCCACGCACCTTGTTCTCGAGTTTCTTGATGGCAAGCTGGATAGCCTTCTGCACGAGCACGCGCTGGCTTTCGCCGTTATCCTTGAGGCGGATCGATTCGCTCGCCAGGAGGTTTGCGGTAGAGGCCTCGCTCGCGTTCAGGTCGATCACGATGTAGTCTTCCTGGATGCTGCCCGCATAGGTGATGTTGATGTCTGCACCCACGGAGAGTCCGGCCACGTAGGCCAGGTCTTCGCTGTTGCCCGCGATATCGGACTGGAGCTGCACCACCTCGTCAAGCTGGGACTGGCTTTCGAGCCCGATGACCGTGTAGTCACGGCTGGTGAGGTAGGCGTTGATGACTTCCATCGCAGTCTTCGCAAGCGGATTCCTGCGAATCACGTCGATGCTGCCCGCCATCTTCGCGCCCATCGCCGGGGCAACAAGCACCGTCGGACGGGTCTTGAAATTCACCGTCGAGACGATGATTCCGTCGTCTTCGGCAGCAGAAGCAGCCGTACCCGACGATGCGGCGGCAGCCGGAGCATCGTCAGCAACGACCTCACCCGTCTCGCGCGAAATTTCACGCTGGGCGGCATCGGCGCGGGCACGAATCTCGTCCGAGTTGTCTTCCTTGGCAGGCGGGTTCGAGGCACAGGCGGCAAGCAAGCATGCGCACGCGAAAACGCCCATCAGTCCTTTCAGTTCTTTCTTGTTCATGATGATTCCTCAGTTTTAAATCCTTGTATGCTAGTCTTCCTTCAGCTGGCCCTTGACTGCTTCGTATTCTTCCTCATGGCTTTCATCACAGCCACCGCCATCGACCTTGTCGTACTGCACGCAGTTACGCGCCTTGCCCATGTGGTTGCGACGGAAGCAGAACACCTCGTAGGTCTTGGTCGTACGGATCTTCTTGCCGCTCTTCAGGGCAATTTCGATATCGAACTTCGCAATCGTGTTCAATTTGATAGAGACGGGGACTTCGTAAGTAAGTGCGCTTACATTGTTAAACGACTGGACCACCTCGCCCTTGCGCTTCACGGTAACGCTAGCAATCTCGCTTATATCCGCATCCGTGATGCCGGCAAGCGAGAACTTGAGATTCGTCTTGTACTCGGGCGCAGGCGGGTCGAGGTGCTTCCTTTCGGTCTTCCCGCCGACAAGTTTCAGCGACACGTTCACGTTCTTGGTGGTCTTCTTTTCGTTTGCGGCCGAAGCATCGGCCTGGTCGGCCTTCTTGCCGGCAGCATTCTTGCCTGCGGCCTTTTCCGCAGCGGCCTTTTCTGCAGCGGCGGCCTCGGCGGCAGCGGCTTCTGCGGCTTCTGCTGCAGCGATGGAATCAGCCCTAGCGGCAGAATCCGCAGAGGCATCGTCACCCGCAGGCTTGCTCGGAGGCGTGTAGTTGGACTTCCACGTGAAGCACTCAATTTCGATATCGCCTTCGCTACAGGTAACCGAGAAACGCTTGGGGCCGTAAGAATCGTCCGCCCATTCCACCGTACGCTGGTAGATTCCGCTTTCGGGCACCGTATCGGATTCGCCCATCACGGTAACGACGATACCCGGGTTCACGCGGGCCTGCAACGTCACGCTCGGAAGCATGAGGGTGTCGGGAAGCGGGTTCGCCCTGAAGTTCACCTTCTTCGCGAACTCTTCCCTGCGCTTTTCATAATCGTTATCGAAGTCGGTAAGAGCCTTCTCGAACTCTTCCGATTCAGGGCCCATGCCCCAGATGTTCACGTTGGCAAGCTCCATGGAGAGCGCCTTCGTACCCGAGCTCTTCAGGTTCAAGTTCTTGATGACGCCGTTCTTGCCGACAATGAGCGTCTGGTTCTGGACGACCTCGCCCGTATTGCCCGCGATACTGTTCACGCTGACCAGGCCCTGCTTAAGCGATGTGACCATCTGGCCGTTGACGCTTGCGACAAAGCCCGCCGTACCACGGATGGCAGCCGTCGCCACGCCGGTAGTGAAGTTGACCGTACGGCCAGTAGGCTGCTTCTGCACATCAAAGAGCACCGCACCGTTATTCACGCGAACAGATACCTGGTGATTGAGCGAGTCAAAAATCTCTGCATCGAGAACTACGTCCGAAAGTTCCGTAATCCACAGCGAGGAACCGTCGTTGATAGCCATGACAGCCTCGGATTCTGCGCCGGTACGGATACGGTCCTTTTCCGCAACCGTCTGGCCAAACCGGAGCTTGCTCCATTTCTCGGTATTCTTGCGCTGCAGGTCCGTTTCGCCAAGAACCTTGCGCACCTTCGCCTTGATTTTACTTGTATCGACCGCTTCGGACTTATTGTCGGCGACCGTGCGGGGGTCGGGTTCATCCTTGCAGGCCCAGAAAACCGTGGCAGACAGGGCTGCCACAAGACAGAGAGAGAGTTTGTATGATTTAATCATGCCTAAAATATAAGTTTGTAATAATCTTATCTGTATATTTTTAAAAAATTACACGCACATTTTATGGTACTTTATCTATATTTGCATATATTCAAATATTCGCATAGACTACGCATGGTGGTCCGGACAAGAAAAGTTTAAAAATGTGAGGTTATATGAAGATTATCGACATCCTCAAGCAAGACAAGATGAGCCTTTCGTTTGAAGTGTTCCCGCCCAAGAAGGAAACGAGCTTCGAAAACGTGAAGGCGGCAACAGAATCCATCGCGGCCCTCGGCCCCGCATTCATGAGCGTCACCTACGGTGCAGGCGGCGGCGTGAGCCACTTCACCCTCGATATCGCGAAGAACCTCAAGGAAAAGTTCAACATTCCGATGCTCGCCCACCTCACGTGCGTCTCGAGCAGCAAGGAAACGGTGCACCAGCGCATCGATGACATGAAGGCGGCGGGCATCAAGAACGTGATGGCGCTCCGCGGCGACCTCACCCCGGAACTCATCGAGAAGGGCCGCGACAACTGCGACTACCACTACGCAGTGGAACTCATCCGCGAACTCAAGGCTGCCGACGCGGACTTCTGCATCGGCGCGGCCTGCTACCCCGAAAAGCACCCCGAGAGCGCGAACCAGGCCGAAGACATCAAGCACCTCAAGGAAAAGGTCGACGCAGGCGCGGATTTTCTCACCACGCAGATGGTGTTTGACAACAACCTGTTCTTCAGTTTCCTCTACAAGCTGCGCGATGCGGGCGTCAACTGCCCGGTACTCCCCGGCATCATGCCCATCACGAACGCGAACCAGGTGGAACGCGCCATCAAGCTTTCGGGCTCCTTTATGCCGCAACGCTTCAAGTCGCTGGTCGACAAGTTCGGGAGCGACCCCGAGGCCATGAAGCAGGCGGGCATCATCTACGCGAGCGACCAGATTATCGACTTGTATGCGAACGGGATTACAAACGTGCACGTGTACTCGATGAACAAGCCCGACGTGGCGGAAGGCATCTTGAAGAACGTCTCTGCTATACTCGGGAAAAGCTTTTAGAAAGTATGAGACTAGGGCAAGGCTCGCACGGCGGCCCCTCCCTAGTCTTAATTCTATCCCGGTACATAGAAAAAACCTTCCCGCGGGGGAAGGTTTTTCGTTTGTCCAAAAATTTTAGACTAGACTAGCGGTCGTGGATACGGACGCATTCACGCACGTCGCGGGCATCAAAGAAACGGCCACGGCGCGGGTCAAGGCAATCCACGCGACCCGGGCGGTTGCGACGGAAGTCAATAGTCATCCAGCGGGTACCGTCGTTGCAGTAGTAGTCCCAACGGCCGTCGGCATCGCCGCGGTAGCATTCACCTTCAACCATCGGGCGACGGTTGCGGTAGTCCACACGGTAGTGGCGGTCACGCGGGCGGCAATCCGGCTTCTCGAAGCGGCATTCCAGGCGTTCACGCGGAGGAGGAGGCGGAGGAGGCGGATCATTACGACGTTCGCTCTTCTTGTTGTTATCTACATGGATGGAAAAACCAGCCCATGCGCCAGAAGAAAGCATGAGAGTCGCAGCGAGGGCGGCTAAAACGATTTTCTTCATTTGTTCTCCTTTCTAAAAGGTTCGGATTTATTGTTTAACTAAAATATATTCTTTTTTACACAAGCGCAAACGCCATCCACGCGAAAAAACGGATAAAATTCCGTCTTACGCCGACAAACGGCACAATGGCTAAATCAGTTCCTCGGGAGGCAGATGCTCGGCGCTTTCCGGTTCCTGGTAGAAGGTTTCTGGGACCTGCACCTGGTTCTGGAAGTAGGCCCTGTGGGCGGCAATCACGCGCTCGCGGGCAAACGCGGCATCCTGCCAGTCGCCAATCTGCACGTCCTTGCCTTCCAGTTCCTTGTAGTTCTGGAAAAAGTTCTTCGTGATGCGCAGGAACATCTGGTCAACGTCGCCGATGTCCTTGATGGGGCGCGGGTTGAACACCGGCACGCCCAGCACCTTGTAGTCCTTCTTGCCACCGTCGGTCATGTCGAGTGCGCCAATCACGCGGCAGGTGCAGACCGTACCTGTCATCATCGAGGCGGGGCTGTAGATAAGCATATCGAGCGCATCGCCATCGTCGGCCTTCGTGCTCGGGATAAAACCGTACGTACAGGGGTAGCTCATCGAGCTGAGCAGGCAACGGTCCAGGCGGAACACATGCAGGCGTTCGTCATATTCGTACTTGAGGTTGGTGTCCTTGCCGATTTCCACAACGCAGTCGACCTCGTAGGGGTACTTGCGTCCGATAGGGAGATCCAGGTAGTTAATTGCCATTTATGCTCCAGAGGGCCCACCTTGAGCCCATTGCATTCATATGTTTTTCGTGGAGGTAAATTTAGAATTTACAAGCGATTTTTCAAGCCCCGGGGCTTATTTTGTCCAGAGAACAGACGGCCAGTCCGAGCCTTCCTGCCCAATCATGAACACAGGCTTTGCAGCATTGTCCACGACAAGCGTCATAGGGAGCGCGATATTTTCGCCCTCCTTTATGAGCCCGATACCTTCCGAAAGGCGCTTGTAGGGGTCGAGCACCACAGGGAAAACCGTAGCCCCGAGAGTCTCGACCATCTTCTTGATTTTGGCCTCTTCGCGTTCACCCGCATTCACGAGGATAACCTTCACCCCGTTCTGTTCGAGTTCCTGCCGAGATTCTACAAGCTTTTTCATACCGGCGCGGCACGGTACGCACCACGTGGCAAAGTACACGAGCGCCACGCGGTTACTCCCAGCAGCAACCTTCGCAAGGTGCGCACGCGTAAACGGCATGTTGGCCCCGCCCATCTCGCGGGCGGCAAACCAGTTGAGCGAATCGGCCACAGCCGGGGGGAGCGGCTTGATTTCGGAAGGCGCAGCCACCTTACCAGTCTGGGCCTTTGCCGTAGCCTTGGCCGAAGGGGCGGCAAACGAACTTGCAAAAAGGGCAAGCAGAAGGCAGGCAATAACTTTCAAACGCATATTATTCCTCTCAGGGCAAGTTTAAATTTTTTATCCACTCGCGCATGGCAAATACCGACACGCATTCTTTCAAAGACTGTTTCGCAATCCTGCTCCCGAAACCTGTCGCCATCTTTTCAGGGTCGAGCGGAATCCCTACCCTGCCCAAGTCGAGCCTGTCCGCATCGTAGCAGCAGTCTATGGTCGGGTCTCCGTTTTTCGGTTCGTGCGTGTGGAACTTGCAGGCATGGTAAAGCTTGTCGAAACGCTCGTCGTCTATCACGAAGAGCTTAGCCTCGCGGCATTCCTTCGCGAATTCGGCACCGCGTGCGCCGTGCTCAGGGTCGTGACCATCGTCAAAGCGCTTGCTGTCGTGGAATATGGCAAACAGGCGAACGACGTCGACATCCACGCCGGCAACGCGGCCGGCAAGCATGAGCGCGTTGGCTTCCACCTGGTGCCAATGCTCGATGCCGTGAACGTCCGAAAGGTACGGACGGTTCGCGAAGGCATGTTCCATTATGGCAGCAAAGTCTATCATAATTAAGCGCCGTAGTTCTCCTTCAGTTCCATCAAGCGCTGGAGCGCCTGCATCGGGGTCATTTCCTCGGGCTTGAGCCTGCGGATTTCGTCCTTCAGGAGTTGCGTGTTCTCGTCGGGCGGTGCAAACATGTCCAGCTGCGGGTGTTCCTTCTGCTTCTTCTTCACGGCGCCGTCGCTCGGGTCAATCTTTTCCTTCTCGAGTCGGAGAAGAATCTTCCTCGCCCTGCGGACAACGTTGTTCGGGAGGCCCGCCATCTCGGCCACATGGATGCCGTAGCTCGAGTCACAGGCGCCCGCGAGAATCTTGTGGAGGAACACGAGCTTGTCGCCCTTCTCCTGCACGGCCACCTGGAAGTTGCCCGCATGTTCGAGGCTTTCCACGAGCCCGGTGAGTTCGTGGTAGTGCGTCGCGAAGAGGGTCAGTGCCTGCCGTGCGGGCTCGTCGTGGAGGGTCTCCACAATCGCCCAGGCGATGGAAAGCCCATCGAAGGTGCTCGTGCCGCGCCCGATTTCATCGAGCAGCACAAGGCTGTGCGGAGTCGCGTTCCGCAAGATATTTGCAGTCTCAATCATCTCGACCATGAAGGTACTGAGCCCGCGACTCAGGCGGTCACTCGCCCCCACGCGGGTGAATATGCGGTCCACTACCCCAATGCGGGCAGATTCCGCCGGCACAAAGCAGCCGATTTGCGCCATCAATACAATGAGTCCGGTCTGGCGCAGGTAAGTCGACTTACCCGCCATGTTCGGGCCCGTGATGAGCATCAGGCGCGTGCCATCGGGCGAAAGCGAGACGTCGTTCGGGATAAAGTCCAGGTCCGGGTTCACGGCGACAATCACCGGATGGAAGCCGCCACGGATCTCGATTCCCGAACCCTCGAAAACCTCGGGGCACGCGTAGTTGTACTTGCGGGCCGCCCGCGCAAAACTGTAGAGCGTGTCGACCTTCGCAATCGCGTCGGCAATCTCCTGGAGTTCGCCACGCCAGCCGTTCACGCGATCGCGCAGGCTGCAGAAGATGCGGTATTCCAGGTCGTGGATATTCACTTCGGCGTTGCTGATGATGGATTCGCATTCCTTCATCTCGGGCGTAATGTAGCGCTCGCCGTTCACCGTCGTCTGCTTGCGGATATATTCCTCAGGGATCGGGCCTGTCGCCTTCGCCATCTGGGCCTTGGTAATCTCAATGTAGTAGCCGAACACGCGGTTGTAACCGACCTTCAGGCTCGGGATTCCGAGGCGCTCGCGCTCGCGGCCTTCCAGCGAGGCAATCCATTCACGCTTTTCCTTGATGTCGGCGTTCATCGCGTCGAGTTCCGCGTTCGCGCCCGGGCGAATCATCCCGCCCTCGCGCACCGTAAGCGGCAAGTCCTCGTTGAACTGCGCCAACAGTTCCTCGCCACGCCCGCGCGCATTTTCCAGCGTACTGCGGAGCCCTTCGAATATGGAGGAGCGCAGGCCCTCGAGCACGTCGGCCACCTTCGATGCCTGCGAAAGAGAACGGCCCATACCCGCGAGGTCGCGCGCGTTGGCACGCCCACTCCCCACGCGCCCCATCAGGCGTTCCATGTCGAGGATGCTCGTGAGCGATTCCTTCAGTTCGTCAAGCGCCACGGGGTTCTGTACCAGTTCGGCAACCGCTTCCTCGCGCTCGCGGATGCGGTCCACCGAAATCAGCGGGTGACTCACCCAGTCCTTGAGCGTGCGCCCGCCCATCGCGGTCACCGTATGGTCCAGCACCGAGCAAAGCGTGCTCGAGTAGTCATCCGCATTCAGCGGGCGCGTAAGTTCCAGGTTCCGTAGCGTGCTCGGGTCAAGCGTCATGTAGTCGTCGAGATTTAAGATCTCGAGGCCAGTAAAGTGCGAAAGTTCCGACTTCTTCTGGTCCATCAGGTAGGCCATCAGGGCTCCCGCGACCTTCGTTTCCGCATCGCGGCCATCGAGCCCGAGGCCCACCAGCGATTCCACCTTGAAGTGGCTAAACAGAACGTCGCGGCTCTGCTCCTCCCCGAACATGAACTCGGGAATCTGCGTCACCAGCACGTTGTCGGCCTTGACCATGTCCATGATGCTCGAGGGAATCTCGACACCCTCGGGCACCACGATTTCCTTGGGCATGCGGCGGCTGAACTCGCACTCGAAAGCCTGCACGCTGCTCCTGCACACGGCGAGGTAGCCCGTCGTCACGTCGGCGACGGCAAACGCGGCCTCCTTCTCGGCAGGCACATAGGCAAACAGGTAGTTCGCCTCCTTCGCGTTCAGGTTCGATTCGTCCATCGCGGTGCCGGCGCTGATAATCTCCACGATATCGCGCTTCACGATGCCCTTCGCGAGTTTCGGGTCTTCCACCTGCTCGCAAATCGCAATGCGGTAGCCCGCCGCCACCATCTTGGGCACGTAGCGGTCGGCGGCATGGTGCGGGAACCCGCACAAGGGTGTTGCCCCCGAGGCGCCGTTGTTGCGGCTCGTGAGCGTAAGTCCAAGAATCTTGGATGCTATGACGGCGTCATCCTCGAACAGTTCGAAGAAGTCGCCCATGCGGAAAAATAAAATGCAGCCCGGATTCTGTTTCTTGATCTCGTAATACTGCTGCATCAACGGGGTGACAGCCATTACAGGTCTCCCATTGAAAGTTCAATCTGTTCCGGGTTATCTTCCGGAGGCACAGGTTCCGTAGGTTCGGATTCCTGCTTGGCGTACTGCGGCACGAGCGTCCCCGCCTCCAGGAGTTCGCTGAACTCGCGCAGGCGCGGCAGGTCCTCGGGAATGCGGTTGATGCCGAAATACTTCATGAATTCCTGGGTCGTCACGTATGTATAGGGGTTGCCCACCGTCTCGGCGCGCGCGCCCAATGCAATAAAACCCTTGTCGAGCAAGTTCCTGATCGGGCCATCCACAGAAGACACACCGCGCACCTGCTCGATGGCGGCCTTCGTGATGGGCTGCTGGTAGGCAATCACCGCGAGAGTCTCGAGTGCGGCCTGGCTCAGGCGGCGTGCATTCGCCTCGGGGAACAGCTTGCGCACCCACGGGTAGTACTTGGCACGCGTGCGGAAACGGTAGCCGCCCGCCTGCTCCACAATCTCGAACGGCGAGTTGATCTTGTTCAAGGAATCATTCGCGGCGATAAGCGCATCCGATACGGTACGGGCATCCAGGAAGTCGCCCAGGATTTCGCGCAACTTCTTCAAGGTCACGATGTCGGGCGATGCAAATACGATAGCCTGTATAATGCGGGCAAGGTCCTCGCTGCTCTCGACTTTCGGGAGTTCTTCCTCGAGTTCCTCGGCCTCTTCTACATTCTGCGGGTTTTCACTCATATTCGGTAAGATAGTAAAAAACACGCCGGATTTTCATTTTCTTGGGCGTTCCCGCCCATATATGTGCGGTCGGGCTATATTTTAGGGGCAATCCGTGGCGTTCCGCCCCCGGCTCGCCTCCTAAAACGGCACCACAGCGCCGCCCCAAGGGGTCACTATCCCTAACGCATTGTTTACTTTATCTGTAAACGCAGGTTTCCATCTCAAAACGTCATCCTGAGCGTAGCGAAGGATCCAGACCCCAATTGTCATCCCCGGCTTGACCGGGGATCTCCCATTCCATACCTTCATCTGTCACCCTGGAGGAGTGAAACGACGATAGGGTCCATAAACGCTTTTCATAATATAGTTTGCTTCGAGGGGCATTTCGCACGCAAACACGATCACTTCGTTTAAGTGTTTGCTTAGCAAAACGCCCTCTCTCCGCAAAGAAACACGAGAGGGGCTCCGGAATAAGACTGTTTATTGCGGGAACGTTTCGAAGCGGGTCCTGCGAAAGCCTCGTGACTAGTTAGTCCCATCGGCCTTCGCGAATTGCGGGTCCGCATTAAACTGCAGGAAGATGCATTCAACAGCGGCATTGGCCTTGTCCGCCAAATGGAACTGGGTAAAATCAATCTTGTCGAACTGTCCAAGAGATTCGACAGCCTTCTCACCGATGGAATCCGAAAGATTGCTTATCTGATCCACGTACGAGTCGAACTGCTCCATGTCGAGGTTGGGTTCGATGGCCGAATCGAGCGGCTCGGCATCCATCACTACTAGTAAGGCGAGTGCCGCGACAGACTGCTTGCAGGCTGGCATGGCCGAGCCGCACGAGGAGGCGCTTGCGCCTCAGGCGCGGTTCGAGAGACTCAGTAGCGTGCAAGCGAGTGTCGCGACAAAATGCTTGCATTTTGGCATGACCGAGCGCCGCCGCAGACGCCGTTAGGCGTCCATTTTATAGATATTGCGGGTAGACTTCTTGGACTTGGAAGCGGATTTCTTGGTGTTCTTGTTGTTGGACTTGACGTTCTTGGACATGATTTTCGCCTTTTTAGTTAAAACTTTTTGTGTGGAATTTGAAGAAAATTCCATTTGGGATAAAACAATTACAGCGCACCTCGGGGTGCGTTGTAATTATTTTCAAAAATGTTGATTATTCTTCTAGTTTAGTACAGCGGACGGAGAAACCATTCAATTTAGAGGACTTACTTTCAATAAGATAATCCAAATGTGCATCTGCCGCATCTGCTACAGCCTTTGTATCTGGATTCGCCGAATCTTCCTCTGGATAATACCAATATGTACCCTCTTTTATACCAGAAAGCCTACGATCCCAGACATACCCAGCACCGACGAGGGAATAGCCGCTGTAATTAAAGCCACCAAATGATATAGCCCGGACGTCTTCGATTCCGTGCTTATTGTTGTCCGCATGAAGCACAATGTAAAAATCGTCCTGGGTCAGAAGGCGCCAGCCATCCGGACAGATGCCCTGATGGTTCGGCTGGATCAAATCGGCGCAGCTTTCGGTATTGCAGCGGCTCGGCAGCTGCATCATCTCGGCCCACTGGTAGAGGCCACCATAGCGGTCGCAATTTGTGGTATCCCTATCGTAGCAGTAACGCTCGATTAACGTATCGTTTGCCTGATCCAAGGCCCAACCAATCATCTTGCCGATATTGAGGTTTTCTGCCATTACGGTCACAGAAGCGGCCTCGCCTTTTTTGTTTTTTCCGTTTATCGTAATGTAGTAGTAGCTACGACCATTGCGTTCATCAACAAAGGTCTTATAATCGCTGCTTTTGATACGAATAGCATCACCCAAATCAGCCTTATGGTCATACGGGACATAGCCGCTGCTACTGGGAACACTTGAACTCGACTGCGGAGTGACGCTGGAGGAGGAGTTCTCACTACTGCTCGATTGCGGAGTGACGCTGGAAGAGGACTTCGCGCTGCTGCTGGATTTCGCGCTAGAGCTCGACTGCGGTGTGACGCTCGAAGAAGATTTCGCGGAACTGCTAGACGCAACGCTCGAGGAAGACTTCGCACTGCTGCTGGACTTCGCACTAGAGCTCGACTGCGGTGTGACGCTCGAAGAGGACTTCGCGGAACTGCTAGACGCGACGCTCGAGGAAGACTTCACACTGCTGCTGGACTTCGCACTAGAGCTCGACTTCGCGTTGACTGAAGAAGAAGACTTGGCTGAGCTACTGGACACACTTGTCTCGTCTTCGCTCGACTGCGGTGTGACGTCTTCGATACTGCTGGACGACTCGTCGTCGCGCGGGGCAAAACTGCTCTCATCATCCCCGCATGCCGTCAAGGAGAGTCCCGCAACAGCAAGAAACATCGCAAAAGAAACAAGAAAAGAACGCCTCATTTATCCTCCAAATGCAGTCTTATCCCAAAATACCAATGAAAATATAACATAACGCGGGGCAACACCCTAGACAGTTGCTGGCCGCGAAGTGTTAAAATTGGAAATACAGGAACGGGTTGTAGCTCTGGGTAAAGAGCGCGAGCGTCGCGAGCACAAAGAGTCCGAGCGCGACGGCGGCCTTCCAGGTCTTCACCTCGCTGCACCAGTCGAAGCTGCGGAACTTCCAGAACGAAAGCAGGGCCGCCACGGCCATGAACACCACGCACGTAGGCGTGAAGATTTCGGCCGTAAGGATGGCATCGGCGCCGCTTACCGGCATAAGCCCGAGCATCGATTTCCACATGCGCCACGCCTCACCGATGTTATCGGCACGGAACAGCACCCAGCCGAACAGCACAATCACCTGCGTAATGATTATCTGCACCACGCGGGGCGCCTTGTAGTAGAGCGCATTCTTGTTGTTTGCACGTTCCACAATCATGAAGAAGGCATGGTAGAGGCCCCAGCAAACGAACGTCCAGTTCGCGCCGTGCCACACGCCGCTCAGGAACATGACCATGAACAAATTAAAATACAGGCGTTTCTTGCCTACACGGTTCCCACCGAGGGCGATGTAGAGGTAATCGCGGAACCAGCTCGTGAGCGAAATGTGCCAGCGCTTCCAGAATTCGGTAATGCTCCCCGAGCGGTACGGGCCGTTGAAGTTGCGCGGGAAATGGAACCCGAGCATCAGGCCGAGGCCAATCGCCATGTTGCTGTACGCCGAGAAGTCGAAGTAAATCTGGAACATGTAGGCAAGGCTACCCCACCACGTATTGAGTACGCCTGGAGCGTCTGCCGCAAACACGCGGTCGGCGATGATGCCCACCTGGTTCGCAAGGAAAATCTTTTCGGCAAAGCCGAAACTGAAGAACATAATGCCGCGCACGAAGTTCTCGAGCGTGTGCGTGCGGGTCGCCAGCTCTTCGGCCACCGTATTGTAGCGCACAATCGGGCCCGCGACAAGCTGCGGGAACAGCGCCACGTAGCAGGCGAACGTCACGAAGTCCTTGACCGGAGGGGCGGTACCACGCCACACGTCAATCGCGTAGCTCATGGACTGGAACGTATAGAACGAGATGCCCACCGGCAAAAGCACCGTCATCACCGAGAACGGCTCGCAGCCGAGCTTGGCCACCACATCGTTGATGACGCCCATGCCGAACATGTAGTACTTGAAGAACCCGAGCGCACCGAGATTCACGACAATCGCCGCAAGGAGCGCCAAATTGCGTTGCCGCTTGCTAGCGCCAGGCGCAGAGATGAACCGCCCGCTCACGTAAACCACGAGCGTCGAGCCGAACATCAGGAATACGAGCCACGGTTCGAGCCAGCCGTAAAAGATGTAACTGAAAATCGTGATGAAGAAGTTCAGGCCGGAATGCTTGACCCCGGCACGGAACAGCACAAAGTAGCCGACCAGGAACGTCGGCAAAAAGTAGAACAGAAAAATCTGGGAAGAGAAGACCATGAGCTACTAGTGCGTCATTCTGAGCGAAGCCGAAGGCGTAGTCGAAGAATCTAATTCAGAGAGATCCTTCGATTTCGTGGCTACGCCACTACACTCAGGATGACACTATACGTTCTTATTCATTCACCTCTATCGCGAGATAGCGCGGGGCTTCGTCGTCAAAGTATTCGTCTTCGACAGCTCCATCCCAGTTTCCCTCGAGCGGCACGATTTTGAGCGTGTGCTTGGCCTTCGCCTTGAACTCGCCCACGTTGCCCTTGCTCTTGTCGGCCATCTTGTCCTTGACCTTGCCGCGTGCAATGAGCGGGTTATACACGCCCACCAGCACTTCCTTGGCATCGAGCTTGCCGGAGACAACCTTCAGCACCTTGTACTTGAATACGTACACGTAGCTGTAGAGGTCGTTGCTCGGCATCTTGCCCGGGATTTCGGTCAGGCGGCCTTCAATCGTGACAGGGTCTGCCGCCAGCGCGAATGCAGCCGCAGCGAGAATAGCGATAAGCAGGTTCTTAATCATATTAACCAATATAGCAAATACAAAGAACCCCGCTCTTTCGAACGGGGTTCTAAGCTGCTTCACTTGGACTCGAACCAAGGACAACGCGATTAACAGTCGCGGGCTCTACCAACTGAGCTATGAAGCATCGTCTGTTAGACGCCCCCAAATATAGATTTTACTCGCCCGTTGTCAAGGGGATTTTTTGCAAAAAATGCGTTTTTTTGTTTAAATCGTCATCCTGAGGCGGTGCCGAAGGATCCAGACCTGGATTCTTCCGCCCTTCGGGCGTCAGAATGACGAAAAAGAACGCATCAGGGCAATCTCTTTCGCATAACCGGGGAGTTCGTTCGGGGTTTCAAGGTAGAACGGCAGGTCGCGGAGCGCCGGATGGTTCACCACGCGCACCAGCGCATCAAGCCCGATAAAGCCCGCACCGATGACCTCATGGCGGTCCTTGTGGCTTGCGAGCGGGTTCTTGCTGTCGTTCAGGTGGATCGCATGCAGCCTCCCTAGCCCGATAACCTTGTCGAACTGTTCCAGCACCCAGTCCAGGCGGTTCACGATATCGTAGCCGCCATCGTGCACGTGGCAGGTATCGAGGCATACCCCGACCTTGTCCGAAAGTTCCACGCGATCGATAATCGCACGCAGCTCCTCGAAGGTGCGTCCGACCTCGCTCCCCTTCCCCGCCATCGTCTCGAGGAGCACAAGCGTCTTCAGGTCCGGGCGCAGTATCGCGTTCAGGTGCTCAGCAATCAGTTCGATGCCCCTTTCGGCCCCCTGCTTCACGTGGCTTCCGGGGTGGAAGTTGTACATCGCGCCCGGAAAGTGGTCCATGCGCCACAGGTCATCCTTCATCACGTCGCGGGCATAGTCGCGCAACCCCGGGTCCGCCGCACACGGGTTCAGCGTGTAGGGTGCATGCGCAAGCGCGGGCCCGAACTTGTTTTCGCGCATCAACTGCACCAACGCGTCGGCATCGGCCTTGTCAAAAGGTTTCGCACTCCCGCCGCGCGGGTTGCGGGTAAAGAACTGGAACACATTGGCCCCTATGGAGAGGGCGTCCTCGCCCATCGCCTTGAAGCCTGCAGCACTAGAAAGATGGCAACCTATAAGCATATTTCCAATAATAAAAAATCCCCGCACGAGGCGGGGAGAAATATTGAAGGTCTGCGATTGCTGCGGTTACTTCTTTTCGGGGCGCTTGTAACCGAAGTTCTTCAGCATGTCTTCCTTCACAGAGCGTGCCGAGCCCACCTTGTTGGACGGCTTTTCCGGTTCCCAGCCACCCTTTGCGTTCTGCGTGAACGGAGGCACGGAGCAGCGCAGCGTGGACTTCATCTCGACCTCAGTGCGGTAGACATACGCGCCCGTACCCAGGAGTCGGCCCGAAGCCGTGCGAACGTTGCCATCCCTATCCGGCTTCATTTCGAAGTACAGCGTCAAGAGGCCTGCATCGCTCATGTAGTCCGGATTGTCCAGTTCCTGAGTGAACGTGTAGTAGTCCACAAAGTCGCCCAGGGTCGTGTAGATCCAGACCTTCACATACATCTTGGTCTTGTAGAGGTTCACGCGAGAAAGGTCAGAGCCAACATTCTCAGCGAACTCGTCGGTACAGTAGTCGCGAACATATTCCTCAACACTGACCTTCTTACTGGAGTTGGCTTCAACACCTTCGAGCGGTACAAGGCCATCCTTGCCGATGATGTCGTCGAGCGTGGCAAGGCCGCCCACAGCATTCACGGTAGGCACCTTCGTCTCGATTCCGAGAGTCGGGCCAAGGTGGCCCGTGAGGCCCGGATACGGTTCATCGCCGGTACCCGGCTTGTTATCGAACCCACCACCGATGACAGTTTCGACTTCCTTGTCCGTCTTCGGGTTGTAGATGGTTACAGCGAAGGTCTGGTTGTCTTCCGGCTCGTGAGTAGCGTAGTACTCGGCCACAAGATCCTGCGTGACTTCGGTAACCGGCTTCTCGATAGCGATATCCACGTCCTTCGCGTTCTTCATGATAACGCGGATGGTATCGCTAGCTTCGTTGCCAGCCTTGTCGCGGTAGAAGCGAACGATTACATTTCCACCCTTGTTAAGGCTCTGCGTAACGAGGGTATCCTGAACAATCGGGCCCTTGCCGTCGCCAATATCCACGGTCCACTTCACGTCGACAAAGTTCGAGTAGATGACCTCGCCTTCGGTCGGGTAGAGAATCTTGACCTTCGGCGGCACCTGGTCGAGCACGATGAACAGCGACTGCGTGCCGGTATTGCCGAACTTGTTCTTGTAGGTGTAGGTCAGCAGGTAGCCGATGTTGCCGTCTTCGTTACGGACGATGTTGCCCTCGGCATCCACGCCATAAGAAACAGTCATCGCATTGCCAGCCTCGTCAACCGTCTCGTAAGACACGGTGTAAACCACCTCGTTTTCGAACTTCTTGTCGCCGCCCTTCGAAGAACTGGACTTGTCATCCTTGCCCGAAGAAGAGGAGCCGCCCTTGCCCGAACTGCTGCTTTCGATAGCAGAATCTTCCGGCTTGGCGTAGCCGCCAGAAGTCTTGATGACAGCGCCCGTTACAGCGTCGGCCTGATAAGAAATCGTCACCTCGTGGCCACCGATAGTATCCTTGTAGGCAACCGTCATCTCGACAACGCCATCGGCATTGGCAATCATCTCGCCCTTGTCGTCGGTGTAGTAGGTCACGGTCACCGTGTGGCCGTTCACCACTTCCGTGTAAGAGACGGCAACCTTCTCGCCGTTCACGGGCGTGCGGCTCGTGCCCGAAGAGGGATTGTCGGTAAGTGCAAGGCTAAAGTCGGTAATCTCGGACATCGTGCCCGTAAAGGTCTTCTTCGGCACGCTCACGGTATCGAGTTCAATCTTCGTGGTGAACGTTTCCTTAGAGCCGGATTCCGGATCCGTTACCGTAACAATGATGTCGTTCTTGCGTTCGTTCACATAGAACGCCGTATCGGCCTGCGCGGATTCCTCCACCACCGTGAAGATGTTCGGCACACTAGCATCGTCTTCCGCCTTGCGGATAGAGACAATCGGAGTAGCCTTGCTCACGTAGACCACGAGCGTATCGTAGCCCGGGAAGTCCATCGACGGGTCTTCGAACTTCTTGACAATAATGTTCTCGCCCTCTTCGAGCAGCATGCATTCGGTAGTATCCTTCAGCGTAGCGCCGCTCTTCTTGTTACGGGCTTCCCATTCGACGCAAAGGTCGGTCGTATTGATGTAGAGCGTATCCGGGCTCTTCCAGGTCGAATCCACCGTCTCGGCAATCGTAATCTCGACTTCAGGCGTTTCGATGACGTTGCCAATCTTGATAGTGACAGTCGCCGTATCCGAAAGTTCGCCGTCGGTCACACGCACCTTGATGGTGTAGATAGAATCCTTCTCGTAGTCAAGAGAATCCTTGAGGATAATCGTACCGTCTTCCTTGACCTCGAACGTCTCGCTTTCTTCCACGAGCTCGTAGGTCAAGGTACCGTAGGCCTTCGAGGTATCCGGGTCCGTCGCCTCGATTTCGCCCACCTCGGTACCGATCTTCGCATCTTCCGAAACCGTGATGGCCTGATCCGGGATATCCGGCTTCTCGTTCACGTCGGTAATCTTCACGATAATCGTCTTGGTATCGGACAAGGTATTATCGCCTTCGCCGTCGGTACCGTTGTCGGTTACCTTCACCGTAATCGGGAGTTCATGGTTCTTCTCGTAATCCAGAGCCGGGCAGTTGTCCACCTTGACCGTAATTACGCCACGTTCGGAGACCTCGAAGCAGCCGCTCTTGTCTTCGACCAAAGTGTAGGTCAGCACGGAGTCGTACACATCGGGGTCAGTAGCCTTGATGGTATCAACAACGGTGCCCTTCTCCACATTTTCCTTGACATCCACAGAATCCGTGGTGATCTTCGGCTTCTCGTTCACGTCGATAAGCTTGATAGGCACATCCTTCGTCATCTTGATGGTCGTATCGTTCTTGTCGAAGTAATCAATCACGACGTGGAACGCGCTATCCAGGCCGCACTTGTCCTTGTACGGTTCCGATTCGCAGTCGAACACGACCTTAGCCACAAGCGTGATGTTCGGGCGACCGTCAATCGGCTCGTCGTACCTCAGGTCGAACAGGGCCGTATCGCCGCCGACCAGCTTGAAGCGGTTGTCGTAGTAGTCGACAATCCTGGACATCGAGTCGATATCGCTCGGGTGTTCAACACGGCCAAGGGAATCGCCAATCTGGTTGTTCTCGGCAATTTCACATGTTTCCACAGTGAAGAGCGGAGATTCGTTCATATCGCGGATTTCAATGACGCGGATAATCGTATCCTTCAGTTCAGCCTTGTGGCCGTTCGGTTCCGAGACAATCACAGCCACAGTGTACTGCGGTTCAGGATCGTTGCTGGACTGCGCGGCACGGAGTTCTTCGTAGTTGAGAAGGTCGGAATCCTTGACCGTCACGACAATCTTCCAACGGTCACCATCCTTCACCTTGTTGATTTCAAAGATGTCGTCGACAGTAACGCCAGTCGTCACGTTGGTACCAATCAGGCCCAGCGACGGGACAAGCGAATCAACATCGTCGGCATCTTCGTCATACACGAAGTATTCCATAACAACCGTACCCGTCGGGGAATTTTCATTGACGCCCACGGTCAAGATGTTCTTGCCATGTTCGTCGCCCGAGCCGCGGTTGGTCGTATCGCAATGAGCAATGCAGAGCGTATCGGTATCGTCGTCGCCATCGTCATCGTCGTCAACAATAATCTTCGGCGTTTCGTCGGTATCCTTGAGCTTGATGGTCACAAGGGCCGTATCGGAAAGGGTGCTGTCCGTAACGCGGACCTTCACGTAGAACACGGAATCCTGTTCGTAGTTGAGGCCGGCATTTTCGGCAACCGTAATCTTTCCTGTATTATCGATATTGAACTTGCTTGCCGCGCCCTCAGTGGAATCGAGCAGCGAGTAATAGAGCGTACCGAATTCCGGGTTCAGCACATCCGGGTCGCTAGCCACAACGACACCGACAGAGTCGCCCTTCTTGGAATTTTCTTCCACGGCAAACACAGCATCTTCAACAGTCGGAGCCTCGTTCACGTCGATAACCTGGATTCTGCGGACAATAGAATCCTGCAGGCCATCTGGGTCGGTAACATACACAGTCACCTCGTGCAGCGGCTTGACCTTTTCAAAGTCAAGTTTCGAACCATCGGGCACAATAACGGCCAGCTTGGTCTTGCCGCCTTCGACCACAATCGCGGCCTTGAAGAGGCTATCCACGCCAGTCCCGTTATTATCCTTCAGGCTCGGCGTGAGGTTAGCCAAGTCACCGGCATCCTCGTCCGAAACCACGTAGGCAAACACCTTCGCCCCGTCTGCACTGTTCTCGTTGATAAATACGGTAAGAGTGCTATCATCGGTGTGACCGCGGCTGGTCGTATCGCAGAACGCGACACAGAGAGAATCGGTATCGTCGTCACCGTCGTCATCGTCATCAATGATAATCTTCGGAGTTTCGTTGACATCCTTAAGTTCGATAACCACAGTAGCGGTATCGGCAAGGCAACGATCCGTGTACCTACCCGTAGAGGCGTTCTTCTCGCAGTTCTTCACTTCCACCTTGAAGGTGAACACCGGAGTCGTTTCGAAGTCAAGCTTAGTAGAATCGCCTACCCTAACCTTGTTCGAATCCATGTAGAACGGCATGTCCGGAGTAATGATGGAGTAATCCAGGTGGCCGTAATCATCCACATGCTTCGTATCAGGATCCGTCGCAGAGACTTCCGCAATCACGGAATCCTTCGGGAAGTTTTCCGGCTGCTTCACGCTCTTGTCGGCAATCGTCGGCTTCTCGTTCACGTCCCTGATATTGATCGTGCGGATGAGCGTATCAGTCTTGCCGCCAACGTCCTTGACCGTCAGGACAACCACGTAAGAGGAATCCACCGCTTCATAGTTGAGCTTGGCACTATCCTTAACAACGACGGTCACTTCCGTATGGTCGTCGTTCAGTTTCACGTCAAAGAGCGTAGCCGCAATGCCGCCGGGCACAGAATCGGCGAGCGCAACAGTCAACTTGCCGGCATCGTTTGCATCCACATCCGTAATCGCGAATGTATGGATTTCAGTACCGGTCTTCGAATTTTCGTCAATCTCGAACGGGCCATTGCACTTGGTATCGCCCACAATGCACTTGATTTCCGGATTCTCGTTCACGTTCGTGAGCGTAATCTTCACGGTAGCGGTATCGGCAAGGCAACGTTCTGTGTACCTGCCCGTAGAGGCGTTCTTCTCACAGTTTTCCACCTTCACCTTGAAGGTGAACACAGGAGTCGTTTCGAAGTCAATCTTTGTCGAATCAGCAACCTTGACCTTGTTCGAATCCATGTAGAACGGCATGTCCGGAGTAATGACGGAGTATTCCAGGTGGCCAAAATCTACCACGTGCTTCGTATCAGGATCCGTCGCGGAAAGCTCTGCCACAACGGCATCCTTCGCAAGGTTCTCGGGCTGAGAGATGCTCTTGTCGGCAATCGTCGGCTTTTCGTTCACGTCCCTGATATTGATTGTGCGGATGAGCGTATCAGTCTTACCGCCAACGTCCTTGACCGTCAGGACAACCACGTAAGAGGAATCCACCGCTTCATAGTTGAGCTTGGCACTATCCTTAACAACGACGGTCACTTCCGTATGGTCGTCGTTCAGTTTCACGTCAAAGAGCGTAGCCGCAATGCCGCCGGGCACAGAATCGGTGAGCGCAACAGTCAACTTGCCGGCATCGTTTGCATCCACATCCGTAATCGCGAATGTATGGATTTCAGTACCGGTCTTCGAATTTTCGTCAATCTCGAACGGGCCGTTGCACTTGGTATCGCCCACAATGCACTTGATTTCCGGATCCTCGTTCACGTTCTGGAGCGTAACCTTCACGTCGGCCGTATCGGCAAGGCAGCGTTCAGTGTAATTGCCCGTAGAAGCGTTCTTTTCGCAGTTCTTCACTACCACACGGAAGGTGTATTCCGGAGTCGTTTCAAAGTCAAGCAGGCTAGCATCACCCACCTTCACCTTGTTCGAATCCATGTAGAACGGGACGCTCTCAATGATGGAGAAGTCAAGATGGCGGAACTCGACATTCTTCGAATCGGGCTCCTTGACCGTCATTTCGCCCACGAGTTCATCGTTTTCAATATTTTCATCCGGAGTGAAGTTCTTATTGGCGATGACCGGAGCTTCGTTCACGTCATTCACCTGAATCTCGCGGATAAGCGTATCGGTAAGTCCTGAGCCATCAACCACAGTGATAACCACTTCATGAGTAGCATTAATCTTTTCGAAGTCAAGCCTTGCGCTATCGATCAACACGATGCTAACCATTGTCTGAGCATCATTCACAACTACAGTGAAGAGCGAATCAGCGCCGGTTGTTCCGTTATCAGAGAGCGTAGCCGTCAGTCTGCCAACATCGCCGGCATCCACGTCAGAAATTGCAAACGAATGGATGACTGTGGCCTGCGGGGAGTTTTCGTTGATCTTAAACGGACCATTGCAGTTGTCATCGCCAGCAATGCAAACAATTTCCGGATTTTCGTTCACTTCGGTAAGTGTAACGGTCACCGTAACGGTTTCAGTATACTCATTATCCGTCACTGCCACAAGGAGCGTAATCTTGTGGTCCGGAGTCGTTTCGTAGTCAAGAACGGCACCTTCCGCAACCGTAATCACGCCCGTAGCCTCGTCAATAACGAACTGAGTCGTTTCCGTCATGAAGCTGTAGTAGAGCGTACCGTATGCGGCATGGGCCGTATCCGGGTCAGAGGCAACAACCTGGCCAACAACCGTACCGGCATCAGAATTTTCGGCAATCGTAAAGTTGCCATCCTGAGCAGTCGGCCTTTCGTTTATGTCCTTCACATAAATAGTCGTGGATGCAGTATCGGCGAACCCGGTGCCTTCACGATCCGTAAGGATAAGGCGAATTTCGTAACTTACCGTATCGGCACCACTTGCAAGCAACGTTTCGTAGTTGAGCTTAGCACTGTCCTTAACGGTAATCATGATCTTCAAGGAACCATCCTGTGCAGCAGCAACCGTAGCTTCAAAAAGCTGTTCGGCCATCGCATCAGAAGTGTTCCTGCCTTCAATCCTTGCACTCAGGGTGCTCTGGCTATCGCCAACATCCGGGTCAGAAATCTTGATGGCCGGAGAGGTAATTGGCCAGCCATTTGCAGAATGTTCCGCAACGACATACTGATCCAAGATGTCATCAATATGCGGAGGTTCGTTCAGGTCATTGAGATTGATAACCACTTCGACCGTCTGCGGGATGAAGCCGTCAGTAACAGTCACATGAATTACCCAAGTGGGCTTCGTTTCGAAATCAAGTGCGTCATCAGCGGTAACCGTAATTTTTCCATCGTTGTCAATTGCAAACGGAACATTAGTCGCCGGATTGCCATCCGCATTTTCATCAATGGAGAAGTACAGGGTTCCAAAATCCGAGTTCCTAATATCCGGATCAGATGCTTCCAATGTACCGACTTCGGTACCAGCAGGAACGTTTTCATCCACAGTGAAGGCCGTGTCGCGAACAACCGGAGCCTCGTTCACATCGACAACCTTGATAGTCACTATAGAAGTATCGGCAAGTTTACCTGCACCTTCTGGCATAGACGTAGAAGCTGCATCCGTCACAATGACCTTGATTACCATCGTGGTATCGGCGTTCAGAGCTTCGTAGTCCAGGCCTGCGTTCTTTACGGTAATTGCACCAGTAGTTGCATCAATAGCGAATATGCTGTTGACGGTGGTGTACTTCGGATCGTTCGTATCAAAGGCATAAGTGAACTGCGTATCGTCAACGTCTTCCATGCGAATCTTGCCTGCAGCAGCCGTACCTGCAGCGACATTTTCGTTAATCGTGTAAACCGTATCGTGAGCAATCGGTTTGTCGTTCACAGCCTGCAGATTGATTGTTACCGTGTTGGCGGCAACTGCGGAAACATCTTTGCTGATAACCCTATAGGTGAATGAAGCCAAATTCGTTCCGAAGGCATTATCTTCGCCATGATAGACAAGCTTGCCTAGATCCGCATTGGAAATGATGAGACCGGCGGCAATGGTTGCAGCATCAACAACAGCACCATCGTAAGTCAAGGTACCGACCACGTTACCATTCTTCATCGGCAGCGATTCAATCTTCACTTCGTATTCGTCCAGAGCAGCACCATTACCCGTCGTAGCAGGGAACTTGCTGAACGGGCTGTCTGTATCTTCAACACCAACAAAAACGGTGTCCTTGCCTTTAGGAGCCTTATCGTCATCATCAATTTCGATAAGGAACTCACCTTCACGTTTCTTGTTCGGAAGAACCGCACCCACCATATCAAACACTCGAATCTTGAAGAATTCAGTCCATTCTTCGACAAGGTCATTCTGGACAGATACAGTAACAGTTTTCGTTGGTACTGTGTGTCCCTTGGGGAATTCAACCGTCTCATATACGGACGTTCCATTACACACCGGAATTGCACTTGTAACAACGTCAGCAAGGCTAGCCCAAGCATTCAATGAATCCGGATCGGTATCCTTGTTGTTCGCTTGGTCACCATCAAAAACAAAGCAGTACTTGAAACTGACATCCGTAGTCGGGGGTTCGTTCAAGACAATTGAAAGAGGCTGCGGACCAGAAACACCCTCGTAAACCGTTCCCCAGCTACGCGCTTCAGGGTTGATGTCAATCCAAGGCGGATCAAACGGCATGTACTTGAAATCACCCTTAATGTCCGCCTGGAATTGCAATTGATTTGCAACAAGCTGACCAGCCAACTTAAAGTGACCACCAACAGTCAACTTACCCGTTGTCATCCATGTTCCCTGGAACGAGGCGTCCTTCCAATAGTCCCACTGGATATCTTTACTCGTATAGAAAAGGAGATTGCCAGAATATTCAGCATTGCTCAAATACGAAAAATCATTCGTATTTGATAAATCCCATTGGCCACCTTCAAACTTTGTTCCTTCCGCAACATATACAACCTGAATTTTCATATCGTTTGCAGAATTATCAAACAGGAAACCGTCCCTTGAAAAAATACGAGTCAGTTTTCCACCAGGAGGCATTACCACATATAATTTTTTCCCCGTTGAGCCCCCTGCACGGAATTCAGTAATGTACATGTCATAAGTACCATAAGCATTTCTTTCCACGGAATCAGGAGGCACATGGATATACTTGACTTCATCCTGATAATTTGAGGTCATCATAAACGAGGAGCCCCAACTTCCCGGAGTCGGCAAAGTGGGCACAAACAAATCTTCCAAAGGAGGAACATCACTAGGACAAGCAGAATAGCTTCCACCAGATTTGGGCAGAGTGTATTCATCTGAATAGACCTTTCCTGTAACAAGATTGTCCCACGCCTGAAGAGAGCCGTTATTATATTGTTGAGTGATGCTACCCTTTACACACCAGTCCCCCTGCATCCTATTGTTATCCTGATTCGAAATTCTTAAATTGCCCATAACACGAACAGGACCCGCAGACAAAGTATCGTAAGACCCATTAGTGTAAGTCATATTCCCACCTACAACTGTGGGCCCACCAAGATGGTGAAGTTGGTTTTCGAATGTTAAATCACCGGTAGTTCCGTTATAACCGACACTATCCGAGATGGACACATTCTCTCGAATAGAAATGTACTCGGTTCCCCAGATTTTATACTTCATCAGGGAATCCCATCGATCTTGCTGCAAATCCGAAGACACTCCCGTAAACTGCAACGGGGCAACACTTGCCTTAGCAAGGGCATACGGGGCACATATTCCAAGTAGGAATATTACAAGACCAAATATTTTCTTCTTCATATTATCCACCACAGGATAAGGTTACACCAAATCCCCACACAAGAGTAAAAATACTAAAAAAACCTTACATTCAAAGAGTGAATGCAAAAAAAATGGAACATTTCGGACCGATTTTCGGGACACCACATCCCGAATGTGACGCAACTCACATAATTTTGTAAAATTTTCGTTTACAAACGTAAACTTTTACATTTTTGCGGGAGGAGGACTCTGTATAATAAAAGATCCCCGGTCAAGCCGGGGATGACATTAACCACAAGGCCGAAAGAGTTGGCCGTGGTAGAAGATCCCCGCCTGCGCGGGGATGACATTTGGCTATAGCGGGGATGACATTTGGCTATAGCGGGGATGACTTTACGCCCTCCCTAATTAATTATTTCATGTTGGGGCGCTTGTAGCCGAAGCTCTTCAGCAGGTCTTCCTTGACGGTACGTGCCGAGCCGACCTTGTTCGTGGGCTTCTCGGGTTCCATTCCGCCAGATGTCTTCACGAACGGAGGCAACGAGCAACGGAGCGTCGACTTCATCTCGACCTCGGTGCGGAACACGTACGCGCCCGTCGCATAGAGCCTACCCGACTCGGCACGCACATTGCCGTCCTTATCCGGCTTCATTTCGAAGTACAGGGTCAGGAGGCCAGCGTCGTTCACGTATTCCGGATTGTTCAGGTCCTGGGTGAACGCGTAGTAGTCAGCGAACTGTCCAAGGCTCGTGTAGATCCAGATCTTCACGTACATCTTGGTCGAGTAGAGGTTCGCCTTCGAGAGGTCAGAGCCAACGTTCTCGGCAAACTCGTCGGTGCAGTACTGCTGTACGTACTGTTCCACGGTAACCTTCTCGCTTTCCTCGGCATCTACGCCCTCAAGCGGAATAAGGCCATCGGAACCGACGATGTCGTCGAGGGTCGCAAGGCCACCCACCGCGTTGATCGTCGGCACCTTCGTCTCGATACCGAGAGTCGGGCCCAGGTGACCGGTAAGTCCCGGATACGGTTCGTCGCCGCTGCCGGTCTTGGTCTTATAGCCACCGCCCACGAGGGTTTCAACTTCCTTTTCGGTCTTGGAGTTGTAGATGGTAATCGCGAAAGTTTCGCCCTCTTCAGGCTCGTTCGCCGCGTAGTACTCAGCCACCTTGTCCTTGGTGATTTCGGTTACCGCCTGTTCAATAGCGATATCCACGTCCTTCGCGTTCTTCATGATGACGCGCACCGTATCGCTCGCCTCGTTGCCCGCCTTGTCGCGGTAGAAGCGCACGATGGCGTTGCCGCCCTTCACGAGGCCCTGAGTGATGAGGGTATCCTGCACCACGGCGCCACGGCCGTCGCCGATATCCACGGTCCACTTCACGTCCACGAAGTTCGAGTAGATCACGTCGCCTTCCAGCGGGAAGAGGATTTCCACCTTGGGCGGGACCTGGTCGAGCACGATGAACACGGACTGAGTCGCGGAGTTGCCGTACTTGTTCGTGTAGGTGTAGCTCACTTCGTAACCGAGGTTTCCGTCCTCGTTCTTCACGAGGTTGCCCTCGGCATCCACTCCGTACGCAACGGTAACCGTGTTGCCGGCTTCGTCCACGTAGTCGTAGGTAACGGTGAACACCACCGCATTTTCGAACGTAGCGGACTTGCCACTATCCTTATCACCGGACTTGCCCGAACTGCTGGACTTGTCGCCAGACTTGCCCGAGCTGCTGCTCTCGATAGCGGAATCTTCCGGCTTCGCGTAGCCTCCGGAGGTCTTCACCACCTCGCCCGTCACGGCATCCACGTTGTACGAGATCACGACCTTCTTGCCCTTGACCTCGGTCTCGTAGGCAACGGTCATCTCCTGCACGCCATCTTCGTTCCTGATGACGTTCCCGTCCTTGTCGGTGTAGTAGGTCACGGTGAGTTCCTGGCCGTTCACAACCTCGGTGTAGCTTACCGCCACCTTGTCGTCGTTGACAGGCGTGTGCGATGCGCCGGAAGCGGGATTCTCGTTCAGGGTAAGGCCCGCACCGGTAAAGCCCTCGAGCGTACTCGTGAACGTCTTCGCAGGGATATTCATCGTATCGAGGTCCAGCTTGACCACGAACGAATCCTTTGCGCCGGACACGGGGTCCTTCACCTTCACCAGAATGTCGTTCTTCTTGGAATTCACGTAGAACGCCGTATCGGCAGACTGCTGCTCTTCCACAATCGTGAAGATGTTCGGCTTCTTGCCGTCGTCGACAACCGCCGTCACCGTCACGACAGGGCTCTGCTTGCTCACGAACACGACAAGCGTATCCACGCCCGGCACATCCTTGCCCGGAGTCTTGTATTCCTTCACGATGACGTTCTCGCCCTCATGGAGATCGAGGTCGCAATCGGGGCCCATGAGCTTGCCGTCGGCCTTCCACTCGATGCAAAGGTCAGTCGTATTGATGAACAGCGTATCGGGATTGAGCCACACGGAATCCTTCGTCTCGGCACGGGTGATTTCCAGTTCGGTCTTCTCGACAACGTTGCCCACCTTCACCGTCACGAGGGCGGTATCAGCAAGGTCTCCGTCGGTCACGCGCACCTTGATCACGTACACGGAATCCGTTTCGTAGTCGAGTTCCTTCTTGAGCACGACCGTACCGTCTTCCTTCACGCTAAACTGTTCGCTATCTTCCACCAGTTCGTAGGTCAGCGTGCTGAACGCCTTCGCGGTATCCGGGTCGGAAGCCGCAATCTTGCCCACGTCGCTGCCCACAACGGCATCTTCCTTCACCGTGATGGTCTGGTCCGGAACATCCGGAGCCTCGTTCACGTCATTCACCTTGATGGTCACCGTCGCCGTATCGGTATAGCCGTACTTGTCGGTCACCACCACGGTCACCGTGTACTCGTTCTTCGTCTCGTAATCGATGGTGCTGTCGGCCTTCACCGTGATCTTGCCGGTAACTTCGTCAATAACGAAGGTATCGGTCGGATCCCCGATGCTGTAGGTGAGCGTATCGTCGTCATCCACGTCAGATGCGGTCACGACACCCACAAATGTACCCGCAGGAACATTCTCGTCAACAGCGAACGTGGGCGTCTTGTCGTCGAACTTCGGCGGTTCCGGCGTATCGTTGAGGTTCACCGTAATGGTAGCGGTGTCAGAAAGGCCGTCCTGGTCGGTAACAACCACATGGAACGTGAACACGGAATCCGTCTCGTAATCGAGCTTGCCGGGTTCTTTAACCCGAATGATGTTGGAATCGAGTTCAAACGGCACATCCGTCTCTACAATCTCGTAAGTGAGTATGCGGAACTGCGCCGCAGTGTCGAGGTCAGACGCGATGACAGCCCCCGCGGAATCGCCCTTCCTGGGATTTTCGTCAATCGCGAACACAGCATCCTCAATAGAGGGAGCCTCGTTCACGTCATTCACCTTGATGGTCACGGTAGCCGTATCGGTAAGGCCATCCTTGTCTGTCACCACCACCTTCACCGTGTACGTGGACTTGGTTTCAAAGTCGATGGTGCTATCGGCAATGACCTTGATTTCGCCCGTAGAAGGAACAATCTTGAACGTACCCGTTTCATCGATAATGGAATACGTCAGGTTTTCCGTACCATCCACGTCACTTGCTGTCACAACACCAACATGAGTGTCGGCAGGAGCGTTCTCGTCCACCGTAAGCACAGGGATGTTGTCCCCAAAGTGGGGCGGTTCGTTTACGTCGGTAAGTTTCACCGTCACGACCGCAGTATCGGTGTACTGACCGTCGTTCACCACCACATGGAACGTGAGCACGGAATCCGCCTCGTAATCCAGTTTGCTCGGATTCTTCACCTTGACGATGTTCGAATCCATCACGAACGGCACGCCGCTCTCGACAATCGTGTAAGTAAGTTTCGTGAACGCAGCAGCCGTATCACGTTCCGTAGCGACAACCGGACCGACAACCGTACCGGAATCGCAGATTTCAGGAACCTTGAGGTTCGCATCCACAATGGTAGGCTTTTCGTTCACGTCCGTCACGCGGATGGTCACAGCGACATTGTACGAAAGCGTATCGGCAAGCGTCGTCGTCGAAGCCATGTCGCGCACATGCACCGTCACCGTGTATGTCGATTTTGTCTCGTGGTCAAGAACGGCCTTCTTGACAGAAATCTCGCCCGTAGAAGAGTTTATCTGGAATATGTCAGTTGCACCGCCCACCAGGGTATAGACGAACGCGTTGTCATCGACGTCCTTCACGACAAGCGATCCCGTCGCCTTAACGCCGACCGCCGAATTTTCGGCAACCGTAAATTCGCTCGCCGTAGCACTCGGAGGATCGTTTACCGCAGCAAGATTTACCGTCATGATGGCGGCACCCGAGGTGGAGTTCATCTCGTCACGAACCTTGAACTGGAAGGTGGTGGCAGGAGTCCCGAAATCATCCTTCTTGCCCGTGTACTTGAGGTCGCCGATGGAATCCACCGGAATGAACTGGCCCGCGGTAACATTGCCGCCCTTGTAAGTCAAAGTGCCCTTGTTCGGGAGCGTGGCCACAACTACGCCCGTTTCCGCGTAGCCCTTGCTCGAAGAGTACGCGAAGTCGCTCTTCTTGAAGGTGTACGTCACATCTTCTTTGCCAGTAACGCTCGAAGCGCCAGCCACCGGCGGGTTATTCGCATCGACAATTTTCAGCGTAAAGTGGCCTTCGCGCTTGTTGCCCGGAAGAACGGCACCCGTAAGGTTGAATATCTTCATGTGCAAATATTCTTCACCTTCAGCAAGGCCATCAATAAATACGTTCAGATAAGCCTTAAGCGAATCGGCCGGTACAAGATTTCCCGCCTCAATTCGCACATAGCCAGAATCGTGCGTGACAGTTATGTTGCGAGTACTATCTAGCTTGGTTATGCCATCATCCCCGTAAGTGTAGGTCCAGGTAGTATCGCGCCATTCACAAATCGGGAACGGGGCCTTCGTCGTCTTCTGGAAGTCCTCACGAATTGCCGTCGAAAGATCTAAATCGAAGCAGTAGTTAAAATCAACCGCCGTGTTAGTAACGGTATCGAGCGATATCGGAATTACCGCATCATCATTGTTTTCGGGGAACGCTCCGTTCTGGAGCACTTCCGGGTCTATATTCAGTATGGGTGGGTCAAACGGCACATAGCGGAAATCGCCCGCAACATTATAGTCGAACTTCAGGTTATTCGCAATAACCTGACCCGCCAACTTGAAGTGGCCGCCAATCTTGATGAGGCCCGTAGACATCCAGGAGCCCTGGAAACTGGCGCTAATCCAATAGCTCCAGTTGATGTCTTTCGTGGTATAGAACAGGAGGTTTCCTGCATAATCCTTGTTCGAAATGACATTTATCTTGTCAGCATCCGTGAATTCCCAGTTAGAACCATTCGCAGGCTGGTCAGGATATCCAGATTTGGATTGCGGTTCAGCAAAGTCCCATTTCATGGTGGTTCTATCAAAACGGAGTCCTTCGTCTACATAGGCCACCACAATCTTCATGTCATTCGCAGAATTGCTAAAGTTGTAACCGTCCCTTGAATAAATACGTGTCAGCTTGCCTCCCGGAGGCATCAAGACATACAGGACCTTTCCGGTGCTACCGCCAATCGTAAAGTTGGTAATATACTTATCAAAGGTTCCATAGTCATTTGTT
The DNA here is from genome assembly GCF_900143055.1 of Fibrobacter sp. UWR3. Taxonomy (NCBI): domain Bacteria; kingdom Pseudomonadati; phylum Fibrobacterota; class Fibrobacteria; order Fibrobacterales; family Fibrobacteraceae; genus Fibrobacter; species Fibrobacter sp. UWR3. The sequence continues at coordinate 45,840 of NZ_FRCW01000004.1, read as the reverse complement.
TCTACGGAATCAGGCGGGACGTGGATAAAGTAAACCTCATCCTTATAGTTGCTATTCATCGAGATGGCTTCAAAGCCTTCCCAAGAATCCGGTGCCGGCCATATAGGAACAGTCATCGTCTGTTCGACCATCGGAGCGACGGAAGCATCACATTGCGCATACGTTCCTTTTTTCTTAGACAATGTTGTAGAGTCATTATAGATGCCGCCTGTCAATATATTGTTCCAATAATTCAAGCTTCCATCATTGTACTGCTGAGTTATTTTTCCTTGTACGCACCAGTCGCCTTCCATCACATTGCCCGATGTTCCATTAACCTGCAAATTTCCCAAGACACGTACAGGTCCCATCGATATCGTATCATTTCTCGACGCACTAAAAACAAAGTCTCCACCAACGATAGTGGGGCCACCAAAATGATGGTCATTCGCATACATTCTGAATTCGCCATCGGCGGTTCCGTTATAACCGACATTATCTCCTATCGAGACTTTACCCAACGAGACATCAATACCATGCGTTCCCCACAGCTTGTACTTCATCAAGTCTTCCCAGTACTGCTGCTGAGCTGCCGAGTCTTCCGCAGTCTCGTTTCCGAGATTTTCGAAATACAGCGGGGCGACCTTTGCGCCGAAAGCACCGCCAAACAGGCCGAGCACGGCCACGGCCAAGTAAACTTTATTTATCATCCCTTTCAACATAATCGCCTCCTGAAAAAACAGGGTTCGTTATATCAAATCGTCAACTCCGAATACAACAAGAAACGAATTTTTTACAATCCGTCATAAGTAATATATACAGAATTTTACATAACAGGTAACGATATTTTTACAAATTCAGTCAAACCGTTGTCTAAATCGCATCATTTTGCAATTTCGGGGCAAAAAACGCCCCCTTTCGGGCTTTTTTCATTCCAAATTGGACTATCCCGGCTTCCAAAAAATGGCTTATTTTACTATATTTTAGGGTCCTAGGCCCTGCGCAATGACTATTTGCGGGCAACTCGCCAGGGCGAAAGCAGCAACGGACTTGTGAATTTTTATGTGCTCAGGTCGCCTAGGATTTCTTTTTTTTGCAACCCTCGGGTTGCACTTTTTTTAACTAAAGATCCCCGCCTTGGTTCGGCGACGCTCACCACAGGTCGCGGGGATGGCGAAGCAGCAATGATTCTTTGGACTTTTCGACACACCAAGCCCTACAACCCGAAAGATGTCTGCTACGGGCGACTCGACTTTGACGTATCCCCCTCATTCGAAGACGAGGCGAAAAGCGCCATCGATGACTACCTGAAGGCTGGCGCCCACCCGACCCGACTCTTCAGCAGCCCGCTCCTGCGGTGCATGCGACTCGCCGAGAAGGTTTCGGAGGCCACCGGGCTTAACATCGAGAAAGACGACAGGCTCATGGAGATAAACTTCGGCACGTGGGAAGGCCAGAAGCTCACCGCCGTCCCCCGCAACGAGATGGCCGCCTGGAAAAGCGACTGGCGCGGGTACAGGTTCCCCACGGGCGAAAGTTTCCACGACGTGGACAAACGTGTAGAGACACTTCTTGACACGCTCGACGACAACGGCGAATACCTGTGGGTAAGCCACGCGGGCGTAATCGCAGCCCTCCAGCACTTCGCGTGCGGACTTCCGGACGAGGTCTTTGTCGAAGGGATGTTCAGCTACGCGATGGTCACGCGATTCGAGTTCACGCGCAACAGCGAAGGGCATTTCCGCGGGAACTTCACGACCGTGCACGAAGGCATCAAGATGCCCGCACTCGTGATGGATTGATGTTTCAGCCTTCGTCACACCGAAGTGCCGAAGGCACAAGTGTGTCCATGAATGCTTAGACACTCTTGTCGCTCCGCGACTGCGGTGTAACGAAGTCACGACGAGGGCGACAATTAAAAATCAAGCGTAAAGAGGGCTTGCGCGCCACCGGTAAGGTTCGGCAACAGCGCAAAGTGCATCGGGTTATCGAAGTCGCTCAGCAGGGCATCGACAACCGCATCGCCCAGAGAATACAGGTAGATAAGCGCTACACCCCAGATATACTGGTTCCTGTTCTTGCGGTAATACGTGACGCGCTCGGTCACGCGGTCAAGTTCCTCGGACGAGGAATTCTCTTTCTCCAGAAAGTGCTTGCGGTCGAGGTAGTATTCCACCATGTTCTGCGAGGTGCGGATGCTCGCCGCCGCGCCGATGAGTCCCATATAAAGTAACCCCGCCTTGCCGAACTCGCCATTGTACATCTGGCCGAGCCCCGGGATAAGCCCGAGCAGCAGGGCAGTTTTCATGTCGCGGAGTTCTACGCTCCGGTAATTGTTGTTGTACCAGATGCCGAACGCATCCATCATTCCGTACAAGTGAAGGCCGAACAGCCACGCATTCTCGGCGTAGCGCAGGTCTTCCTGCTCCATCTTCTTGTCGCTCTTTTCACGCACGCGGTTCGCATACTCGTTTCGCTTGCCCTGATAGTAGGCAATGCTGTCGCGGTCCTGCGTTTCGCGGATAAGCTTGGAATACATCGACACGGTATCGCGGAAAGGCTGCGCCTGCTCCAGCACGCGGTCCTTCTGCCACGACTTGTTGAAATAGACCTCGTAAACCAGGAGGAGTTCGATACCCGTAATGAACCCGCCGCGCACGTAGTGCTCCGTATAGTACTGCCCGCCGCCCGGGAAAAGGCTCAGGAGCATGGTAAGCCCGAGCGAGTTGCGCTTTGTCGGGATGTCCCATTCGTTCACGGGGAGCGTATCGATGGAGCGTATGCCCGTCTTGCCCTTTACCAGCGGGTCGCCCTGGAACGCCGTATCGGCAGGCACTTCTTCTGCCACCTCGCCAGGATCCGCCTCCGCCGATTCAGCAGTCGACGTATCTGCCGGGACAGTTGCCGCAACCGTCGAATCGGCCTGCGCCACGGCCACGCCCGCAAAGGCGAGGCACGCAAACAGGAATATGGCAAGCAGACGGTTTAACATTTGTTTGAAATATAGTAATTAGTTGATTGATAATTGATGATTGATGATTGACGATGGTTCGCGGGAAGGGGCATGCACTGGAGCTTCATGATAATTATATTTTGCAAAAAAAATTCACTTTTCTTTTGTAATGTCATTTTTTGACACAAATAAATTCTATATTACGGAGTATGAAAATGAAGAGCGTACAGACCATCAACGAAGCGAACATCGAAGGTATGGAAATCGACAAGAACCTTCTTGAAGAGGCTATAGCCGAGCTGGTCCACGCCATCAAGGAAAAGCTTATCGCCCGCGGCGAGATGATGGCTACCGCGGAATCCTGCACGGGCGGGCTTGTCGCAAGCAGCATCGTGAACGAGGCGGGCTCTTCAGCCGTACTTGCAGGCGGAATCGTCGCCTACCAGAACGAGGTCAAGGAAGCGCTCCTCGGGGTAAGCCACGAGACTCTCGAGCAGTTCGGGGCAGTGAGCGAGCAGACCGTAAGGGAGATGTCCGCGGGTGCGCTCGAAAAGTTCGGTTGCCAGTGGGCTGTTTCCACCTCGGGCATCGCGGGCCCCGGCGGGGCAGAACCCGGCAAGCCTGTCGGCACCGTATGGATGTCAATTTCGTGGAAAAATGGTAACAACTCGGTGCAAAACGAGGCTTTTTGTAAAATTTTCGCAGGGGATAGGCTCAAAATAAGGCTCAAATCCGTTTATATGGTGTTGTGCAGGCTATTTGTTTTGTTAAATAAACAAAAAAGCACTTGCACAAGTGAACACTAAATAGTATATTTAGACAAGAAAAACAAAAAATGGAGTCCAATATGGCAAAGAAGAACACGACACCCACCAGCAACCTTTCCGCCGACAAGGCAAAAGCGGTCGAAGCGGCAATCGCCCAGATCGAGAAGAATTATGGTAAAGGTTCCATCATGGCTCTCGGCAGCCAGCCCGTCGAAGAAATCCCGGTAATCCCGTCCGGCTGCATCCAGCTCGACATGGCGCTCGGCGTGGGAGGCTTCCCCCGCGGCCGCATCATCGAAATCTACGGCCCCGAATCCTCCGGCAAGACGACCCTCACCCTGCACGCCATCGCCGAAGCCCAGAAGCTTGGCGGCGTTGCGGCCTTCATCGACGCGGAACACGCCTTCGACGCGGTCTACGCCCGCAAGCTCGGTGTCGACATCGAATCCCTCCTCGTTTCCCAGCCCGATACGGGCGAGCAGGCCCTCGACATTGCCGAAACCCTCGTGCGTTCCGGCGCCATCGACATCATCGTGATTGACTCCGTGGCAGCACTTGTCCCGCAGGCCGAAATCAACGGCGAAATGGGCGACAACCACGTTGGCCTGCAGGCCCGCCTCATGAGCCAGGCCCTCCGCAAGCTCACCGGCATCCTCTCGAAGTCCAACACCTGCATGCTGTTCATCAACCAGCTCCGCATGAAGATCGGCGTGATGTTCGGCAACCCCGAAACTACTACCGGCGGTAACGCCCTCAAGTTCTACGCCACCCAGCGTATCGACATCCGCCGCATCGCCGCCATCAAGGACGGTGAAGAGGTCATCGGCAACCGTACCCGCGTGAAGGTCGTGAAGAACAAGGTCGCGGCCCCGTTCACCCAGTGCGAATTCGACATCCTCTACGGTTGCGGCATCTCCCGCGAGGCATCCATCCTCGACCTCGCCTGCGAACTCGACATTATCCAGAAGAGTGGCGCGTGGTTCAGCTACAACAACGAACGCATCGGCCAGGGCCGCGAAAACGCCCGCCTCTTCCTGAAGGACAATCCGGAACTCTGCAACGAGATTGAGCAGAAGATCCGCGAAAGCATGAAGGACGTTGAACTCTTCAAGCTCGGCGAGAACGAAGCCCTCGAGGCCGAAGACGATGGCGAAATCAGCACCGTCGAAGAAGGCTAGCAGCTAAAAAGCGGACCCTCGCCCGCTACAAAAATTCTTCCTGTTGAGAAACAAACTCCGTGTCCTCCTTCAGCCATTGTGAGGGCACGGATTTTTTTTTGCGCACGGAGTTTTTTTATTACAAACCGCCTGCAAAAAATCCGCAACCATACCACACGCAAAAATTTTGTTATTTTAGACGCATGAACTTATCCTTCGCGCATATCCTGACAGCGCTTACGACCCTCGTGCTGGCCGTAGCACCACACGCGCAGGATTTGTGCCCTCACAAGCTTCTCGACAAAGACATGATTGTGAACCTGGAGGGCTGGTTCATCAACCCGGAACATTCCCGCGCGAGGATAGACCTGGAGTGGCGCCACCACGAGACAAAGGAACTGGACACGTTCTTCGTGCATATCCCGAACAGGCCCTCCTTCAAGTACATCACGAGCAAGACCGGCAGGTATCTTGAATTCTCGGAACCCAAGATTAAACGGCAGATGGCGATGCACCACCTGAAAGAAGACATCGCGAACACGCCCGTCAAGTACGACGACCTCGAACTCCTTGCCCACGGGTACTTCATGTGCAAGGACTCGAGCATCCAGAAGCCGAATATTCTTTCGCCCGCATACTCGAACATGTGGTGGAGCGTCACTCTGGACTCGCTTGCAAGCCCGCACCTGATTACCATGCGGGGGGCAGCAAAAGAGAAGCGCGAACTGCGCATTGACGACTGGAAGGACTATTCGGGAATCACGCTTCCCTCGCTCATCACGGTCGCGGGCCTCAACTACCGCGGCAAACTCTGGGTGCGCTCCGTCTACCCGGTCGAAGAAATCGACACGGACCCCCTGCGCGAAAGCATCTTGAAATCAGGCCACGACTACCGCACGTTCTGGTGGATCGGGAACGAGAAGTAGCCCTGATACTTCAGCTGAGCAATGAATTCCTGCCCCAGGTTGCCGTCATAGAAACGGTCTTCCTTGCGTTTCCAGAAACCGAGTTCGAATGTCAGGCTCCGCATACCGTCTTTCCACGAAAAAAGCGGGCCAATCTTCGCCATCATGTAGCTCAGCGCTTCTTTTTCCACGGTATTCCCGTTACGTAGCGTGCCCGTCCGGTAGTACGATGTTTCAAACAGGGCCGCAATATTCTTGTTGAAACTGAACATCCCGTACAGTTCAAAGTCCAGCACGAAATCGCGGCTGAACACGGGCATATTTATCTTGTAGTCGTAACTCTTGCCTTCGAAATCGGTACTTATATCGGAAAGGATATAGTGCATATTGAACCCGATAAACGAATTCTTGGGCAGGAAATACTCGATTTTCACATAGAGGTCAAACAGCTGCGCGTAGTCAAACTCGTCATCTTCGCCCCAGATGTTATCGACAATGTAGTCGGCATTCCAGGTTTCAGCGATTCTACCACCCTCTACGGCATCGACGGTCACCATTTTCTGGTTACTCAGCAGATAAAGGTAGCTGCGGTAAATTGTCCCGACCTCCACCTGAGGGTTGGTCTTGAAGGGGCGTAACCCGAGGCCGGCCTCGTAGCCCGCAAAGAACGGGGAAAGTTCAACAGCGCCTTCCATCCGGAGGAATGTAGGCGACTTTTCCATCGGCGCACCGTAGTCGAGCAGTCCGATTGGCTCCAGCCACGTGTAGCGGAGCGACCCTTCCAATTGCGGGAGCCACTGCCCCCACACGAAGGGGGTATTCCCCATCACGCTCCAGGAAAGGTTCGGGCCATAGCGGAAGCCCTGCTTGACACTCGCGTCGAACCCGAGAGAGAACGAAAACGAGACCGCAGAAAGCAGCAAAAGGGCAAAAATCCTCGTATGGCGGCCAAAAAACTTCATTTCATTGTAAAATCTAAAAAATATTTCATCTATTTGCCCGATAAATTCTTATTTTGTGGACACAAAATCTTATAGGAGTCCCTATGAAACTTTCTCATCTGTGTGCACTCGCCCTCTGTGGCCTGCTGTTTTGGGGTTGCGCAAACAAGACTTCGTCCCCCATCCTTATCGAACGTGGCGTAGGCCAGAACGAATACGAACGCGAATACTTCGTCACGAAGGAAAGCATGGGCATCGACAAGCGCCTCAAGGACGTGTTCAAGCAGGGCTATATCGAAGAAGGCATGACCAACGACATGGTGAACCTGCTCTGGGGCCCTCCTGACCACGAAGTCGAGACCGACACCAGCAGCGTGTGGGAATACTACACCGCCGAAGGCAAGCTCATCACGCGCCTCATCTGGAAGCACCCCGATCAGGCACGTTTGAAGGGCTACGAGAACGAATGGATCCTCGAAAAGATCGAAGGCGACCGCTATGGCGGCTCTCCGGCACCGACTTCCAGCCGTTCCAGCAACTACAACTAACATTCTTTACCACTGCATTTCTGCAAAAAAGAGACTGATATAAATCAGTCTCTTTTTTTATTTTTGGCCTACACTAGCGCAATTTATAGAAATGAGAAAGACAATTTTTTTCTGCTTTTTTGGTTGCTGGCATTCGGCCTTTGGACGAGCTGTTCCAATGTCAAATCCAGTGAAAGCGACAATGACATCGATGATGAACAGGAATTCTCCAGCCCTTCGGAAGATATTGACGAAGACCAGAAATCATCCTGTTCCTCCGAATCGTCCAGTTCTTCCGAAGAAGCAGAATACTCCATAGAAGGTTTTGTAAAGCAGAAAGGCCCTAAAACGGTATCTTTGACGGACGCCTCTGACGAGTCTAACGTCACGATGGATGTCCAACTGAACTACGACTTCTACATTGGCCGCACCGAAGTGACCCGAGAACAGTACGCAGCACTCATGGGAGGCGATATACCGGAAAACGAAAAGAATCTTCCGCAGGTCAGTGTCAATTTCTACGATGCCGTTTTGTACGCAAACGCATTAAGCAAAAGCAAGGGGCTCGACACCGTATATACCTACACAAATTCCAATTTCACTCCCACAGGAAGTTGCGTTTTCCTTGAAGGACTAGTCACTCACTACGAGGTTTTTGGCTACCGACTGCCAACGGAAGCCGAGTGGGTGTATGTCGCAAAAAAATTCTGGGATGTCGAAAATTCCTGGAATGCAGATAATTCTTCATCTATTCCCCACGAGGTTTGCACCGCCCCCGGATTAGACAGTTCGCACGTCAAACTTGAAGAAAACCCAGATGCAGTCTGCAACATGACAGGGAACGTCGCCGAATGGGTAGACGGATGGCTTGCGGATTTTAAGGACACCACCCTGACAAACTATGTTGGAGCCACATCTCCCAACAGTTTAAAAGAAAACATTATAAAGGGCGGAAACTGCCGATTGTCTCCCAACGATATCAACATCAACACTCGCCGGGATGTGTACCCCATTGCGATGAATTCCAGCGCCGACTATGTAGGTTTCAGGTTGGTGCTTGGAGCCATCGATAAACCGCTTTGGCTAGATCCATCTGGAGCCGTGAACACGGTCAAGATAAACATCGTGGCTACCATAGAATCCATTTTGGGAACTTTAAACGCCAGAAGGGCAAAGGCGAAGCTCGTATTCAGAAACGACGTTTCCGGCAAACTGACTTTTATCGATTACACCAAGAATGCTTCTAGGGCAATTGAAATTGAAGATGACGCAGGCGCATTCCACCCTGACGTATCTCCCGATGGCAATTACATCGCATTCAGCACCAAGATTGAAGGAATATCCGGAAAATCAGAAGTTTATGTTTGCCGCCTGGATTCCGCATGTTCAGAAAAGATAAAGCTCCCCGTAGAAAGCGCCGCCATTCCGCGATTCAGGGTGTTAGGACCAGGCGATACCGCTTTAGTGTACGTGTCTGACGCCGGAAGCAACAAGGATTCCTTAACCTGGGCAGGGTACAGCACATGGATTGTTCCCTTCGCAGGGGGGGAGTTCGGCACGCCACGGCTATTGCTAAAGGGTAGTTTTAACGGAGGCGTAACAGAGGGGCTTGCGGTAACAGGCTCGAAGCTCTTGCGCGTTGCCACCTGGGACGACCCCGACAAGGTTAAATATGACGTATGGTACAACAACGAGCAGGCCTGCAACGTTTCTCTTGCCACCGATGGTTCGAACCGGACTCTATTCCTCGATTTCGGAAGCTCTACAGGTCAAAAGTTTGTCGGCCAAAAATACGGCACTCACGAACAAATTCTTGTAATGAACAGCAACGGAAATCTAGTAGACGCAGTCGCTGCTCCGGCAGGCTATTCCTATGACCATACGGAATGGGTGACCGGCAAGAATGCGGCGGTGGCAACACTTTCGGACCAAAACGGATCCCACAAAAAAATCGTCTTGATAGACATGGAAACGAAAAAAATTGTTGAACTTGTTGAAAGCGATGAATTGTGGCATCCGGTTCTTTGGGTAGAACGTTCTACGCCCCTTGTCGCAGAACAATCTTCCAGTTCATCAAGCGAAACGCCCAAAGCATCATCATCCAGCACAAGCGTCCAGACAAGTTCTTCAAGCGGGAATGTCGAAACAAGTTCTTCCAGCGAGATTGCCCCAACCAGCTCTTCAAGCGAATATATTGAAAGCAGTTCTTCCAGCGAGAATGTCAAAACCAGTTCCTCAAGCGAGTTTGTCCTAACAAGTTCTTCGAGCGAAGATATTGGAACCAGTTCTTCAAGTGAATTTACAGAAACGAGTTCATCAAGCGAGATTGCCCCGACAAGTTCTTCAGGCGAGCACAGCCTGGTTCTGGACCCCGACAGTGCCGGAATATATGTGTACAGCTACACGCAGTTCAAGGATTTCATCATACGATACAAGATGGAGCTCTTGTGGCAGTTCGCCGATTCCGCCAATGTGGTCGTCATAGGGTCTTCGCGCCCTCTAAACGCGGTTTACCCCACAAAACTGAGCAGCAAATTCACTGCGGTAAACTTGGGCCTTGCATCATGTACAATCCACATGTCCAAGGACCTCCTGATGAAGTACATTATGCCCCACTACAAGAAAATGAAGTATCTGGTCGTTTCTCTCGATTTGGATTTTTGGTGGAAAACACCGTCTGCCAAAGACGACAACTGGTTCGCCGACAACGACGCCAATGCAAAGTACCTGTTGTATCCTGGATTTGTATATGACAAGAACCACAATTACTGGGTAGGTGAAGAAGATCTTACACCTTTATACGAGGCTGCGAAGGACGGAATACTCTACCCGTCATCAAATCGTACCGACCATATTATTGAGCTTAGAGGTCAATTGCACACTACTTGCTCAAAATCGTGGCCAGGAGCAGCCTTTGGTGCAACCGTTAGCGATCCCGGACAAGAAATCCTCGCAGGCTCCATGAATTCCCTAAAGACCATCATCGAAGAGTCGGCCAAACAAGGTGTAACAGTCATCGGGACAATCCTCCCCCAGTCTCCTGCATACAGGAATTCCGCCATGTTCGGTTACCTGGGCATGAACCGCGATATAGCCGATTCTCTAATCGGAGAATTCGTCAAGATGGAACAAACATATTCGAATTTTGTTCTGTTCGACGAAAACAAGGGCGGCCTGCACGACTACGCCAATGGAATGAACGAAGACTCCCAGCACCTTTGCGATGAGGGAGCCGAACTCTACACTCACCGCTTGGATTCCCTTTTGCTAGAACTTGACAACAAATAGCATATTCGGAGCCTAAAAACACCACCCTACCTCCCCAAATCCATAAATTTTTCTACATTTACGCCCGTTAAATTTTAAACCTCTCAAGGAGTTAATTATGCGTCAGTATATCATTGCTGGTAACTGGAAGATGAACAAGACCGTTAGCGAATCCATTCAGCTCGCTAAGGATATCGTGGAAGCCGTCAAGGACGTGAAGAAGACCGAAGTGGTCATCGCCCCGACTTACCTCGCTGCCGCCAAGGTCGCCGACGTCATCAAGGGTACCAACGTGAAGCTCGCCATCCAGGACATCCACTGGAAGGACCAGGGCGCATTCACCGGTAAGGTCTCCGTTGACATGGTCAAGGAAATCGGCGCCGAATACATCATCATCGGCCACTCCGAACAGCGCCAGTACTTCCACGAAACTGACGAAACGGTGAACCTCAAGGTCAAGAAGACCCTCGAAGCCGGTCTGAAGCCGATCATCTGCATTGGCGAAACCCTCGACCAGCGCAACGGCGGCATCCTGAAGGAAGTCCTCGGCCTCCAGATCAAGGGCGCCTTCAAGGACGTTTCTGCCGAAGACGCCGCCAAGTGCGTTCTCGCTTACGAACCGGTTTGGGCAATCGGTACTGGCGTTACCGCTACCGACGAACAGGCTCAGGACACCCAGGCCTACGCTCGCTCCGTTGTCAAGGAAATCTACGGTGAAGCTGTTGCCGAAGGCATGCGCATCCAGTACGGTGGCTCCATGAAGGGCGCCAACGCAGCAGGCCTCCTCGCCCAGAAGGACATCGACGGCGGTCTCATTGGCGGTGCAGGTCTCAAGGCCAACACCTTCAAGGAAATCATCGACGCTGCCGAAGCCAAGTAATTTTCAACCAACCAAGGAATCGTCACCATGACAACACTCTTTTGGGTTCTCATCGTCATCCACGTGTTCCTCTGCCTGTTCCTCTCCCTCCTCGTTCTCGTGCAGAACGACAAGATGGGCGGCCTCGCAGGGCTCGGCGGCATGACCTCCCAGTCGGCATTCTCTACAGCAGGTGCTGCCACCTTCATCCAGAAGCTGACCCGTGTCGTAGCTGTCATCTTCTTCATCGTCGTGTTCGCTCTCGGCCTCATCACCGCGAAGAAGAACGTTACGGTCGAAGAATCTGCCATGCAGAAGGCGACTCGCGAAAACGCAGCCCAACAGCAGGCTCCGGTCCCGGCTCTCCCGGGTGACTTCGCCGCTCCGGCAGTCGATGCACCTGCAGCCCCCGCTGCTGACGCCGCACCAGCCACCGAAGTCCCGGCTCCGGCTGCTGAATAAGTTTGGTAGACTGGCCCCTAGGGCCTAGCCAACCTGACCGCATATTGAAGTCCGCCCTGCATTTTTGCGGGGTGGATTTTTCATTGCGTCGAAGGCGTAATGAAAATGTGGAGTGCGAGATGAGAGATGTAGAATTTGGAATTAGTCATTACACATTCCACATTTCATATTAAACAACTCTCATTACACACCTCACACCACACATTTCAAATTACGCACCCTTTTCTACCTTTTTCTCCAGAGGTATCTAATATGCAGAACACATTGGTCGCACCCGTAGGCGTTCTCGGCTTTGGAGTCGAGGGCCAGAGCACATTCAATTACCTGGTTCGCAGTGGCGTCAAAGACATTGTCGTAATGGACAAGAACCCAGTAAACTTGCCGGAAGTTCCCGCGGGAGTGAACGTAAAAACATTCAGCGGTGAAGGCTACCTGGACGGACTCAAGGACTGCGTGACCGTCGTGCGCTCCGCGGGCGTTTACCCCATGAGCCAGGACCTGTTCAAGTTCCAGATGAACGGCGGCATCATGACGAGCCAGATCCAGCTGTTTTTAGAACAAACTAAATCCAAGAAGGTCGTAGGCGTAACGGGAACGCTCGGAAAGGGCTCGACCGTGAGCATGATTAGCCACATCTTGACGAAATGCGGCGTAGAGAACGAAATCGGCGGGAACTTCGGCGTGCCGGCGCTCGACCTGCTCGAGACAGAGACGCCCGACCGCATTAGCATTCTCGAACTTTCGAGTTTCCAGCTGATGACTCTCTCGCTTTCGCCCGATGTGGGCGTTGTGCTGCGCGTTTCGACCGAGCACCTGGACTGGCACAAGAGCGTGGAAGAATACCGGGACGCGAAGGCCAACCTGGTGCGTTGGCAGAAGCGTGCCGGGACCTGCGTGTACTTGAAGGATGCCGCACCCTCGGCAAAAATTGCGGGGGAAAGCCCTGCCGGCACAAAGTATGCCGTATGCCACGCCGATGGCGACGGTGCCGGTGACGGGGACGCCGTGATTGAAGGCGCCACCCTCGCCATCGACAGCGAGAAGCTGTACCTTGCGGACTGCAAGGTGCGCGGCATCTACCAGCTGGAAAACATGGCGGCGGCGACCCTCGCGTGCAAGGCACTCGGGATTCGGGTGGCCGACGCGTTCCAGGCGCTCAAGACCTACGAAACCCTCCCCTTCCGTATGGAATTCAAGGGCGAAAAGAACGGGATTGAATTCTTCAACGACAGTTACGCCACCCGCCCCGACGCGACGATCGCCGCGACTGCCAGTATGACGCGCCCCTTCGCGCTTATCCTCGGCGGTTCCGAGAAGAACGCCGACTTTACCGAGCTCTCGAACATCCTCGTGAAGGAGCGCCCGAACCTCAAGCGCATCGCCCTCATCGGCGCCACCGCCGAACGCATGCTTGATTCCCTGAAGCAGGCCGGGCTCGATTCCGCGGGTATCACGGCAAAAATCTTCCCCACCCTCGAGGAAGCCTTTGCCGACAGCCTAGCCATAGGCAAGGGCGGGACCGTCATCATGAGCCCCGCCTGCGCAAGCTTTGGCCTGTTCAAGAACTACAAGGTGCGCGGGCAGGTGTTCGACAAGCTGGTCGCGGGCGTTTAATTTTTGATTTTTTTCAAAAATTTTCACCCCTACCCCTTTACAAACGGCACAAATCAATCTAAATTTGTTGCCGTTCCGCTAAGGACCACGCGGTCGTGGTGGAATTGGTAGACACGCTAGCTTGAGGTGCTAGTGGGAGCGATCCCATGACAGTTCAAGTCTGTCCGACCGCAGAAAGAAACCCAGTCGAAAGACTGGGGTTTCTTTTTACCTGAACAATTGCGTTTAGCGGCCCGCAGTACCGCGCTTTGCGGCAATACGAGCCGACAGGTACGCCCACAACTTGAATATCGTGAACGGCCCGAAGAATCCGGTCACCATGGCGAGCGCAGACCCGACCCCCCAGTGCGCCCCCGTAACCGAAAGAAACACCTGCTGGCTTGCCACCTGGAAAAACCACGAGAACAGGTATATCGCATACGTTGAACCGTAGAAAGGCCTAAAGAACCGCAGCCCCATCTGGCAGTAAAGCCCCGCGAGGCACAGGCTCATTATGATTCCCGTAAACCCGTAGAACGGATGGTTCCAGTCATGCCCGGGATACACGTAGAACGCCATACACATCACTACGCCGAAGGCCATTGCAGGGACAGGCTTCACGCGGTTATCCTTCAGCAGCTGGGCACGAACAAACTCCACATCAAACGCGTAACCCAACACGAAATAGAACAGGAAGGCGATAACTCCGGGATAGTTCAGGATTTCTAAAGAATATCTCGGAAAAAAAATCGCCAGAAAATACGACGCCACCAACACCGGCAGAATCCAGTAGCGCGACTTTAGCACCAGCGAAACCTTCCCGCCCACATACGCAATGCAGAACACGAGGAACAAGGTCGGCAGGAACCAGTATATGGAAATGACGTTGTCGTTCGGGTAGAAGAGCATGTGCGCGTACCCCGCCCACGAGAAATCGACCTCACGACCCGCGAAATTCCCGAGAAACGCCTTCGGGACAAATACGAGCGAACTGATGAGCCAGTAGGGCAACAGCAACCGCCTCGCCTTTTTTGCAAGGGCGCGCAGCCCAAAGTATTGGCCCAAGGGCTTGCCGGAACGCTTTACCGAAACGTGCAGAAGGTGGCCCGAAATAAAGAAGAAAAGCGGCATGTGGAACGAGTATATCCACTCATACACGATGTTGTCCTCGTGATGGTAAAAAGAGTGCCCGATTACCACCAGGATGATGGCAAAAACCTGCAAAAAAGAAATCCACTCCAGCCTGTCGGAAGATTCACGCATCTCTAACCTACTCAACGAGTTACGAGCAAATATACATATTGTAAAAAATGCATTTTGCCACTTTCCGTGACATAAAACACGTCATAACTGCAAAATGCTACAAAAATAATACATTTCTTCATTTTTTTTGAGAAAATATGTGCCAAAGGGGGGCAAACCTAACTAAATTTACACCTGTTAACACAAAACCAATCTCTTCCAAGGAGACACAAATGAAGAAGATGACGCTCTCCGCAATCGTGCTCGGCCTCGCTGCCGCTGGTGCGTTTGCCCAGGCTCCTGCCGCCGCTCCGGCTGCGGCTCCCGCAGAACAGGCTGCCGCCCCGGCTGATTCCGTGAAGGCTGCCGAAGAAGCCAAGAAGGCTGAAGAGGCCAAGGCCGCTGAAGAAGCCAAGAAGGCCGAAGAGGCCAAGGCTGCTGAAGAAGCCAAGAAGGCCGAAGAGGCCAAGGCTGCTGAAGAAGCCAAGAAGGCCGAAGATGCCAAGCCGGCCGAAAACACCAATCCGGGTGAAGTTGCTAACGCTGCCGGCAACGCTTTCGCGATGCTCAAGGCCAGCATGAACGAAGAAACCTCCGCCGCCCAGATGGAAGTGAAGTTCTCCGGTTCTGCCGAATTCGATATTTACTCTGGCGACGTCCTCAACGACGACGACTTCAACCACAGCTACTGGACCACCTTCGACTTCAATATCGACGTGAAGTTCAACGACAAGTGGTCTGCACACGTCGGTCTCGAAGCTGACGGCCCGATTGACAATCCGGGTGTCGGCTACAACGGTGCATTCGTCCAGTACAAGCCCGCCGACTTCTTTGCTGTGAAGTTCGGTGACCTCACCTTCACGGAAGGTGCATTCAAGGCCTACTACGGCTACGATGATCCGCAGTACAATGCCGCCGGTATGAAGGAACACGACATTCGCGGTCTGCAGATTGACCTCGCCGGTCTCGAACTCGGCTTCGGCTTCGGCCGTGGCGCTAACGATCGTTGCGCTTGGGGCGACCCGGCCGAAGATGAAGGCTGCAAGGTCTACAATGCTCACGTGGCATACGAATTCGACTACGCCGGTCAGCACCTGCGTCCGTTCTTCGACTACAAGAGCTACCAGCAGGAACAGCACAACGAACTGCATGCCGGTATCGACGCTGGCATCAACATCGGTGGCTTCAGCTTCCGCGCTGTGTACGGCTTCCATGCTGACTACCTCCTGGATGACGAAGACATCGTCGACGGTCAGGATTGGACCTCTACCGCCCACGCTATCTTGGCTGAACCCAGCTTCGACGTGGCCATGTTCCAGATCAAGACCACCTTCTTCTACGCATTCATCAGCGACACCGACGCTCCGGCTAGTGATGCTTGGTCTACCGAAATTCCTGAATACTTCTTCGTGTATGCAGAACCCGCCCTCAAGGTCGGTGGCTTCATGAAGTTCGGTATCCCGGTTGAATTCCACACCAACACCCTCGACGACGATCGCGACGACACCAAGACCATCGACGTCGGTGGCCGTCTCTACCTGACTCCGGTCGAGAACCTCGACATCACCGCCTTCGGTATGGTTGACATTCCTATAGGCGACAACGATGACGACACCGCTCTCCGCTTCGGTGTTGAGACCGTGTTCAACTTCTAATCGTAAAGGTTACAAGTCTTAAAAACCGTCGGGTACAAGCCCGGCGGTTTTTATTTTGCCCCGCAGGCGGCCCGCAAAAATCTATCTTTATGCGCAAACCATGAACCGTTTCGAACTCCTGAAAACTTCCAAGAAATCGAAGGCGCGCCTCGGCGTGGTCCACACCGACCACGGCGACGTGACGACCCCCATCTTTATGCCCGTGGGCACCGAGGCGACCGTCAAGGCGGTCACGCCCGCCCAGCTCAAGGACATCAAGGCGGAAATCATCCTCGCGAACACCTACCACCTGTACCTGCGCCCCACCACGCCCCGCATCGCGAAGGCGGGCGGCATCCACAAGTTCATGGCTTGGGATGGCCCGGTGCTCACGGACAGCGGCGGATTCCAGGTATGGAGCCTGAAGGATTTGCGCAAGATTACACCGGAGGGCGTCGAGTTTAGGAGCATACTTGACGGTTCAAAACACTTCTTTAGCCCCGCAAGCGTCATGAACGCCCAGCGCGAAATAGGCGCAGACATCATCATGGCGCTCGACGAGTGCACGCCCTTCCCGAGTACGGCGAAGGAGGCGGAACACAGCCTCAAGTTCACCCTCAAGTGGACCGCGGAAGCCATGCAATGGCTCAAGGAGCACCCGCCCATCCACGGGTACGACCAGCAGTTCTTCGGGATTATCCAGGGTGGCATGCACAAGAACTTGCGCAAGCAGGCGATTGAACGCATTGCGGAACTCGGGCCCGACGGTTTTGCGATGGGCGGCCTTTCCGTAGGCGAGCCCACCGAGACGATGTACGAGATTGCGGATTTTTGCACCGACATTCTGCCGCAGGACCACGCCCGCTACGTGATGGGCGTGGGCACGCCGTGGAACTTGCTGGAGCTCATCGAGCGCGGCGTGGACATGTGTGACTGCGTGATGCCAACCCGCAATGCGCGCAACGGCATGCTGTTTACGAGCGAAGGCGTGCTGCGCTACAAGGCGGCGCGCCATGCCGAGGAATTCGACAAGCCGGTGGACCCGAATTGCGACTGCTACTGCTGCCGTAATTTTAGCCGCGCGTACCTGCGCCACCTGCACCACGCCGGAGAATCGCTCGGGTTCACGCTGGCGAGCATCCACAACCTGCATTTTTACCTGCACCTGATGCGGGAGGCCAAGCAGCATATCGCCGACGACACATTTGAAGAGTGGAAAAGGGAGAAGTGCGAAATCCTGCAACGCGACCTCCAATAGTCATTAGCTTTTGGGAAAGGAGGGTGTTAGGGAGGGCGGAGCCTTCCCTTGTCTAATATGCCTTGCGATAAGCAAGGCATCAAACAGGAAGCGCGAGAAGTGCGAAGTGCTGCAGCGCAATTTACAGTAAAAAGAAGCTCTCATCAAGTGTAAATTCCATTTTCAGCAGACCAAATGAAGGTAAGCGTCCGTTTTGGTCTGCCCAAAACACAAAAACGCATACTTTTACCACAAGCAAAAGCTATTTCAGCAGACCAAATTACAAACTGTGACCAGTTTGGTCTGCCAAACGGCGCAACGCATTCTCCCAGAGGACCGGAGTCCTCGCTTATTCTTGGCGAAGGAATATGGCTCGCTAAGCGAACACTTAAACGAAGTGATCGTGTGAGCGTGCAAGCCATATCCGGAGCCAAGTATATATCAGCGCTGCAACAAAATATAAACCTCGTTCAAGCATCCCTCCCCCTAAATAGAGAACTGCAGTTTAACGGAAAACCGCAGGGACTAACAGTCACAAGGTTTTCCTCCCGATATACACATCCCGTTTTTTGCGTCATAGCAATAAACAAATTTCCGCCGGAGCCCTCGCATATTTTTGGCGGAGGAATATGGCTCGCTAAGCGAACACTTAAACGAAGTGATCGTGTGAGCGTGCAAGCCATATCCGAAGCCAAGTATATATCAGCGCTGCAACAAAATATAAACCTCGTTCAAGCATCCCTCCCCCTAAATAGAGAACTGCAGTTTAAAGGAAAACCGCAGGGACTAACAGTCACAAGGTTTTCCTCCCGGTATACACATCCCGTTTTTTGCGTCATAGCAATAAACAAATTTCTGCCGGAGCCCTCGCTTATTCTTGGCGAAGGAATATGGCTCGCTAAGCGAACACTTAAACGAAGTGATCGTGTGAGCGTGCAAGCCATATCCGAAGCCAAGTATATATCAGCGCAACAAAAAAAACACCCGGCTCTTTCGAACCGAGTGCTTTTTGTTAGGAGGAGAATCTTTATCGGCGCTTCGACAAGCTCAGCGATCTTTATTACATCATGCCGCCCATGCCACCCATGCCCGGGTCCATGGCCGGAGCAGCCGGCTTGGGTTCCTTCTTCTCGGTGATCACGCAGTCAGTCGTGAGGATCATCGAGGCGATGGAGGAGGCGTTCTTGAGGGCCGTGCGGGTCACCTTAGCCGGGTCGATGACGCCAGCCTTGATGAGATCTTCGTAGGTGTCGGTCTTCGCGTTGTAACCGAAGGCGTCCTTGCCTTCCTTGACCTTGTTCACCACCACAGAACCTTCGAGGCCAGCGTTCTGCACGATCTGGCGGAGCGGTTCTTCGATGGCGCGGCGGATGATGGCAGCACCGGTCTTCTGGTCGTCGTTATCGAACTTGAGGGAGTCGATGGCCTTTTCGGCACGGATGAGGGCAACGCCACCACCCGGAACGATACCTTCTTCGACGGCAGCGCGGGTTGCGTGCATGGCGTCGTCGACGCGGTCCTTCTTTTCCTTCATTTCGACTTCGGTAGCGGCACCGACCTTGATTACGGCAACGCCGCCGGCAAGCTTGGCCAGGCGTTCCTGGAGCTTTTCGCGGTCGTAGTCGCTCGTGGTGGTTTCAATCTGCTTCTTGATCTGACCGATACGGCCCTTGATGGAGGCAGCATCACCGGCACCTTCCACAATCGTGGTGTTGTCCTTCGTGATGGTGATGGACTTGGCCTGGCCAAGAACGGTGACCGGAGCATCTTCGAGCTTGGCGCCCGTGTCTTCGGAAACCAGCATACCGCCAGTGAGGATAGCGATGTCTTCGAGCATGGCCTTGCGACGGTCACCGAAGCCCGGGGCCTTGACGGCGGCGACCTTCAGGGTGCCACGCATCTTGTTCACGACGAGCGTTGCGAGAGCTTCGCCATCCACGTCTTCGGCGATGATGAGGAGAGACTTGCCCTGCTTTGCCACGTGTTCGAGCATCGGGAGCAAATCCTTCATGGTAGAAATCTTCTTGTCGTACAACAGGATGTACGGATTCTCGAGGGAGACTTCCATGCTGTCGGTGTTGGTGACAAAGTAAGGAGAGAGGTAGCCGCGGTCGAACTGCATACCTTCGACAACGTCGAGCACCGTGTCGGCGGTCTTGGACTCTTCGATGGTGATGACACCGTCGTTGCCGACCTTTTCCATGGCGTTGGCGAGCAAGTCACCGATTTCGGGGTCGTTGTTCGCGGAGATGGTAGCGACCTGGGCAATGTGTTCCTTGCCGTTGATCTTCACGGCCATCTTGCCGATTTCCTTGATGACGGCGTCAACCGCAGCGTCCATACCGCGCTTGATGTCCATCGGGTTTGCACCGGCGGCCACGTTCTTGAGGCCTTCGCGGGTGATGGCCTGGGCCAAAACCGTAGCGGTGGTGGTACCGTCACCGGCGGCATCAGAAGTCTTGTTCGCGACTTCCTTGGCCATCTGGGCGCCGAGATTTTCGTAGGCGTCTTCCAGTTCCACTTCCTTAGCGACAGTCACGCCGTCCTTCGTCACGTTCGGGGCACCGAAGGAGCGGGCGATCATCACGTTACGGCCCTTGGGGCCGAGAGTTACCTTGACTGCGTTGGCGAGCTTGTCCACGCCCTTCATGAGGGATTCGCGAGCCGCCACATCAAACTTGAGTTGCTTTGCCATTTTGTTTTTCCTTTTTTATAAACTTTTTTTGATTAGAGCGTCGCGATGACGTCCGGTTCCTTCACAATGAGGTAGTTTTCGCCATCAACGGTGACTTCGGTGCCGCTGTACTTGCCGTAGAGCACCACGTCGCCCACCTTGACTTCCATCGGGACGATTTCGCCCTTGTCGTTCTTGCGGCCCGGGCCCACGGCCACGACCTTGCCCTGCATGGGCTTTTCCTTGGCGTTATCCGGAATGAAGAGACCCGAGGAGGTCTTCTGTTCGGCTTCTGCCGGCTTGACAACGATTCGATCTGCTAAAGGCTTGATCATTTTCACTTTTCCTTTTTTGCGGACGGCCGCTTTCGCGGGGCCCTTTGTTTAAACCTTGGTCCAAACTGGACTATTTTTGTTCGCCCAATTATTAGCAAAAGGTGTGCCAAACCTAGTTTTAGGCACGATGTTTGTATTTATATGGTAAAAAGGCGCCTCAAATCGCCTAAAAGCAGGCAAAAGAGTGTTTAAAAATAAAACACTCTGTAGCAACGTTTCAAAATTATACGCATTTTGCCGAGTTTGCGCTCTCTTTCGCGTTTCTCACATACTCCAAAGCCATATTTATATTCCTGACATCTGGCCTTGCAGCATTGGATTCCACCTCGCAAATCCGTTCCAGCCAGTTCATGAGCTGAGCCGGAGTCAGCCCCACCCCCTGGGCAAGTTCACAAAAGCCTTGCAACGAAGGCAACCGCTTGCCGCATTCCATCATCGATATCGCCTGCCGCGTAACACCTACACATTTCGAAAGGGCCGTCTGCGAGCACAGCATGTTCTTACGCAATTCAAGCATCAATTTTCGGAACGCACGGTTGAAAACTTCTTCATTCTTGTAATTCATGGCCCAAAAATAGGAATTTAACAGAAAATCGCACACTCATATGTTTTCATTATTTTTATTTGCTTATATTTTTCGTACACAAAATGTCAATAAAAGTTACTTTACCTACCCTTTGAAATTTTTGTATACCGGTTATTTTTTAGCGGTTCCCTGGGGCAAACCGCCCAAGCAATCACCGCTTCAGATTTTTAAGATTTTCAAGACGATTCAGCGCCTCGTAGAGGGTCTCGTCCTTCTTGGCAAAGTGGAGGCGCACCAGGTGGTCCACCGGTTCCCGAAAGAAGCTGGAACCCGGCACCGCGGCAACGCCCACCTTCTGCGCCATGTCGATGCAGAACTGTTCGTCGGGCAACTTGCCGCCATCAAGAAGAACGTTTGACCCAGCACGGGAATTGCGCGCGCCATAGCCAAATTCAGAAATATCAATTAGGACAAAGTAAGCACCCTGCGGTTCGGAAAAGCGGAGCCCCAGGTTCCGCAAACCATCCGTAAACAGCTGCTTCATGTGCGTATAGTGCGCCTGCAGGCCCGCGTAGTACGAATCATCGAAGCGGAGTGCTGTCACGGCAGCCTCCATGAGCGGGGCGGCGGCGCCGACCGTCAAAAAGTCGTGGACTTTCTTGACGCGGTCCATCACGGGGGCCGCGGCAAGCACGTATCCGAGACGCCAGCCAGTAATTGAATAAGTCTTGCTCAGGCTACTGCACTCGATAGTGCGTTCGAACATTCCCGGAAGCGTCGATATATACATGTGACGGTGAGGCGCGTAGATGATATGCTCGTACACTTCGTCCGTAATCACGTACAGGTCATACTTCACTGCCAGGGAGGCGATTACCGAAAGTTCCTCGCGGGTAAAGACCTTCCCGCTCGGGTTCGCCGGATTGCACAGCACGAGAGCCTTCACGCCCGGCTGTTTCATGGCGCTTTCCAGGACATCGGCATCGAAGCTCAGATCCACCGGAGAAAGCGGCACATAGACAGGAGTCGCCCCGCAGAGGATCGTGTCGGCAGAATAGTTCTCATAAAAAGGCGAGAACAGCACGACCTTGTCGCCGGGGTTGCAGACCGACATCATCGAGGCCATCATCGCCTCGGTGCTGCCGCAGGTAATGACGATTTCCGTTTGCGGGTCGTAACGCAATCCGCTAAAATGGAACTGCTTGTCGCTCAGCGCCTCACGGAAATTCTGCGCACCAAACGTAATCGCATACTGGTGTGGGCCCACGGGGGCAATTTCTGCCAAGCGCCTCGTCAGTGCTTCCGGCGGGTCGAAATCCGGGAACCCCTGCGAAAGGTTTATCGCCCCGCAAGCGTTCGCAATGCGGGTCATTCTGCGGATAACGGAATCGGTAAAGGTCTCTGTGCGCTCACTTAACGGCTTCATGGCTGACAAATTTAGCATTTATACCGGCAACTCTATCGTCTTTCGTCTATAGTCTTTCGTCTAATATTCTATATTTGCGCTCACTATGTTTTCACAGCTGACCGACTCTCTAGAATCTACCCTCAAGAACCTGCGCGGGCAGGGCAAGCTCACCGAAGAAAACGTCGCCGAATCGCTGCGCGAAGTGCGCCGAGCATTCCTCGAAGCAGACGTGAACTTCAACGTGACCCGCGACTTCGTGAAGGCCGTCAAGGAAAAGGCCCTCGGTAGCGAGGTTCTCAATTCCGTGACCCCCGGTCAGCAGATTGTGAAAATCATCCACGACGAGCTTGTGGCCGTCATGGGTGGCGAAACCAAGGAAATCAACCTCTCCGGCCCCGCTCCGGTGGGCATCATGATGGCGGGCCTCCAGGGTTCCGGCAAGACGACCTTCGCCGGCAAGATTGCCCTCTGGATGCGCAGCAAGAAAAAACGCAAGCCGCTCCTCGTGGCAGCGGACGTGTACCGCCCTGCAGCCATCAAGCAGTTGCAGGTGCTCGGCAAGTCCATCGGCATCCCGGTCTACGAAGAAGGCCAGGGCGACCCGGTGGAAATCATCAAGCACGGCTACCAGTACGCAAAGGACAACGGCTTCGACCTCGTGATTTACGATACCGCGGGCCGCCTGCAGATTGACGAAGAGCTGATGCAGGAACTCGAGAAGGCGAAGGAAGCCGTCCACCCCGACGAAATCCTGTTCGTGGCCGACGCGATGATCGGTCAGGAAGCGGTGAACGTGGCCGAGACCTTCTGGCAGCGCCTCTCGTTTACGGGCGTGTGCCTCTCGAAGATGGACGGCGACACCCGCGGCGGTGCGGCACTCAGCATCAAGAAGATGACAGGCGTGCCCATATGCTTTATCGGCGTGGGCGAAAAGCTCCCCGATATCGAGCTGTTCCACCCCGACCGCATGGCGAGCCGCATTCTCGGCATGGGCGACGTGGTGAGCCTCGTGGAAAAGGCGCAGCAGGTTATTGACGAAAAAGATGCGAAGGACCTCAAGAAGAAGATTCTCAACAACACGTTCGACCTGAACGACTTCCTGAACCAGCTCCGCACCATCAAGAAGCTCGGCCGCATCAAGGATATCCTCGGGCTCATCCCGGGTTTGAACAAACTACCGCTCGACCAGATTGACGAGAAGCAGTTAGTTTATGTGGAAGCCATCCTCAGCTCCATGACCCCGAAGGAAAGGAAGAAACCGCAGATTCTGGACGGAAGCCGCAAGAACCGCATCGCGAAGGGTTCGGGCACCGAGATTTCGCGCGTGAACGCCGTGCTCAAGCAATACGACGACATGAAGGAAATGTTCAAGAAGGTGGGCGACATGGCCCGCAAGCAGAACAACGGCGGCCAGATTGGCAGCAACTACACGCCGCCCAAGGTCAAAAAGAAGAGAAAATAACGACTAGGGAGGGGTTCTCCCTCGTAGGCAATTTCGGCGTTTTAGCGTAAATAATTACAAAATGACCTAATTTTACACTATATGAAAAAATTTTTCGTATAGTGCTTTCTTTTTTGTAAGAAAAATGGTAGATTGTAGACAGCAATATTTTCAAAAAACGAAAAAAACAACAAAAAAAAGGAAAATAAATGGCATCTACCTCCTATTCCGCTAACGCGCTCGTCACGGCCCTCAAGAAGCCTCGCGACAAATTCACCAAGGAAGATATCAAGAAGTACATCTTCGACAACGGCATCCGCCACCTGAACTTCATGTACGCCGGCGGAGACGGCCGTCTCAAGACCCTCAACTTCGTCATCAACGATGCCGACTACCTGGACGAAATTCTCAGCTGCGGCGAACGCGTAGACGGTTCATCGCTGTTCAGCTACATCGAAGCCTCCTCCTCCGACCTCTACGTGGTGCCGAAATTCTCCTCCGCATTCATGGACCCGTTCGCAGAACTCCCGACTCTCTGCCTGCTCTGCTCCTTCTTCAACAAGGACGGACAGCCGCTGGAATCTTCCCCAGAATACACGCTCCACAAGGCATGCGAAGCCTTCAAGAAGGAGACCGGCATGGAATTCCAGGCCATGGGCGAACTGGAATACTACGTGATTGCCGACGACATGGGCGAATTCCCGGCCGTTGACCAGAGGGGTTACCACGAATCAGCACCGTTCGCGAAGTTCAACGAGTTCCGCCAGCAGTGCATGCTCTACATCGCGCAGGCCGGCGGCCAGATCAAGTACGGCCACAGCGAAGTGGGCAATTTCACGCAAGACGGCAAGCTCTACGAGCAGAACGAAATCGAGTTCCTCCCCTGCCCGGCAGAAGACGCGGCCAACCAGCTCACCATCGCCAAGTGGATTATCCGTAACCTCGGCGCACAGCTCGGCCTCGACGTGACGTTTGCCCCGAAGATTACCGTTGGCAAGGCGGGTTCGGGCCTTCACATCCACATGCGCATCATGAAGGACGGCAACAACCAGATGCTCAAGAACGGAGTCATCAGCGAAACCGCCCGCCGCGCCATCGCCGGCATGATGAAACTCGCCCCGTCCATCACCGCGTTCGGCAACCAGAACCCGACATCTTACCTGCGCCTGGTGCCCCACCAGGAAGCCCCGACCAACGTGTGCTGGGGTGACCGCAACCGCTCCGTGCTGGTACGCGTACCGCTCGGCTGGGCATCGAAGACCGACCTCTGCAAAATCGCGAACCCGAACGAGAAGGGCACGAGTTACGACACGCACCAGAAGCAGACCGTGGAAAAGCGCTCCCCGGATGCCAGTGCCAACGTGTACCTGCTCATGGCCGGCCTCTGCGTCGCCTGCCGCTACGGCCTCTCCCTCAAGGACGGCCTGAAGGTGGCCGAACAGACCTACGTGAACGTGAACATCCACAAGAAGGAAAACGCAAAGCTCTTGAGCAAGCTCGACACTCTGCCCGACAGCTGCTGGGCATCTGCCGACTGCCTTGCCAAGCAGAGGAAGGTGTACGAGGAATTCGGCGTGTTCAGCCCCGCCATGATCGACGGCATCATGGCCCAGCTCAAGGCCTTCAAGGACAAGACGCTCCGCGCCCAAGTCACGAAGTCCAAGACCGCCATGCAGAAGCTCGTGAAAACGTACTTCTACTGCGGCTAATACATCGCGCGCAATTTCAAAACAGGGTTCCGGTTTTTACCGGGACCCTTTCTTTATTCGATTTCCACCTTAATATCCACGCTGGGGAACACGGGTTTCGGCGCGTTCACGACAGGCGAAAGGATTCGGCGCACCGCCGAGAGGTCGTTCGACTTCAGGTACAGTTTTACCCAGCGAACGTTCTGCACCACGGGGATAAACGCATCCACCGGGCCCATGACCATCAGGCTCTTTTCGGCACGGCAAAGCGCTTCCACGCGGGCGACAGCATCGCGCAGGGCGCCCTCGTCACGGCTCCCGAAGGAGACCTCCACCATCTTGCAGAACGGCGGATAGAATGCATCCTTGCGGTCGCGGGTTTCCATCTCGGCAAAGCCCGCAAAGTCGTGGTGGAGCGCGAAGTTCATCACCGGCTCGTTCGGGTTCTGCGTCTGGATAAGCACGCGACCCGTCCCCCCAGCACGGCCCGCACGCCCCGCCGTCTGGCTCAGCAACTGGAACAGCCTCTCCGTACTGCGGAAATCGGGCATCCCGAAACCGCTGTCGGCACCCACAACGCCCACGAGTTTCACGCCCGGGAAATCGTGGCCCTTCGCGACCATCTGCGTGCCGAGCAGAATGTTGTATTCGCCATTCCGGAACGATTCCAGAATTTTCTCGACCGAGCCCACGTTCTGCGTGGTATCGCGGTCCATGCGCACAATCTTTGCATCCGGCACCCACTCCAGGATTTCTTCCTCGAGCTTTTCGATGGCACCGCCCACGAACTCGTATGTTTCGGCCCCGCAGGCACGGCACGGCGTGTTCACCGGGTAAAGCAGCCCGCAGTAGTGGCACAGCAGGGAATTGTACTGCCTGTGGTAAACGAGCGGCACATGGCAGTTTTTGCAGTAGAGCGTCTCGCCACATTCCCCGCAAATGCGGACCTTGGAATACCCGCGGCGGTTCATAAGCACAATCGCCTGGTCGCCATCCGCAACGCACTTCACGAGGGCGTCGCGCAAATCGGGCGACATGAGGATCCCCTTCTGCTGGCAGACCTTCCCCATATCGACGATGCTCACCTCGGGCAGGCTCGCCGACGTCGCGCGCTTCTGCAACTTGAGGTATTTTAATTTATCTGTACTTGCGTTATGGAAGGTCTCGATGCAGGGGGTCGCGCTCCCGAGTACCACGAGCGCCCCGTACTTGTAGGCCAGGTGGAACGCGAGTTCGCGGGTATGGTAGCGCGGGGCGGGGTCCTGCTGCTTGAACGAGGAATCGTGTTCCTCGTCGAGAATCACGACATCGAAATCGAACGGTGCAAGTATCGCGCTCCGGGTCCCGAGAACCACACGCGCGCTCCCTTCCAGAATCGAGACGAAGGATTCGCGCCGCTTCGGGGCGGAGAGCGCCGAGTGCAGCACGTGCACGGGCACCCGCAAAAAGTCCTCGAACCGGCCCGCCGTCTGCGGGGTGAGCCCGATTTCGGGAACGAGAATCAAGACGCGCAACCCGCGGTTCAACGCCTCGTAGGCAAGTTCCTGATACACGCGCGTCTTGCCGGAACCGGTCACACCATGCAAGAGCGAGCCCCGGAAGCCCGTACCCGAAAGGTCGGACACGAGCGAGTCGAGCGCCACCTGCTGTTCGTCGGTAAGCGGAGGCACGTCGGGGCGCGCGGGCATCTGGGCAGCCGCACCTTCCTCGCCCGAAACTTCGCCAGCCTCCGCTTGCCTTGCCGCAAGCGCATCGAGATACTTTCCGAAATCGGCAGGCCAGAACACGTCCAGCGCCTTCATCGGCGTGCTTATATAGTAACGCGCCACCCATTCGAGCGATTCCATGTACCGCTCGTTAAAAACGTAGCCCGACGCATGCGGGTAGGCGCACCGCACGTTGAACGCGGGCCTTTCCGTATGTACCTTCGCGACAACCGCAAGCGACGGTGCCTTGCGGGTGGCAAACTGCACCCAGACCACGCTCCCCCGCCGGATTTCAGGGCCGGCAAACAGCCCGGAAGGAACCCCGTAAGTATAGACGGAGGGCGCCTGCGGGATATACACCTCGCAGAACCGCTCCAGGGTTTCCGGGGCGTGTTTCACTCGAATTTGCTCGGGCGCTTCCGTTTTGGGTATGCGTTTTGCCATTTTACCCCCAAAGATAGGTAAACTGCACCCCGTTTCTACCCGTTTATTTGCCAAAAAAACAAGATTTTCTTAAACCACTTGTAATCTTTTTATTTAGATTATGATACACGGACCTTATCAAGGCCCGCCAACTTACTGGAGATTCCTATGAGCTTATTGGATGCATTGAGACCGAAATGGCAGAATTCCAACCCTGAAAAGCGACTCGAAGCTGTCGAAGACATGGACGTTCGCGAACAGAGCACCTTGGAACGCATTGCCCTTTCGGATGAAGATAGTAGCGTTAGAACCGCAGCCGTTAAAAAACTTACCCTGATTCCGTCCCTTTCGGCAATTTCGAAGAAGGACAGCGAGGCAGGTGTACGTCGCTTGGCTGAATCGCGTTATTTTGAAGAAGTCACCAAGATGCTCAAGGACTATCGTGAACCGGCAAACGAGGAAGTACTCAAGTACGTAGACGACATCAAGGACACCCGCTATGCCGAAGAACTTGCAAAATCCATGCCCAACTCCGAGCTCCGCCTGGAACTCATCAAGAAGACGGGCAAGGTCAACGTGCTCACGTACGCCGCCAATAAGGATGCCAAGGAAGAAATCGCAAAGACCGCAGTGGACCGCATTGAATCGGAATCCTCGCTCACGGATATTTCGAAGAGCTCGAAGCACTCCTCTGTAAGGAAAATCGCCATCGAAAAGATCCGCGCCAAGAAGGAAGTCGAAGACGGCGGCAAGAGGGCCGAAGCCCTGCTCAACGGCAAGAGGAACGCGCTTATCCAGCAGGCGCACTCGCTCGCCGGCAAAAAGAACCCGCAAGAGGTCAAGGACCAGTTCGAAGCCCTGATGAACGAGGCGAAAACCCTCGGCATGGGCGACAAGCAGGCAACCCTTGACGAAATCTACGCAAGCTACAAGAAGTTCCTCGCCGAAGCCGATGCCGAACGCGCTGCCGCCGAAAAGGCGAATGCCGAGAAGGAGGAGAGCAAACAGCAGCTTTCTGCCCTCCTTGAAGAATTCGAGGGCATCATCGCCTCTGACAATGCAAGCGAAAAGGCAGACCGCATCGCCGAAATCGTTGCCGAATGGAACGAGAAGAAGTCCATCATGGATGCAGAATCGGTAAAGCGCTTCAATCTCGCCCTCCTCAAGAGCCAGGAACTCAAGAAGGCCGACACCGCAGTTACCGAAACGGAAGTTGACACCGCCGACGAGGACAAGGCCCGCAAGCAGTTGCTTGACATGCTGCAGGCCATCGCCGATTCCGAAGTTTCGGAAACGACCCTGAAGCACGTGCACTCCATCGTGCGCGAATGGGAAAAGCTCCCGCTCCTCGAAGGTTCCGACCTGAACCTCCAGAGTTACAACGCCCTGCGCAACAAGCTCAAGGAAAAGATTGCGGCCTTCGAAGAGACCGCCCAGAAGCGCTACGAAGAAAACGCCGAAAAGCTCCGCAAGCTTATCGAGCGCGTAAAGGGCTTCGACGAGAACGAAGACTTCAAGAACCTGAGCCAGAAGCTCCGCGACACGTTCGCCGAATGGAAGAACATCGTGGGCGAACAGAAGTTCAAGTACCACGACCTGTGGCTCGAGTACAAGAGCGCTACCGAGCGCTTCCAGGAAATGCGCCAGTGGGAATCCTGGCACAACGAGAAGGACCGTGCAGGCATCCTCGAAGAGATGGAAATGCTCGCCAAGGAACCCGGTAGCCAGGACGTGCTCAACAAGCTGCGCGAATTCAGCAACAAGTGGAAGAACATCGGCCCCGTCTCCCCTGCGAAGTTCGCGGAATTCCGCGACAAGTTCCAGGCCCTGTTTACCCAGATTCGCGACAACTGCTCGCAGTTTATCGAAGAACGTGAAGTCGAACGCCAGAAGAACCTCGAAAGCAAGCAGGAACTCTGCAAGAAGATCGAGGACCTGGTCGCCGACACCACAATCTTCTGGAAGGACAAGTACAAGGCCATGCAGGAAATCCAGGAAAACTGGAAGAACATCGGCATGGTGCCCAAGGAAAGCCTGAACGCGCTTATCGAAAGGTTCAAGGCCGCATCGAACGCATTCTTTGCCCAGTACAAGGAAAGCATCAAGCAAGAAGACCAGAACCGCGAGACGAACCTCGAGAAGAAGTTGAAACTTATCGAGGAAGCCGAGGCTCTCAAGGAATCTACCGACTGGAACGCGACCTCCAACAAGCTCAAGCAGTTGCAGGATGCCTGGAAGGCCACCGGTCCCGTGCCCAAGAGCAAGTCCGAGGAAATCTGGACCCGCTTCCGCAGTGCGTGCGACGCATTCTTCGACAAGAAGCGCAGCCACTTCGAGGAGATGGACAACGAGAAGCAGGCCAATCTAGCGAAGAAGGTCGCCCTTTGCGACAAGCTCGACGCGATGGATACAAACAACGTAACTGCAGAAACGACCGAAGCCATCAAGGCCATCCGCGAGGAATGGAAGGCCATCGGCATGGTGCCGAAGGAATCCGTCGAGGCTATCAACGAGCGGTACAATTCCAAGATGAACCTGTTCATTACCGCCATGGCAGCAAGCGACGAAGGCCTCAAGAAGCAACTCGACAAAATCAAGGCCCGCAAGCTAGAACTGATTGGCAAGGTGAAGCAGTTCGCCGAAAGCGCCGGTTCCAACCAACTCGCCGACGCAGTCCGCGACATTCAAAAGGAATGGCGCGAGCTCGGATCTTGCGGCGTCGAGGATTCCGAAATCCACAAGGAATTCCGTAGCGCCTGCGACGACTTCTTTACCCGCCGCCGCGACCAGCTTGACATCCAGGAACAGGCCCGCGAGAACAACCTCCAGAAGAAGCAGCTCCTGTGCGAACAGGCCGAAGACCTGCTCACCGACCTGAGCGAGGCCACCGTCGCCGCCGCGATGAACAAGGTGAAGCACCTGCGCAGGCTGTGGAAGGAAGTCGGTGCGGTTCCCCGCGAACAGTCCGACAAGATCTGGAAGCGCTTTAACGGAGCATGCGACAAGGTGTTTGCCTTCGGCCGCAAGGACGAACCTGCAGCACCGAGCAACCCGGCATAAAGCACTAGGGCTCGCGCCCGGCAAACATCACAACAATATTTAATGGATGGTAAAAACTTACCATCCATTTTCTATTTTTGGGAATGCAATGAAATTCCCTCCTTGGACAAGCGTTTCGGAAGCAGCCGACCTGCTAAAGGCCGGCGAGGTCGTCGCCATCCCGACAGAGACCGTCTATGGGCTTGCGGGGAACGCATACAACCCCGAAGCGCTTGCGAAGATTTTTGCCGCCAAGGAGCGCCCGACGTTTGACCCGCTTATCGTGCATATTGCCGACATCGCGGAACTGGAGAACGTCGCCCGCGACATTCCCAAAAGCGCATACCGGCTGGCGGAAGCCTTCTGGCCAGGCCCGATGACCATCATCCTCCCGAAGAAGGACTGCATCCCCGACCTTTGCACGAGCGGGCTGCCCTCGGTGGCGGTAAGGTTCCCGAGCCACCCCGTAGCGCAGGCGATTATCAAGAAATCGGGACTCCCGCTTGCAGCCCCGAGCGCAAACCTGTTCAAGCACGTGAGCCCAACGACCGCAGAGCACGTAGCCGCACAGCTTGCGGACCGCATTGCGGGAATCGTCGATGGCGGGCCGTGCTCCGTAGGGGTCGAAAGCGCCATCATCTCGCTTGCCGGAGATGTGCCGACAGTGCTCCGCCCGGGGGCGATTACGCCCGAGATGTTCAAGGCGGTGCTCGGCGAAGTCGCCGTCAAGGAATCCACAAGCAAGCCCGGGCAGGCGATGCAGGCGCCGGGACAGTGCGATACGCATTACCGCCCGCAGGTGCCGCTCTATTTCGGAGAAGTGCCCGCAGGTTACAAACTGCCGGAGCATACTGCGCGCATCGCGTTCGGGAACCAGGCCGGAGCGATTCCTGCCACAGTGAACTTGTCTGCAACGGGTGACATGACCGAGGCGACCGCAAGGCTATACGCCTACATGCACGACCTGGATACGCCCGATTACGATCTGATTCTTGTGGACCCGATACCCAACAAGGGAATCGGCATCGCCCTGAACGACCGCCTCAAGCGCGCCAGCATCAAGACATTGCCCCTTACTGATTAAAATCCATAAATCAGTGATTTAAGCGATTAATCAGCAGGTCGCACTTCCTGAGAATGCCGTTTTTCGTACAAATTCGCCATTTCTTGATTGGCACGCTTCTTGCAATTATAGGGGCATGGAAAAGACTCGCCAACAGAAAATTAGAGAGAAGGAAGCGGAGATCCGCAAGAAAAAATTCTTCGATCCGACATACGACCCTGTATTCAAGAAAATCTTCAAGAACAAGAAGAACCTCATCCACTTCTTGAATGCGGTCTTGCACCTTGAAGGGGATCGCAGGATAAAGTCCGTCGACCACCTCAAGCCGACAGTCAAGTTGCGGAACCAGGCTGGCAACGAGAAATCGGGCAGTTTCGACATACACGCAAGGACAATGTGCGGGAAGTTCATCGACGTAGAGATGCAACGTGCAATTCAAGAGGATTTCCTAGATCGCATCGAGCTATACTCCATGCTGCTTTCTGCCAACGCAAAAATTGCGATGGATGCCGAGGCAACCGTGAAACAGCGGGAAGAACACCCCTACCTCATGCCGACGGTGTATTCCATATGGATCTGTAACTTCAGGGTGCCGTTCTGCAGGCATTTTCGCGAAGAACTGGCGCTTTTCCGCACTGCCGACGTGGGAAAGCCCCACCCCTTGACGGTCTATCCTAAGAAAAAGTATATTATCATAGACTTGACCCGGTATGTCCCACAGGAGGGCGAATCACTGGAAAACCAGTGGATAGAACTATTCAGGAACATGCCGACAGCAAATGCCATGCCGCACGGCGTAGACAAGGTCGTGAGGGCAGTCTACAGGCAGTTACTGGTCAGCAAGGCGAAGGCAAGGTTTATTACGGAGGTCGCGACGGGTATGATTGACAGGGATGAATACAACGCATGCATGAGCTACGCACGCAACAAGGGCCGCGCAGAAGGACTAGAGA
The DNA here is from genome assembly GCF_900143055.1 of Fibrobacter sp. UWR3. Classification (NCBI taxonomy): domain Bacteria; kingdom Pseudomonadati; phylum Fibrobacterota; class Fibrobacteria; order Fibrobacterales; family Fibrobacteraceae; genus Fibrobacter; species Fibrobacter sp. UWR3. The sequence continues at coordinate 13,061 of NZ_FRCW01000004.1, read as the reverse complement.
AAGGTCTTGCAGAAGGGCGTGCCAAAGGACGCGCGGAAGGACGCGCTGAAGGAGAAAAGCGCGGAGAAGCACGAGCAAACAGGAAATTTGCGACCGAAAAGAAAAAAATTGCCCAGTTTCTCCGGTCAAAAGGCGTTTCCGTCAAGTTGCTAAACGCGGCAATGGCGATAAAGTAACCCGTATTATAGGCGAACCATTCAATAGCCGGTTTACATCGGGAACAGCGGGTAGTGTTCCTTGGTATAGGCCCGCGTGTAGGCGTTAAAGTGCCACCATTCGCTTGAAAGCGAAACCCAGCCGGCACGCTTCATGATGCTGCGCAAGAGCTTGCGGTTATCGACCTGCTGTTGCGTGAGTCGCCCGCTCTTGAGAGCATCTGCCTCGCCCACCTCGCCCGCACAGCGCTCGAACGAATCGAAATCTGTTCCCATGTCGAGCAAAGCGCCCGTGGAATCAGCCAGCGAAAGGTCCAGCGCGAGGCCGTAATTGTGGAGCCCGCCCGTCTTTCCCGACGATACATAATTCGTGTAAGGCGTTCCCACAACCGCCTGCTTGAGCGCGGATTGCGCGTACATCGGGCGCGCCGCATCGAATATCACGAGCGTGTAACCGGGCAGTTCCTTCGCGATAAGTGAAAGTGAACGCTTCAACTTCGGCAAGGCATCGCGGTGCACGAACGCCCGCTGGATTCCGCAGTACATGTCATGCCCCGTTACGTTGTTAAAAGTCCCATAACGCAGGTCCATGCGCAGCCCCTTCATGTTCGTGATTTCTACCAGGTTCGTATCCTTGCTCGCGTATTCCACCCACTGCTTGGCGGCGGTACAGAACCGCAGCGGCTTTTCCGGCTTCTTGGGTTCAAAGGGTATGTCTGTCTCGTGGGCAAAGCAAAAGGCAGCCCCCCATAAAACCGCAATTAAAAGAAACGCAATGGATGTCCTTGCCGAACAAGTTCGGCTGCGACATGACGACACCGAAAAAACACTTTTCATTGCCGCTAAATTCCCAGCTGGACTTCGACGCCAAACTGGAAGTAGAGTCCCATGCCCTTCGCCATGAAGGGTTCCAGCCTGAAGCCGTTCTCCGAGTTCTTGTCGTTATCTTGCGTGACCCACGAGCGTTCACGCGCATTCTCGGAACCGAGGAACTTCAGCGCACTCACATCGAGATTTGCAAAGACGTTGTCCAGTTCCAGGTAGAAACGCGACTTGCGGAAGAAACCCTTCTCGCGAATGATGTCAAGATTCACGCGAATGTCCGTCCTGAACATGTCAGTAAATTCTTCCAAGTCACACAACCTGCGGGTTCCGTTCTCGCGTGTCATCGGGTCTGACGGCGTTATCCGGTAATAGTACAGCGGGCGGTGCAACGCGGCATGATGCGTGAGGATAATCGAGAACAGCGAATCCTTGCGCGGGTAGAACCTGAAGTGCGAAATGATATCCAGCCTGGAGTTCGCTTCCCACGGGAGCGAGCCCTCGTCCAGTTCGTATTCACCGTAGACGGAACTCACGTTCGTCGCCATCGAGAAGTGGTGCGAGGTCTTCCATTCCATACGGGCATTCGCGCCGAGCACCCAGGCATAATCCACCGGCGTAATATCCTTATACTGCGCATAAGCCTTGGGCAGAGGCATCACCGGGTCGAAGTAGTAACGGCCAAAGCCGCTCGCCTGCGCAATCAAGTACTTGGAGTTGTAGCCCATTCCAAACTTTGCAGACGCACCCGTCTCAAGGCGCCCCGTAAGGTCACCGTCATTGTAAAGGTGCTTCCAGTCGCTACGGTACGCGGCATTACCGAACACTCGCCAGTACGTGGTATCCTTTTCGGTCAGGTTCTTCTCGAAATCGACAGACGCCGTCGGGCGTGCATTGTGGTCCATCGCATCAGCTACCGCACCAAGCGAGAATATCGTCTGCGAGTAGTCGCCCTTCCAGTCAAAACGGCTTACCCCCGAAAGTACGCCCGTCTGGTAGTCATCGGGCTGCGACCCGCCAAAATCAATGTAGCTGCGGTCAAGGAGATGATGTTCGTAAAGCAGCGCCCCGCTCACGGCAGAACCGAGCAACTTGGTCTTAAACTGCTTGTCGGCGCCCACGCTGAAGGTCGTATGCGTTTGCTCGTAGGCATCAATAAACGCGGCCATCTCCTTCGTCGAGGCGTTGCTCCTGAAACCCGTAGTATCTTGGATTGTATCGCTCAGGTACTCGCGCACAACACCCGCATGCAGGCTCGTGCCGAACTTGGAGGCGTATTCCGCACCCACGACAAGGTAGGTCTGTTCACCCCTGATAATATCGACCGAATTCACCTCGTCGTACGCGGTCGAGGTATCCTGGCTTATGGAATATTCGTCCATGCTGTACAGGGCACGCAGCGCCCACGTGTTGCCCATGGAATCAGAACCGTTCAACTGCGTGTAGAAATCCATCGCCGTAAGGTCGAACGGGTCCGACGACTTCACGCGGCAATCGCTCGCGCAGTCACCATCGCGCTTCTTGAATTCGGTAAAGAACTTCTCGCCCAGGTTCTTGAGCATGTCGCCATCGAGCCTGCGGAAGGCGAAGCGGAAACTGTCCCAGAACAGGAACGGGGAATCGAACTGGATTTCTTGGAGCGTAAGGCCCGCAGAGCCCTTGAGCCCCCACTCGCCCTTCGTCTGCTCGGGAATGTACTGCACCGAGGTCGCAAGTCCCTGACCAATCGGGCCGCTACCGTAGTGGTCGTGAATTTCGATGCCGCTCAGTATATGCGGGTTCACAACCGAAAGGTTGCCCGGGAAACCGATATCTAGGTGACGCATGTTGGGTATGCGAAGCCGCCCGAGGTGGTACGCCACGTCACCCGCGCGGGAACCCTCGTAATAGAGAGCGCTGCTGAAATCCTTCTGGCCCGAAATACCGGGCATCTGGCTCAGGTGTTCCGTAATATCAAAACGCATGCCGGCAGCATCTTCGAGCTTGTCGAGCGACACCTTGCGTTCCGGTTCCCACTTCACAGGTTCACCGCCACCGACAATCGTGCTCGAGCCCAAGTCGCGCAAGTCGCTCGAAAGCGTCACGACCATATCGAGCAAATCTGCATAATCCTGCAGGTCCACGTACACACTGTCGTAGCCCTCTTTCTGGAACACGAGGGAAGCGTTCTTGGAATCTACGGTAAACTCGAAACGGCCATCCGAAGAAGTCTTTGCAAGTTTCTTGCCCGAACGGTAGGTAATCTGCACGCCATCAAGCGGGAGGTCGGAACCCATCTCGAGCACCACACCCACGACAGGCGTAGGCGTCGCCGCAAAAAGGGATGTCACCAGGAACAGTGCAATAAGAAGCAGGGAGCGAAATCTCATGTGTACTAAATTAGAATTTTATAGGGTGGTCCGACCACCGGAAACACGCTGCAGTTCGGGAAAATTTATATTTCTCGCGGTATGCTTGAGATTTTTCTAGTGCAAATGGAAGTCGCGCCGAACGACAAGGCGAAAAACTTCGCCAAGGTCGAGGCGCTCACGCAAGGGATCCGCAAGGAGGCCGGCTCTTTGGAAGGCAAAGCCAATGCGGGACTCATCGTGCTGCCCGAGATGTTCGCCACAGGCTACCTTCCGCTGCACCCGGAAAGCGCCGCCGAGGATTTTTCAAGCGATAGCGCAGGCGAAACCGCGCAGTTTTTGTACAAACTAGCAAACCGCACGGGATGCGCAGTCATGGGTGCGGGAATTTCTGGTAAGGATGCTTGCGATATTAGGACGGCGCCGCTCACGAATCACGCGAGCGTGTATATGCCGGGCAATGCCACGGAATACGCACACTACGACAAGCGCAAGCCCTTCTTTATGGAACAGGGAAAGTTCCGCGCAGGCGACAATATTAATTTATTCAAAATCAACGAATGGACCATCGCGCCGACAATATGCTTCGACCTGCGCTTCCCGGAACTCTACCGCGATGCCGTAAAGGCGGGAGCGAACCTCTTCACGGTGCAAGCCGCCTGGCCCGAAGCAAGAATCAATCACTGGAACACTTTGCTCAAAGCTCGCGCCATCGAAAACCAGGCGTATGTCGCCGCAGTGAACTGCGTTTCGCCAGATGGAAAGTACACAGGAAATTCACAAATTATCAACCCGCAAGGTGAAGTTATCGCGCAGGCGGAATCGGGTAAAGAATGTGTAATTTCGGCGTCGCTCGACATGGAATCCCTGCTAAAATATCGCAAGGTTTTTCCAGTGCTCAAAGAGATTTAGACGACACCGAAACAAATCGGCGTGACAAAAATCACGAAAGTTTGAATACGGCTAAATTCCGCAAAAAACAGCATTTTTTTTGTAACTCATTATCGCACAATTAATTACAAAAACGCTACAAAAAAGTGTAATGTGAGCAAACTTACACTCGCAAAAAACCTGCTCAAAACACTCTTCTTTTTTTGAAAAAATAAACTATTTTCTGACTAGAAAATAAGTTCCACAATCTATTTCGAGGTTCCTATGACTTCTCCCGACATGAACAAGTTGAATTATGCTAGGGCCCTCATCCGTGCAGGACTCGCGCGGGATTTGATTCTCAAAATCACATCCATTTCTGGCTACCAGTATTCCCAGATCCAGCGTGAAGTTCTCGCCGCATAACGCCTGCGCCGAATGCAACTCGTTCTGACTATTCCTGCGCAGCCCGCCACTCAGATGAAAGAGAGGCAGGCTGCGCTTCTTGCATGTTATAAGGACGGCTCGCTCCTGCTAGACGCCCGCGATTTCGAGAAGCCCGCACGCTTCTACCTTGCCCCTGCCGACGTTTTCCCGTGGGACGAATTCGTCGGGAAACTGCTTTGCGCATGGCAACTGTGCGATTACAGCGATGTGCCCCCGCAGTTCAAGCCGCTCAAGCGGATTCCGCAGTACGTTATTGACGGGTTGCCCGCAGAAACGACCGCAAACAAACTAAAGATTCTTGCTACCCTCCGTTCGCAGGGGTACTTTAGCGCACTGACCGCACGAAAGTAGGCTGGCGGGCATAAAAATCGCAAAAAAATGCATTTATACGCCCCTGTTGGCTGAAGAAAAAAGCGCGGGGCATATAAAAGGAACAAACACGCGCCTTTTATACGCCCCTTTTTGCGATTTTACATACAAACTAATTCGTTTTTAACACAGGATGCGATTTTGGGGCATATAAAAACAAGGATTATCCCCTTCTTATATGCCCCCGAATGCAAAAACAATCCAGATGAAGCCTCTTTGCTCTTAAATAGCAACTGAAGGGGCGTATAAAACAAAAGATTCAAACGCATTTATATGCCCCGCGGTAAAATTCGGGGCATCTTTCAGGCAAGTTTTCACGCTTATTGCTATAATTTTGCACATGGATAGCATGCAAGATATCGCAAGCAAGCGCTGGTTCATGGGAAAGGGACGCAAGATCGATTCCATCGAGACCGTGGACCGCGTCGCCATCGGGGAAACGTTTCTTTCCATCGTCCGCGTGAACTTTGCCGCAAGCGAAAACTGCGAGCCCGACCTCTACGCCATCATTGAAGACGAGACCCGCACTGCCGACTTTTTCTATGACGTGTTCTCGTGCGAGAAGGCAAGATACAGAGGAACGTCCGGCGAGTTTATGTTCATGCAGACAGAGAATTTCCCCGTAGATGTTTCCCTGCACGAACTTTTCGATATAGCCCCGCTCGATGCCGAGCAGAGCAATTCCGCATTCGCTTCCGAACACTTTTTCTTCAAGCTGTACCGCAGGCTTTTACCGGGAATACATCCCGAGGTCGAAATTATGGAGCAACTCGACCGCAAACGCTCCGGCGTGAGCCCGCAGCTCTACGGCACATGCTACTACGCAGATGCCACGGGAAAACACTACACCCTCGGGATTCTCGAGGAACGTGCAACCGGCATGCAGGATGCGTGGGCGTATTTCAACAGCGTGATGGACGCGCTGTGCGCCGAGGCTCTCGGGACAGCGACCGCGAAGATGCACCGCGCCCTCAGGGGACTCCCGGGCACGCCCGCGCAGAATCCAGAAATTCCATTTGACAAGCTGGAACATCTTTTGAACAGCGCGGGCGCGACAGATGCGGTGAGCGCGGATATTTCCGCAGGCAATGAAATGCGCGAACTCGCCGAAAAGGTAAAAGCGACTTTGCCGAAACTCAAGCGCATGGCGAAAGATGCGTTCGGAGCGCCAACCGGCAGCGAGTTGTTCACACCGCAGCGCATCCACGGGGATTACCACCTGGGCCAGGTGCTGGTTGCCGCCGCAACGACCGCGCAGTCTTTAGCCAAGCAGGCATCAAGCGCACCGACCTTCAAGATTCTCGATTTTGAAGGCGAACCTACCCGCAGTCTCGAATACCGCAGGGCACTGCACTCCCCGCTTGTCGATGTCGCCGGAATGCTCCGCAGTTTCCAGTATGCGGGAGCTACATCCGGGTTCGACTGCACCGCATGCAAACACGCGTTTCTTGAAGGCTACGCGCAAGCCGCCCGCATAGATGCCGGCGCCGCACATGTCGACCTCGAAACCCTCGAGCGTGCTGCCACCCCGTATATCCTCGCCAAGACCGTTTACGAGGCCTGCTACGAACTCGAGTTCAGGCCCGGATGGTTCCACATCCCGGCCCGCGCACTCCTGAAACTCGCCGACTAGCCCGCCTGCCCCCGCAAATTTCTATATTTGCTTTCGCTATGACAGTCGAAGAAATGGAAAAGCGCCTCCGCGACGAGGCCTCGGAACTAGCCGCCAACGAACCGCTCTCGAAGCTCATGCTCGAAGAGCAGGTGTTGAACCGCAAGAACTTTGCCGACATGCTATCCGTAACGCTCGCCTGTCAACTCGCGGGCGAAGTCATCGACCGTGCGGAACTCGAGAAGATGTTCAACGCGCTGTACATCAAGTACCCCGAACTGCTCGTTTCCGCCTGCAAGGACCTGAACGCAACCGTACTCCGCGACCCCGCCTGCACCAGCTACCTCGAACCGCTCCTGCTGTTCAAGGGGTTCCAGGGCCTGCAGGCCTACCGCGTGGCACACGCCCTCTGGACAGAGAACCGCCCGTTCCCCGCCAAGATGCTCCAGAATATCGTGAGCCGCAAGTTCGGCATGGACATCCACCCGGCGGCAAAAATCGGGCACGGCCTCCTGATTGACCACGCGACAAACATCGTCATCGGCGAAACAGCAATTGTCGGGAACAACGTGAGTTTCTTGCACGGTGTGACGCTTGGCGGTACCGGCAACGAGACCGGCGACCGTCACCCGAAAATCGGGAACGGCGTGATGCTCGGTGCACACGCCCAGCTGCTCGGCAACATCCACATCGGCGACTGCGCGAAGATTGGCGCGGGCGCGGTGGTGCTCTGCGACGTTCCCCCGCACACGACATACGCAGGCGTCCCCGCCGTCGAAGTCGGCCACCCGACCGACGACATGCCCAGCTTCAACATGCAACAAGACTTCACGCGCGACTGCGACTAAACTAGACGAAAGTACGCTGCGTCGCAATGCGGCTCGCTACAGACGAAAGACGAAAGGAGGCGCAGACATGAAAAAAACGGACAAGATCAAGTTCATCGGCGAAAAGCTGGACGAGCTCTTCCCAAACCCGCCGATTCCGCTCGACTACTCAAACGCCTACACGATGCTTGTCGCGGTCGTATTGAGTGCGCAATGCACCGACATCCGCGTGAACCAGGTAACGAAGGTGTTGTTCAAGAAAGCGAAAACGCCCGCCGCCATGGTCAAGCTCGGCATCGACGCGATTGCAGAAATCATCAAGCCGTGCGGATTCTTCAACACGAAAAGCAAGAACATTTACAATCTGTCGAAAACGCTCGTCGAGAAATACGGCGGCGAAGTCCCCCGCACATTCGAAGAACTCGAATCACTCCCCGGCGTAGGCCACAAGACGGCAAGCGTCGTGATGAGCCACATCTTCAAGATTCCCGCCTTCCCCGTCGATACACACATCCACCGCCTAGCCAAGCGCTGGGGACTATCGGACGGCAGTAGCGTGGAACAGACCGAGGCCGACCTCAAGAAGATTTTCCCGAAGGAAGAATGGGAAAAGCGCCACCTGCAGATTATCTACTTCGGGCGCACGTACTGCAAGGCAATGGGTCACAAGCCCGAAAACTGCCCTATCTGCAAAGTAGTAGGCAGCAAATAATTCTATTGAAAGAAACAAAGATGCCCGGTCAAGCCGGGCATGACAAGTCCTAGTATCAGCAAACTGCTAGCGTTCGCCCTTGAGCAGTTCCTCGAAGTAGACAATCGTCTTCTCGAGACCCTGGCGCAGCGGGATTGTCGGTTCCCAACCGAGAGCAGACTTGGCAAGGTCGATATTCGGACGACGCATCTTCGGGTCGTCACCCGGGAGAGGCTTGTACACAATCTTGCTCTTGGAGCCGGTAAGGTCAAGCACTTCCTTCGCAAGTTCAAGCATTGTAAATTCGCCAGGGTTCCCGATGTTCACGGGTCCAATAATCTTGTCCTGGTTCATCATGCGCACAAAACCTTCGATGAGGTCATCCACATAGCAGAAACTGCGGGTCTGGCTGCCGTCGCCGTAAATCGTGAGATCTTCGCCCTTGAGCGCCTGCACAATAAAGTTTGACACCACGCGACCATCGTTCATAAGCATGCGCGGGCCATATGTATTGAAAATACGCACGATGCGGATGTCCACGTTATTTTGTCTGTGGTAATCCATGAACAAGGTTTCGGCGACGCGCTTGCCTTCGTCATAGCAGCTGCGGATACCGATGGGGTTCACGTTGCCCCAGTAGTCTTCGGTCTGCGGGTGTACCGCCGGGTCGCCGTAGACTTCGCTAGTGCTCGCCTGCAAAATACGCGCCTTCACGCGCTTCGCCATGCCGAGCATATTGATAGCGCCCATCACGCTCGTCTTGATGGTCTTTACCGGGTTGAACTGGTAATGAATGGGGCTCGCGGGGCACGCGAGATTAAAGATGCGGTCCACTTCCAGCAAAATCGGTTCCGTCACGTCGTGGCGAATGAGCTCGAAGTTCCGGTTATCGCGCAGGTGAGCGACGTTCACCATACGGCCCGTAAAGTAGTTGTCAAGGCAAATCACCTCATGACCGTCGTTCAGCAGACGTTCACACAAGTGACTACCCAGGAATCCTGCACCACCGGTAACTAAGCAACGCATTGATGCCTCCTAGACGAAAGACGAAAGACGAAAGACGAAAGATTGATTTTATTCATCAGAATCCTTCTCCAGTTCTGCGGCAGAATTGCCATGGAGCGCCACCAGGCGCACACCGTTCAGGGTCAGGTACGGGTCGTAGGTATCGATAACCTTGCTGTGCCCCATCACCATGCGGCCCCAGCCACCCGTCGCAAACACGGGTACCTTCTTCTTGCCCATTTCGTCCTTGATCTTTGCCACCAAGGTTTCAAGTTCCGCCATAAAGCCATACAGGAGGCCCGCGCGGATGGCATCGTCGGTATTGTTTGCAATCACGTGTTCCGGCCATTCAATGCTTACCGGCAACAGGCGCGCCGCCTTCTCGGTCAAGACATCGAGGCTTGCGCTAATGCCCGGAATAATTATACCGCCAGCGAAGCCGCCGTCCTTCATCACGTCAAATGTCGTTGCCGTGCCCATATCCACCACGATGGCATCCTTGTAGCCACGGTCACGGAGTGCGATAATGTTGCACAAGCGGTCGGCACCGAGCGACGCCGGGTTCGGGTAGGCAATCGGGCAACCGAGGCAGTTCTTGGAACTTACCACCTGCACCGGGCGCTTGAGGAGCGTCTGCAAGGCCTTGATCCAGGGGCGTTCATGCGCGGGCACCACCGTCGACAGGCCCACGTGCGTAATTTCTGCCGGCTTGATTTTCGAAAAGCGCACAAGTCCGCCAATGCGGTTCATCACTTCGTCGCTCGTCGTTTCCTTGCGGGTAGTAAGCCTCCAGTGGTCCACCACCTTGTCGCCCTTGAAAATACCCAAAACCGTGTGGGAGTTGCCCACATCCACGACGAAGCTAAAAGTTTCGCGATTCGACTTCCGTGCAGGTTTATCCAAACTCTTTTTCATGTGCAAATCAAAAACTAAATGCGCATCGAGATGTCGAGAGCCTTCACGCTATGCGTGAGCGCACCGACAGAGATGTAATCGAGGCCGAGCGTCGCGATTTCCTTCGCGCGTTCGAGCGTCATGTTGCCCGAGCCTTCCACCAGGCACTTGTCACCGCTTTCCTTGATAATCTTGAGGGCCTCGGCCATCATCTCGTTGCTCATGTTGTCAAGCATGATGACGTCTACGCCCTTGTTCAAAAGAGCGCGCAGCTGGTCGAAGTTTTCCACTTCCATCTCGACCATCAGGCCCTGCGTGTTGTTCTTCTTCACGACTTCAAGCGCCTGGAGCACGCCACCTGCAGCAGCGATGTGGTTGTCCTTCACGAGCACCATGTCAAAGAGGCCCATGCGGTGGTTGGAACCGCCACCCACGCGAACGGCGTACTTCTGCAACGTGCGGAAACCGGGAACCGTCTTGCGGGTATCGAGCACCTTGGTTTTCCCGCCCTTCAGGGCTTCCTGAAAGGTATGCGCGACCGTCGCCACGCCGGAAAGCTGCTGGATAAAGTTCAGGAGCGTACGCTCGCCCGTCAAGAGTTCGTGCGTCGTGCCGTCCATTTCGGCAATCAGGTCGCCTTTCTTCACCACGTCGCCATCTTTCTTGTGGAGCGTCACCTTCACGTTTGCCTTGAGTTCCTGGAACACGAGTTCAATCACCGGGAGGCCCGCAAGCACGCCATCTTCTTTTGCAATCAGGCGGGCATGCTGCTTCTGGTCGGCAGGGATGGTCCATTCGCTGGTCACGTCGCCCGTGCGCACGTCTTCGGCAAGCGCGAGGCGAATCATCGTGAGAGCATCTTCGGTAGGAAATTTGGGAGTCGAGTTATCGCCGTACATAGTTAATTAGGAATTAGGAATTCGGAGTTAAGGTTAATTAAAAGATCGGTCAAGGTTAATTTAGAATTCGAAGTTCGAAATGAGAAAGTATAAATTAATTCCTAATTCATAAATCCGAATTCCGAATTTTACTGCGCTCCTTTACCGGTCAACACAACGTAGACCGTCCGCACGAGAATCTGGAAATCCAAGAGCAAGCTCATGTTCTCGTAGTAATACATGTCGTACTGTAGTTTAATCTGCACGTCCTCGATGCTCGTATCGTAATGGTGACGCACCTGCGCCCAGCCCGTAAGGCCCGGCTTCATCTTGAGGCGGCTGATGTAGAACGGAATCTGTTCGCGAAGCTTGCTGATAAACACGGCACGTTCAGGGCGCGGGCCTACCATGCTCATGTCGCCCTTCAATACACAAAGAATCTGCGGGAGCTCGTCAATACGGGTCTTGCGCAGGAACTTACCCACCTTCGTAATGCGCGGGTCATCCTTCGTTGCCCACTGCGCGCCGAACTTTTCGGCATCGGTACGCATGGTGCGGAACTTGTAGACCGTAAAGGGCTTGCCATACAGGCCGATGCGTTCCTGCGAATAAAAAACCGGTCCGTGGTCTTCCAACTTGATGGCAATAGCCGCTAGCAGGCAAACCGGCAGGGAGCAAAAACCAAGAAACGCGCCAAACAGCACGTCGATAATGCGTTTCACCCGCACCTGCCAGGGCGGCATGGTAAACGCGAAAAGTTCCTGCAGTTCAAACCCATAGACGAGGTTACCCTTGAACTGCCCGTTCACCACCGGGTAGAGCTCCGGCACAATATAGATATGCAGGGGAAGTTCACAAATCCACACAAGCACGCGCATGATCTCTTGCGGGGAGGAACTTTCGTGCGCAATCACGATACCCGTAACCTTGTACTTCTTTACGAGGGCGGCAAGGTCGGAATACTTGCCCAAGACCGGGAAGCCTGCAAAGTCGTGCGATATGACCTGGTAGCGTTCATCCACAAAGCCCACCACCCGCTGGCCACGCGCCGGAGTGTTCTTGAGGTCTTCGGCCACCTTGCGGCCCGCCTCGGTCGCGCCGAGCACCAGGATGTTGTTCGCGCCATAACCCAAGCGGAGCAAGCCACGCAGGCAGAAGTAAATGAACATGCGGAAACCGGCCACAAGCACCATCGCAAGCCCGCCGTAGATAAATATCCACGGGAATCGGGAGCCATACAGGTAGCCTTCGTTCAGAGGCTGGTTCGTGAAAACCTTCCCCAGGAACTCCGTACCGAAAAGCCCGATGATGATAAGCACCACACCGATGACTACGGCACGAAGTACACGCAGAATCTGGTGAGTTCTCGAAAGGAGCAACCATGAACGGTACAGGCCCGCGCAGGTAAACAGCACGAGCCAACCGATATTGAGGGCAAGCCCCATGGTCCAGTACTGGTCGAATGTCTTAGTCGGGTCGAACTTGTCGACAATCCAACCACTATGGAACTGCACCCAGAACGCGCCAAGGAAGCAAATCGACACAGCGACAAAATCCGAAAGGACTAGGAGGATGCGCTCCAATGTAGTTGCACGGAACATACGCCAATAAACTACAAAATTCAGGTTTCAGAAACCACGCCTTAGGCGAGGAAGCGGATAACCTGGCTCTTTTCGACGATTTCGGGCAGGGCGTCGATGGCGTCCACCGCCTTCGAGGCCTTGCAGTCCTGCGTCTTTTCGGTGATGACCACGATAGAGACCTTGCCCGGGTCCTTCACATTCTTCTGGATAATCGTCTCGATGGAGATGTTATTTTCGGCCAAGACGCTCGTAATCTTCGCGAGCACGCCGCAGGCGTCACGGGAAGTGAAGCGCAGGTAGTAGCGGGCGCTCGTCTCGGAGATAGGCACGAGAGTTGCCGAATTGTCGACGTTGAACCAGCCCATCGGGAGCGCCTTGCGGGAACCCTGATCCACGGAGCGGGCCAGGGAAACGAGGTCGGCTACGACGGCGGATGCGGTCGGGAGGCGGCCAGCACCGGCACCGGTCTGGACCGTTTCGCCCAGGTTGTCGCACTTGAGGTAAACCGCGTTGATTACGCCGTTCACGTTCGAAAGCAGGTTCTCGTTAGAGACGAAGCA